>JBBSAZ010000047.1:0-11774 GCA_038251755.1 Caulobacterales bacterium
TCTTCAACATGCGCGCGCCGGGCATGACCCTGCACAAGATGCCGCTGTTCGTCTGGTCGATGCTGGTCACCGCCTTCCTGCTGCTGCTGGCGGTGCCGGTGCTGGCGGGTGCTATCACCATGTTGATCACCGACCGCAATTTCGGCACGACGTTCTTCTCGCCCGAGGGCGGCGGCGACCCGCTGCTGTTCCAGCATCTGTTCTGGTTCTTCGGCCACCCCGAAGTGTACATCCTGATCCTGCCGGGCTTCGGCATGATCAGCCAGATCGTGGCGACGTTCTCGAAGAAGCCGGTGTTTGGCTATCTCGGCATGGCCTACGCCATGGTCTCGATCGGCGCCGTCGGCTTCGTGGTGTGGGCGCATCACATGTACACCGTCGGCCTATCGACCGGTGCGCAGGCCTATTTCATCGCGGCCACCATGGTGATCGCGGTGCCGACCGGCGTGAAGATCTTCTCGTGGATCGCGACGATGTGGGGCGGCTCTATCCGCTTTACCTCGGCGATGGTCTGGGCCATCGGGTTCATCTTCCTGTTCACCGTCGGGGGTGTCACGGGCGTCGTTCTGGCGAACGCCGGCGTCGACCATGCCCTGCACGACACCTACTATGTCGTCGCGCACTTCCACTACGTGCTTTCGCTCGGCGCGGTATTCGGCCTGTTCGCGGGCTGGTACTACTGGTTCGAGAAGATGTTCGGCGTGAAGTACAACAGCGTGCTCGGCGGCCTTCACTTCTGGCTGATGTTCATCGGTTCGAACGTCCTGTTCTTCCCGCAGCACTTCCTTGGCCTGCAGGGCATGCCGCGCCGCTACATCGACTACAACGAAGGCTTCTCGACCTGGCACTATGTCTCGTCGATCGGCTACGCCATCACCCTCGTGGCGACGATCATCTTCTTCATCTCGATCGCCGAAGCCGCCATCCGCCGCCGCAAGGCGACCAGCGGCAATCCGTGGGGCGAAGGCGCCACCACTCTGGAATGGACGCTGCCATCCCCGCCGCCGTTCCACCAGTATAACGAACTGCCGGTGGTCAACACCAAGGGCGGTCACTGACCTGATCGCGGCCCGCCGCTCCGGGCCGGACAAGACCTGAACTCCGGGGCGGCCCTCACGCGCAAGGCGTGCGGGCCGTTTCGTCAACGGACAACCTGAGACACGACGCCATGACCGAAGCCCTAGTTCCGCTGCAGACGCGCCACGCCACGGCGGTGGACTACCTGAACCTGATGAAACCCCGCATCATGATGCTGGTGGTGTTCACGGGCTTTGCCGGACTCGTGGCCGCATCCAGCATGACTGGCATCGTCATGCACCCGGCCATGGCCGCCATCGCGACGCTGGCCGTGGCGCTCGGCTCCGGCGCCGCGGGCGCCATCAACATGTGGTACGATTCCGACATCGACGCGGTGATGACGCGCACCTCGACCCGGCCGATCCCGTCCGGCGCCGTGCCGCGCGAGGAAGCGCTGGCGCTGGGCCTGATCATGTCCGGCGTGTCCGTCATGCTGATGTGGCTTGCGTCGAACTGGCTGGCCGCCGGCCTGCTCGCGTTCTCGATCTTCTATTATGGCGTGATCTATACGATGTGGCTGAAGCGGGCGACGCCGCAGAATATCGTCATCGGCGGCGGAGCAGGGGCCTTCCCGCCCGTCATCGGCTGGGCCGCCGTCACCGGCAACATGCCGCTCGACGCCTGGATCCTCTTCGCCATCATCTTCTTCTGGACCCCGCCGCACTTCTGGGCGCTGTCGCTACTGGCGCACAAGGAATACGCCAAGGTGTCGGTGCCGATGCTGCCGGTCACGCACGGCGCCAAGGTCACGCGCGAGCAGATCCTGATCTACACGCTGGTGCTGGTGCCGGTCTCGCTGTTGCCGCTGGCCACCGGCCTCGGCGGTTGGATCTACGGCGCGGCCGCCCTCGGCCTCGGCGCGACTTTCCTCGCCTATGCCGTGCGCCTCATCCGGTCCAATGCCGGCGATGCCGGCGCGGCAGGCGATGACATGAAGCTCGCCAAGAACACGTTCGTGTTCTCGATCGTCTACCTGTTCGCCCTGTTTGGCGCGGTGCTCGTCGAGCATGCTGCCGGGCTTCACTTTCCGCTGACGGGCGTCTGACATGGCCGAATCGATTGATCCTGTTGTGCCGCAACTCGACGCCGAGGCCCTGAAAGCCCGCAAGCGCCGCAACCTCTGGCTCGGCCTGGCGCTGGCGGCGTTCGTGGTGCTGGTGATGATCACCACCGTGATCCGCCTGCACACCGGCACCGGCGTCTCGGAGCGCATGTAATGGCCCTGTCGAACGGCACCATCGCAGGGATCGCCGCCGCCGGGACGCTGGGCATGCTCGGCCTCGCCTTTGCGTCCGCCCCGCTCTACGACGCCTTCTGCAAGGTCACCGGCTTTGGCGGCACGACCCGAATCGCGACCGAAGGCCCCGCGGGCATCCTGGATCAGTCCATCGAGGTGCGCTTTGACGCGAACGTCGCCGATGCGCCGTTGCTGTTCCGGGCGCTGCAGACGTCCCAGACGGTCCAGATCGGCCAGCACGGCCTGGCTTTCTATGAGGTCACCAACCCCACCAAGCAGGAAGTGCGCGTCATCGCGAGCTATAACGTGACACCGCACAATGCCGGACCGTACTTCAACAAGCTGGAGTGCTTCTGCTTCTCGGAGCGGGTGATTGCGCCCGGCGAGACGCGCAAACTGCCGGTGGTCTACTTCATTTCACCGGACATGATCGAGGACCGCCTGGCCGGGAAGATCGAGACGATCACGCTCAGCTACACTTTCTTTGACAGTTCGGCGTATTCAGGTCCGGGCAAGCAGGCTGCGGCTCCGGCGGTGTCTCTGGGTGCGGCGAATTCGGCAGCACCCGGCTGAATCGGTTGCATCGTGGCCGGGGCGCACGTTAAACAGCCCCGAAGTTCAGGGATTCCATAGGGGATTTGAGGCACATGTCCGGCGGCGACGTAAAACACGACTACCATCTCGTAAATCCGTCTCCCTGGCCCTTGCTCGGCTCGCTGGCGGTGATGACGCTGGCGATTGGCGCGGTCACCTACATGAAGGGCCTGTTCGGCATGCCGGAAGGCACCTGGTGGCTGATGGCCATCGGTTTTGCCATGGTCTTCTGGGTGATGTTCGGCTGGTGGGCGACGGTCGTCAAGGAAGGCCGCACGGGTGATCATACTCCGGTGGTCGAGATCGGCCTGCGCTACGGCATGATCCTTTTCATCGTCTCGGAAATCATGTTCTTCGTCGCCTGGTTCTGGGGCTTCTTCGAATTCTCGATCTTCTCGCAAGCCCGCGTCGGCGGCACCTGGGATTCCGCCAACCCGATCTTCCAGGAAGGCCTTGAGCGCTTCAGGCAATTCCCGCCTGAAGGCGTCACCACCTTTGACCCGTTCCATCTGCCGCTGATGAACACCCTCGTCCTGCTGCTCTCCGGCACCACCGTCACCTGGGCGCACCATGCGCTGCAGCATGGCGACATGAAGAGCGCCAAGCTCGGGCTGTTCATCACCATTGTGCTCGGCCTCGCCTTCACGGCGCTTCAGGTCGTCGAATACAGCCATGCCGGGTTCGCCTATGACGGCACGCTGTATGGCTCGGCCTTCTTCATGGCGACCGGCTTTCACGGCGCCCACGTCGTCATCGGCACAATCTTCCTCACCGTCTGCCTGATCCGCATGTACGCCGGCAACCTCACCCCGAAGAAGCACCTCGGCTTCGAGTTCGCCGCCTGGTACTGGCACTTCGTGGACGTGGTGTGGCTCTTCCTCTTCGCCTTCGTTTACGTCACGCCCTACCTCGTCTTCGAAGCGGGCAAGTAACAAGGCGCTGAGGCTACTGCAGCCCATTGAAAGCCCGCCGGTGCGACAAGCGTCCGGCGGGCTTTTCACTTTCCGGGAAGGACGAGACCGATGACCTTCAAACCCTATCCGCTGCTGACACTGTTCACAGCCGCCTCGGTCGTGATCCTCATCATGTTCGGGAACTGGCAGTGGAGCCGCTATAACGAGAAGATGGCTCTGGAAGATGTCGAGCCGGAATGGACGACCGTTTCCGGCACTTTGCTGCCGGGCACCGTGCGGCAGGTCTATTCGCTCACGGGCGGCAGCGCGGCCTGGCGGGATGTTGTCCTCGTCGAGACGGACGACGGCGCGGCCTTCGTCGCGCAGACGCTGCACTATGGTATGGACGCTCCTGTGCCGACGCTGGTGACAGCGCCGCAGTTCTTCTCCGCGCGTGGCATCTGGCATGAGTCCGGCCATCGCAACGTGTTCTCCACCGAAGACGATCCTGCTGCCGGGTTGTTCTATTCGTTCGACCCGGTCGAACTCGCGAAAACCTTGCCCGCTGATCTCGCCGCCAAGGTCGGCCCCCGCGTGTTCGAACCGGAGACGTTGCTGCGCACCGATGGCGCGCCGCCCGAGCCGGTGGTGAACCCCTTCGCGCAGCCGCAGCTGAACGAACGCCTCCCGCCGGAGCGTCATTTCGGCTACGCGCTTACCTGGTGGGGGCTCGCCATCGGCCTGATCGGTGTGTATCTCGCCCTACATCATCAGCGCGGACGCCTCCGCTTCAGGGGAACAGCCAACCCGTGAAATACATCTCCACTCGCGGCGAAGCGCCGGAAACCGGCTTTGCCGAAGCCTGCCTGGCGGGCCTCGCGCCGGATGGCGGGCTCTATGTTCCGAAGGAATGGCCTCGCATCGAACCGGCCCGCCCCGGCGAGCCTTATGCCGCGGTGGCGTCGCGAATCCTCTCCGCATTTGCGGGCGATGCGATTCCTGAAGCCGACGTGCAGAAAATCTGCCGGGACGCGTATGCCAGCTTCGCGCATCATTCGGTGGCGCCCCTGACCCAGTGGGGACCGGATAGCTGGCTGATGGAACTGCACCATGGCCCGACGCTGGCGTTCAAGGACGTCGCGATGCAGCTGATCGCGAAGTTGTATGACTACCTGCTGGCCAGATCCGGCGAGACACTGACCGTTGTCTGCGCCACCTCGGGCGATACAGGCGGCGCGGCGGCGGCGGCGTTCGCGGGAGCGAAACAGTCCCGCCTTGTGATCCTGCATCCGCACGAGCGTGTCTCGCCCGTGCAGCGCCTGTTCATGACGACGACCGGCGCCGCCAATATACTTAACATTGCCACAGACAGCGATTTCGACGACGCGCAGGCGATCGTCAAATCGCTGTTCGCGGACCGGGCTTTCGCGCGCACCGTGAACCTCTCCGGCGTCAACTCGATCAACTGGGCGCGAATCGCGGCGCAGTCGGTCTATTACGCCACTAGCCAGGCCCAGCTGCGCGGCGCCCCCATTCGCTATGTCGTCCCCAGCGGCAACATGGGCGACGCCCTGGCCGGCTATGTTGCGGCGCGCTGCGGCCTGCTGACAGGCGGCTTCGAAGCGGTCTGCGCGGTCAACGAGAACGACGCCCTCGCGCGCCTGTTCAACACCGGCCGGATGACGCGCACCCCGGCGGTCGCAACGCCGAGCCCGGCGATGGACATTTCGGTGCCGTCGAATTTCGAGCGGGTCCTCTACGAGATCACCGGACGGGACGCCGAAGTTATCCGCCGCACCTATGCCGCCTACGCACAATCGGGCGACGCCGCGCTGCCGGATGGCGCGCAGACCAAACTCAGCTGCTCCGGACTTTCCGCCGTCTCGGTCAACAATGGCGACACGCTGGCGGAGATGGAACGCTTCCGGAAGGAAACCGGCTGGCTGATCTGTCCGCACACGGCCGTAGGCACCGCGCTCGCCCGCCGCCTGCCGAAAAAGGATGTCGCCACCGTCGTACTGGCCACCGCCGCCGCCTCGAAATTCCCGGAGACGGTCGGCGCGGCGACAAGGCAGGACGCCCCGCTGCCCACCCGCTGCGAGGCCTTGCTGGGCCGCGGTGAAGTGTTCGAGCGCTTGCCCTCCGATCTCGGCGCCGTGCGGGCGCGCATCCTCGACTTTGCGCGCTGAGCCTGCCGCATGGGCGCGCCGCTCGATACCCTGATCACGACGCCGCGCCTCGCCCTGGCGCCGGCGCGCCGGCAGGACTTCGGAGACTGGGCGCGGCTGCGCCACGCAAGCCGCGCCTATATCGAGCCCTGGGAGCCGTCCTGGCCGAGTGATGCTCTCTCGCGGCGGGACTGGAACCGCCGCCTCTCGGCCTGGACCTCGGCCTGGAAAGCCGGCACCGCCTATATCCTCTTTATCCGCCGCCTCAGCGACAATGCCCTCGTCGGCGGTCTCTCATTTACGCAGGTGCGGCCCTGGCCGGCGGAAAGCGCCAGCCTGGGTTACTGGCAGGGCGAAGGCTTCGAAGGGCAGGGCTATATGCGCGAGGCGGTGTCCGGCGCCTGCACATGGGCGTTTCGCGATCTCGGCCTCTGGCGTATCGAAGCGGGAATCGTGGCGGAAAATGCGCGCTCCCGGCGCGTTCTGGAAGGCACGGGATTTGCTGAAGAAGGGCTGGCAACAGCCTATCTTGAAATCGCCGGCACCCGCCGCGACCACATCCTTTTCGGTCTCGTCAGGCCGCGACCAGACCGCTAGGTATCAACCTCATGGCACTTGCAAAACCCGTCCAGGCTCAAGGCAGCTGGCACTGGCGTTCGGAGCCGGGCCGTCTCGAAATCGAGGCGCCTTCCGGCACGACGCTGTCCGAACTCGGCGGCGTCTGGTCCATCGACGCGTTGGAGAAGATGCTGGAGGGCCTCAGCCGGGGCCGCCTGGGCCGCGTTTTCGCGCCGGCAGACGGCCCGGTCCGCTGCCCGCTGCGCCTGTCCAACGGCCACGATATCCACCTCGTCGGCGCCTTCATCAGCGAGACCGAAGCGCGCGGCATGCTGCTGACCGGTGAGGATTTCCCCGAATTCGATCCGGCCGACCTGAAGCCGGGTCCGGACCTCGTTCCGGTCTACCAGCCGATCATCTCCCTGCGCGACGGCCGGGTCGTCGGCTTCGAGGCGCTGGCGCGCTGGACCGGGCCGGGCCTCACCACGCCGCCGAGCCGCTGGGAAGACCAGGCGCTCGCCTCGAACATGCTGATCCGTGCCGCCGAGACCCTGTCGGACCTGCGCCGCGAGGCGAAGCGGGACGACCTGTTCGTGCACGTCAACCTGACCGCCCGCGAACTGACGAAAAGCACCATTCCCGCGCTGATTGATGCCCTGACCACCAGCTACGAATTGCCGAAGCGGGCGATCCGCATCGAGCTGACCGAGCAGGCCGCACTGCGCGACGAAGCCAACTCGCTCGCCGCTGCCATGGCGTTGAAAGCCGTCGGCGCCGGTCTGGTGCTCGACGATTTCGGCACCGGACATTCCTCCTTCGCCTGGCTGGCGGACCTGCCGTTTGACAGTCTCAAGATCGATCATGGCCTGACCGCCCGCCTCGGGCAGGCGCGGACCGACACGATCCTCTCGACCATCACGCTGCTCGCCCAGCGCCTCGGCATGTCGACCACCGCCGAGGGCGTCGAGAAGCGCGAAGATGCCGGCCGCCTGCGCGCCCTCGGCTTTGACAACGCGCAAGGGTTTGCGTTTTCGAAGGGCATAGATGCGAAGGCCGCGCTGAAATTCCTGAAGGGCTGAAGCAACGCCGCCAGGTTGAGCTGCACACAGCTTCACCAGCAAGACTTGTCAGACCGCTGCCAGATCCCGAGCCATGAACAGCATCATCGGACGCATCCGTTCCGGATAGTCCACGAACGGTTCCACATCCCGGAAGCCGAACGACCGGTAGAGTCCGATGGCTTCCACCATGTCGCGCGTCGTATCCAGGCGCATCGTCTTGAACCCATCGCGCGCTGCAGCCTGCATCGAGGCCTCGCACAATTTCCGCCCCAGGCCCCGACCGTTGGCCGCCGTCCGCACGAACAGGCGCTTCATCTCGCAGGTCTGCGCGTCTATGCGCTTGTAGGCCACGCCACCAAGGATTTCGTGCGCATCCTCGGCGATCAGCATACGGCCATGCGGCGCTCCATAGAGTTCTCTGAGTGTCAGAAGTTCCGCGTCCAGCCCCTGATGACTGAAGGCCAGATCGACCAGCCACGGCTCATCCCTGTAGCGCTCGCGGCACCAGGCGACGTATTCGGAGATCAGTCCGCCGAACGCGGCGATCTCGAGCGGTGAAGCCGCTTCATGGATCGTGAGGGCGCTGGACAGTCTCATGCGTTGCCCGCGCCGGAATGGAGCCGCGAAAGATCGATCCCCAGCCGTGTCATGGCATGGCGCCATTTGTGCTCGTAGGAATCGCCGAAGACGAGATCTGAATCCGGCTCGCAGACCAGCCAGGCATTGTCCGCCAGTTCGCTCTCCAGCTGGCCCGCGCCCCAGCCGGCATAGCCGAGCGCGAAGACCGACTGGCGCGGCGCTGCCATCGAGGCAACCATGCCGAGAATATCCTTCGTCGCCGTCATGCAGATGTCGCCGTCGACCTCCATGGTCGCGCCGTCACAGATTACATCATCCGTATGCAGAACAAATCCGCGCTCGGTCGCCACCGGCCCGCCTTCAAGCACCGTCACGCCGCGCAGCGAGATTTCCATCTTGATGCCCATCTGTTCCATCAGGTCCTGCAGGTCGATGCCCTCCACAGGTTTGTTGAGCACGATGCCCATCGCGAACTCGGGTGTGTGGGCGCAGAGCAGGATGACCGAGCGCTCGAAGCGCGTGTCGTTAATGCCCGGAAGGGCGATCAGGAGCTTGCCGGTGAGGTCGGTATCGAGCTGCATGCCTGCCTCCGGGGTGAAGGCTGGGCCAGCGGGCGCTCGATTGCAAGTGAAAACCCTTGCAGGACGCTTTCAACGTTCACCTTCCAAGGGTTGCGGCTCCGCTCGCGCGGCCTTATCTCCGGCAGGCAACAAAGGAGACTGCCTCATGACCATCAAAGTCGGCGACAAGCTGCCCGAAGCCACCTTCATGGAAATGACGGCGGACGGCCCGAAACCAGTAACCACTGCCCAGGTGTTTGGCGGCAAGACCGTCGCCCTGTTCGCCGTCCCCGGCGCTTACACGCCGACCTGCTCCGCGCGCCACCTGCCGGGCTTCGTCGACAAGGCCGGCGAGTTCGAATCCAAGGGCGTCGAAGAAATCGTCTGCACCTCGGTCAACGACGTGTTCGTCATGGGCGCCTGGGGCAAGTCTTCGCACGCCGAAGACAAGATCCGCATGCTCGCTGACGGCAACGGCGCCTTCGCGCAGTCTATCGGCCTCGAGCTGGACGCCTCCGGTTTCGGCATGGGCAAGCGTTCGCAGCGCTACTCGATGCTGGTGAAGGACGGTGTCGTCGCCGAGCTCAACGTGGAGCAGGGCGGCGAGTTCAAGGTCTCGGCGGCGGACTATCTGCTCGCACAGCTCTAGGCCGCGCTGTTAACGAACCTTAACCGAATACGACCATGATCGGCTTGCTCGGGGAACGGGCAGGCCGATTTTGCGTTCGAATTTATTGAATAACGGCAAATCCTTCCCCATCTGACTCGTAAGTTGCACGTGGAGAGGGATCCCATGGATATCATCATTTCAGCATTCCTGCTGATTTTCGTCGTCGTCATCATCGGCCTGTTCGGCGCGCTGAAGTTCGTGCCGCAGGGCTATAACTGGACGATCGAGCGCTTCGGCCGGTACACCAAGACGCTGTCGCCCGGCCCGCACGTCGTCAATCCGCTGTTCGACCGGGTCGGCCGGAAAATGAACATGATGGAAACCGTGCTGGATGTGCCCCAGCAGGAGGTGATCACCCGCGACAACGCCATGGTCTCCTGCGACGCCATCGTGTTCATCCAGGTCGTCGATGCGGTGCAGGCCGCCTACGAGGTCAACAACCTGGTCAGCGCCATCACCAACCTCTCGATGACCAACATCCGCACCGTGGTCGGCTCGATGGACCTCGACCAGGTCCTCTCGAACCGCGACGAGATCAACGCGCGCCTCCTCGGCACGATCGACGCAGCCACGCTCCCCTGGGGCGTGAAGGTCACCCGTATCGAGATCAAGGACCTGACCCCGCCGGCCGACATCACCGAAGCCATGGCCCGCCAGATGAAGGCCGAGCGCCTGAAGCGCGCGGAGATCCTCACAGCCGAAGGCGAGAAGCAATCGGCGATCCTCAAGGCCGAAGGCCAGAAGCAGTCGCAGATCCTGCAAGCCGAAGGCCGCAAGGAAGCCGCCTTCCGCGACGCTGAAGCGCGCGAGCGCGAAGCCGAAGCCGAAGCGAAAGCCACCGCCATGGTCTCCGAGGCGATTGCCAAGGGCGACGTCAACGCGATCAACTACTTCCTCGGCCAGGCCTATGTCGCCGCGTTCGAGAAACTCGCAACCTCGCCGCAGCAGCGCACGGTCATCATCCCGGCGGAATTCTCGTCCATTCTCGGCACCATCGAAGGTATCCGTGGGCTGACGGACTCGGCGAAAGCGGTGAACGCCGCGCCAAGGCCAGCCGGTAGCGCCGTGCCGCCGACCCGCACCTGATCCTCCGCCTGCAGAAGAAGGCAATTTACATGGAACAACTGCTCTCGCAGATCACCTGGTGGCACTGGCTGGTGCTCGCCCTGATCCTGTTCGGCATCGAGATGGTGACTGGAACGTTCGACCTGCTGATGGCGTCCATCGCCGCCGGCATGACGGCGATCTTCGCCTCGGTCGCGCCGGAATCGGCGACTGCCTGGCATGTGCAGATCCTCGTCTTCATGTTCGCGTCCATCGCGCTGATCGTGATCAGCCGCTCCGTATTCCCGAATATGCGCAAGGCCGCGCCGGAGCACCCGACGCTCAACAAGCGCATGGTCCAGCTGGTCGGCCAGCGCGGCGAGATCACGCGGGAATTCAACGGCGGACAAGGCCAGGTGAAGATTGGCGACACCGTATGGGGCGCGGAAGCCGCCGACGGCGAAGGCACGCTGAACCTCGGCGACAGGGTGGTCGTGGACTCCACGCGCTCCAGCATGGTGATTGTCCGCAAGGCCTGACCGGCGTTACTCCGTCCCCGGACGGCCCGCCTGCTTCGGGTCCAGTTTCGGGGCCGGCGCGAGACGCATCACTTCGGTCTGGAACCGCTCGTCGTCATCGGCCAGCAGGTAGGGCAGGGCCTTGCAGATCGCCTCGCCGAGCGGCACGAACCACTCGAGATCCACCTTCGGAAAGTCCGACAGCACGTAGGGCATCACCAGCGACTTGTCGCCCGGATGGCCAACGCCAACGCGGATGCGCCGGAAGTCCGGGCCAAGGTGGGCCGTCGCCGAGCGCACGCCATTGTTGCCCGCCGCGCCGCCGCCACGCTTCACGCGCACGCGCCCCGGCGCGAGATCTATCTCGTCATACACCAGCGTGACCGCTTCCGGCCCTACCTTGTAGAATGCACACGCCTTAGACAGCGCCCGCCCGGACTCGTTGTAATAGGTCAGCGGCTTCAGCAGCAGCACCTTCAGCCGGCCGTTCGCGGAGTCGATGGTCCCTTCGGAAATCTCGGAATCGAACTTCGCGCGCCACGGGCCGAAGCCGTGCACGGCGTGAATCCGGTCGAGCAGCAGGAAGCCGGTATTGTGCCGGTTCTTGGCGTACTTCGCGCCCGGGTTTCCCTGTCCGGCAAGGATCAGCATGGCTCGCCTGTCCGTCCTTCATTCGCCCCCGGAATCAAAGAGGCCGCCCGCTTGTGACGGGCGGCCTCCAGATTGTCCAGAAGGATCACTTCTTGCCGGCAGGCTTCGCCGGGGCCTTGGCCGGGGCAGCGCCCTTGGCCGGGGCTGCAGCCGCGCCTGCGGCA
>JBBSAZ010000048.1:0-11708 GCA_038251755.1 Caulobacterales bacterium
CTGCGGAGAATATCCCGGCGCCGAAGATCAAGGCGAAGGTGCTGATCGAGCATGGCTGGAACGATCCGATGGCGACGCCGGAGGACGTGCTGGCCATCGCGAAGGAGTTTGCCGGCGCCGACTGGCAGCTGCACGCGCATGGCCTCGCCACGCACGCCTTCACGACCGTCGGCGCGACAGGCGACGCGACGCAGTATCACGCCGATACCGACCGTCGCAGCTTTGCCTACCTGAAAACTTTCCTGGCCGAAGTGTTCGGCTGAGCGGCAGACGGCGGGCGCCGTTTCCGGCGCCCGTCAGTCTTCGCGCAGGGCGTAGCCGGCCGAGCGCACCGTGCGGATCGGGTCATCGCCGCCGCCGTTGCGCAGCGCCTTGCGCAGCCGCCCGACATGCACATCCACCGTGCGCGCCTCGACATACACATCTGAACCCCAGACCGTGTCCAGCAGCTGCTCACGCGAGAAGACGCGGCCCGGGTGCTGCATGAAGTAATCGAGCAGCCGGAACTCTGTCGGGCCGAGGTGAATGTCGGAGCCCTTGCGCGCCACGCGGTGGGCCACGCGGTCAATCTCGATATCGCCGACGGTGATGCGGTCTTCCTTCAGACCCGGCCGGATACGGCGCAGGACAGCGCGCACCCGAGCCATAAGCTCGGTGGTCGAGAACGGCTTGGTCACGTAATCGTCCGCACCCGTATCAAGTCCGCGGATGCGGTCGCTTTCTTCGCCGCGCGCCGTCAACATGATGATCGGCAGGTTGGGATTGCCCCCGCCTGTGCGAACACGGCGGCAAATCTCGATGCCGCTGACTTTCGGCAGCATCCAGTCCAGCAGCAGCAGGTCCGGCGTGCGCTCGTCCAGCATGATCAGCGTTTCTTCGCCGTCTCCGGCAATTCCGACGTCGTAGTCTTCCTTGCGAAGATTGTAGAGCAACAGCTCCGAAACGGACTTCTCGTCTTCTGCGATCAGCACATAAGGTTTCATGGGGTCGGCTCCATTCTGCAGGCGCGGCCCTTTCGGGCTTAAACCTGGTCCTGTTTCGGACGTTCAAGTTCGGACAGGTAGTCACCGACCACCTGATAATAAACAAACTCTGCAATATTCGTGCAGTGATCCCCGATCCGCTCGAGGTTCTTCGCCATGAACAGCATGTGCGCGCCGGCCGTGATGCGGCGCGGGTCCTCGACGAGATAGGTCAGCATTTCGCGGAAAACGGAGTTGTAGTGGTTGTCGATGTCGTCATCCGACTCCCAGACGGCCTTTGCCTTGTCGGGGCTCGCCGAGGCGTAGGCGTTCAGGACGTTGTTCAGCTGGCGCGACACGGGTTTCGACATCCGGACGATCGCATTGCGCATTTCGTCATTGACGTTCTCATCGAGGCGCTGCGCGCGCTTGGCAATGTTCTTGGCGAGATCACCAATCCGCTCCAGCTCGCTTGTAATCTTCATCGCAGATAGGATCATCCGCAGGTCGTGCCCCATAGGCTGGCGGCGCGCGATCAGCGACACGATCTGCCGCTCGGCATCGGATTCGATGGCATCCACGAGCGGGTCACGCAACACAACTTCCTTGGCGAGTTCGAGGTCGTTCGCCGATAGCGCCCGCGTCGAATCCACGATCATGGTTTCGGCAATGCCGCCCATCTTCATGATGTCGGCCGACAGCCGTTCGAGTTCTTCAGAATAGGCAGAAACGATATGTTCAGACATGCTTGCCTCGCTCAGCCGAACCGGCCGGTGATGTAGTCTTCGGTGCGCTTTTCGCGCGGGTTGGTGAAAATCTGGTTGGTGTCGCCCAGTTCGATCAGATTACCGAGATGGAAGAATGCCGTGCGCTGCGACACGCGTGCCGCCTGCTGCATTGAGTGCGTCACGATCACGATACAGTAACGGCTGCGCAGATCGTCGATCAGTTCCTCGATCCGCGCGGTAGCAATCGGGTCGAGGGCCGAACAGGGTTCGTCCATCAGGATCACTTCGGGCTGCACGGCAATCGCGCGCGCGATGCACAGTCGTTGCTGCTGGCCGCCCGACAGGCTGGTGCCCGGCGCGGTGAGACGGTCCTTCACCTCTTCCCAGAGACCGGCGCGGCGCAGGCTCTTCTCGACGATGGCATCGAGGTCTTCCCGGCCATTCGCCAGCCCGTGGATGCGAGGACCATAGGCGATGTTGTCATAGATCGATTTCGGGAACGGGTTCGGCTTTTGAAACACCATGCCGACGCGCGAACGCAGCAGGACAGGATCGACATCCTCATCGTTGATGTTCTCGCCGTCCATCAGGATCTGGCCTTCAACGCGGCAGTTCTCGATGGTGTCGTTCATCCGGTTGAGGCAGCGCAGGAAGGTGGACTTGCCGCAGCCCGATGGCCCGATCAGCGCCGTCACCGCGCGGTCCGGGAAGGTCATCGATACGTCGTGGATGGCCTGCGCTTCGCCGTAGAACACCTTGATGTTCCGGCAATCGATGCGCGGGGCGCCGTCCGTGGTGCGCGGGAGAGTGAGTGTGTCGTCCATCATCGCGGGCGTTCCCTGGGTCGTATCCATCACCATCTCCGTTCGTACTTGCGCCGCAGGAATACCACGAGGCCGTTCATAACCAAAAGGAAGGCCAGCAGGATGATGATCATCGCTGAGGTCAGCGGCTCCCATGACCGTTCGGCATTGTTCGACCAGCTGAAGATCAGCACCGGCATCACGGTGGACTCGTCGGTCGGGCTGCGCGGCACATCGCCGACAAAGGCCACCATGCCGATTAGCAGCAGCGGCGCGGTTTCGCCCAGCGCGCGGGCCATGCCGAGGATGGCGCCCGTCAGGATGCCCGGCGCGGCCAGCGGCACGACATGGTGGAACACCGTCTGCATCTGCGACGCGCCGACCGCCAGTGCGCCGGAACGCACCGAAGGCGGCACGGCCTTCAGCGCGGCGCGCGAGGCGATGATCACAACCGGGAACGTCATCAGCGCCAGCACGAGGCCACCGACCAGCGGCGCGGATCGCGGCATGCCGAGGAAGTTTATGTAGAGCGCGGCGCCGAGCAGGCCGAACACGATGGACGGTACGGCGGCGAGGTTGTTGATGTTGACCTCGATGAACTCTGTCAGCCGGTTGCGCGGCGCGAATTCTTCCAGATAGACCGCCGCCAGGATGCCGATAGGCATCGCCACCAGCGCCGTGATCAGCATGGTCAGAAGCGAGCCGACAATCGCTGCCAGGCCGCCGGCCAACTCCGGATAAGTGCTGTCGGAATTGGTCAGCAGCGTCCAGCGCGGCACCCGGTCTATGCGGCCCATTTCCTTAAGCGCCAGCACCCAGGCAATCTGGCGATCCGATATGGTGCGCTCGCTTTCGGCCGACACGATGATCCGCGCTGTGGGGCGGGCCTGAGCGAAATCCTGCGCCCGGCCGGTCAGCAATTCCATCTGCGCCGAACCGGCATCGATGTCCGTCAGACGTCCGGTCGAGACGCCGGCAGTCAGCAGAACGTCCGGCTGTCCGGCATCTTCGGCGCGGTCCACGCTGGCCACGGCGAGCCCGGCAAGGACAGCTTCAAATGCACCGGTACCCGAAAGGCGGAATGTTCCGTCTTCCTCCCCCTGCACCGACGAAATGGTGCCGGCCTTGATCTTCCGCTCACGGACGCCTTGCCCCTTGAGGTAAAGATCGAGGTCGTCATTCAGCGGCGCCGTCAACGTGATTGCGCTGCCGACGAGCTCAGGATTCCCGGCGACCATGCGCGCTGTCGGCAATACGGCGAGCCGCGTCACAAAGTCGGACAGCTCGCGGCGGGAAACGCGGTCTGCCTCGGCTTCGGGGAAAGTTGCGAGCAGGTTATCCCGCACCAGGCTGTAGAACCCCTCGACATTGCGGGAAATATCTTCCGGGCGGCTGGCCGCCTCCGGCGCAATCACGGCCGCATCGAGCGTCACATCATAGCGCACGACATTGTAGGTCGCCGCCGAGAAAGCCTGCGAGCCAATCGTCAGCACCAGAACGGCCAGCGCACCGAGCGCGACAAAAATTGCGGTCAGTCCGTAATAGCGGAAACGCCCATCGGCCGCGCGGCGGCGCTTCAGGTGCTTGGCCGCAGCCGCGCTGGGAGCCGAGGTGCGGGCGGTATCAGTCATATTTTTCACGGTATTTCTTGACGACGCGCAGGGCGACAACGTTGAACGCGAGGGTCACAATGAACAGGACCAGGCCGAGCGCGAAGGCCGACAGCGTCTTCGGATCATCAAAGCCCGTCTCGCCTGTCATCAACGAGACAATCTGTACCGTGATGGTTGTCAGGTCAGACGTCGGGTCCATCGAGATGCGCGCGCTCTTGCCCGCCGCCATCACCACGATCATCGTCTCCCCGATGGCGCGCGACACCGCGAGCAGAAGCGCCGCGATGATGCCCGGCAGCGCCGCCGGTACGACCACCTGTTTGACGGTTTCAGATTTCGTGGCGCCCAGCGCATAGGCCGCGTCCCGCAATGTCTGAGGTACGGCGTTGATCACATCATCCGACAGGGACGACACGAACGGGATCACCATGATGCCCATCACAAGCCCGGCCGCCAGCGCGCTCGTCGGCTGCGCGGCGAGGATCGGCTCGCTCGCCAAGCCGAACTGAATGGCGGTTTCGTTGAACCAGATCGCGGCTGTCCGGATGCCGGGCGCGACGACCAGCAAGGCGAAGAAGCCGTATACGACGGTCGGTATGCCGGCGAGAATTTCGAGGATCGGCTTGATCCAGGCGCGCGCGCGCGGCGAGGCATATTCCGACAGGAAGATCGCGGAGAAAAGTCCAATCGGCGCGGCTACCACCATGGCGATCAGCGCAATCATGAACGTGCCGAAGAAGAGCGGAAGGGCGCCGAACTCGGCTTCCGTCTGCGCGTTCCAGCGCGTGCCTGTCAGGAAGTCCCAGGCCGAAACCTTCTGGAAGAACTGGAGGCTCTCATAGAGCAGGGACAGCACGATGCCGGCCGTGGTCGCAATGGCCACGCCCGCACAGAGGAACAACACGAGTTCCATGCCATTTTCGACAAAGGCGCGGGCGCGGAAGTTCGGCTTCAACCGTCGCTGCGCGAGGAAAATCCCGCCAGCCGCCAACAGGCCCAGCAGCACCAGCGTGCCGGTATTCACGAGACCGCGCAGTTCGAGATACCGGTTGGTGATCGCCTGGAACACCCGGTCCGCCCCCGCGCTGGCCGCCGTGCCAGCCGCCATCCGCACCGATTCGAGATAGCTCTGCAGCTCCGCCGGCGAAAGGCGCGCGAAAGAGGACGGCAACTCCCGCGTCAACTGGCTGCGCGTCAGGTCCTCGGCGAAGATGGCATAGGCGGTGGCGAGAAGGATTACGGGAACGGTTGCCCACATGGCTACGTAGTAGCCGTGATAATTGGGGCGCGAGTGCATCCGCGAGGTCGTCGAAAGCAGCAGGCGCTCGGCCCGTACGCGTCCCATGAAAAACGCTGCCGAGCCGAAGACCGCAATGAGAGCGATCAGCAACCAGCCCATGGGCAGTTGGCCGAGCTGTTGCAACATTTGGGAACCCTGTGGCCGCCTCATCATTCCCTTAGGAGCGGTGTGTGACAGTTCAGTGACATAACTGTCACATTTCCGCATCGGCGGGCGATCCCTTGTGCCGCAGGCCCAACTCCGCCATTTTCAAAGCCATGACAACGCAAGAAAATTCCGGCCTGCCTTGGCATGGCACCACCGTCATTGCCGTGCGCAAAGGCCCTAAGCTCGTGATGATTTCAGACGGTCAGGTCTCGATGGGGCCGACCATTATGAAGGGAAATGCCCGAAAGGTCCGCAGGATCGCCGATGGAACGATTCTCGCGGGCTTTGCAGGCGCCACCGCCGACGCGTTTACCCTGTTCGAACGGCTCGAGCAGAAGCTCGAGCGTTTCCCCGGCCAGCTGCAGCGCGCCGCCGTGGAGCTGGCCAAGGACTGGCGCACCGAGCGCTACCTTCAAAAGCTGGAAGCCCTGCTGATCGTCGCCGACAAGACCAGCACCCTCGTCATTACCGGTTCGGGCGATGTGCTGGAGCCCGAGCACAATGTTGTCGCCATCGGCTCCGGCGGCAATTTCGCCCTCGCGGCGGCGCTGGGTCTGTACGACTATGAGCAGGATGCGGAAGTGATCGGCCGCAAGGCCATGCAGATCGCCGCCGACATCTGCGTTTATACGAACGGGCATTTCACGGTGGAAACCCTCGATGTTTGACCGGTCCGACATCCGCGCCGCTGCCGAGGCCGGGATCATCACCCGCGATCAGGCGAGCCGCCTCGAGGCCTTCCTCGCGGCCCGCGCCGACCCGGTCACCAAAGCCCTGCCCGAGCAGTCCGAGAATCTGCGTTTCCTCAACAATTTCAACGACATTTTCATCACGATTGGCATCGTCATCCTGGCGATGGGCCTGACCGCCATTACCGGACTGTTCTTTGGCCCGAATTTCTGGTCGATGGTCACCGGTGGCAATGCGGGCGCCTTCGGCGCGGTCATCCTGATGCCGGTGGCCGCCGTAATGTGGCTGCTCGCCGAGTATTTCGGGCGCCGGCGCCGGATGCTTCTGCCGAGCATGGCCGCGATCACGATCTTCACGCTGTACTCGGGCCTCTCGTTCGGCGTGATTGCCAGCGGCCTTACCGGCGCCAATGCCAACACGATCACCAGCCTGACGCAGGCTTGGGACACGCTGGGCAAGTCCGGCATGGGCACGTTCGTCGGCTGCGGCGCGGCAGCGGCGATTGCTTGGCTGCGCTTCCGCCTGCCCTTCTGCATGTTTCTGATGGCGGTCTCTGCCGCCGCCGCCGCGTACACGTTTGCAGGTTTCTTTGGCGATGCCGGTCTGATCTTTGGCGGTTTCCTCTCAATCATCATCGGCCTCGCCACGCTCGCCGCCGCCATCTGGTTCGACCAGAAGGACCCGGGCCGGATCACACGCCTGTCGGACAATGCGTTCTGGCTTCACGTGGCCGCCGCGCCGCAGATCATCCTCGGCCTGAGGGGCATGATCATGGGTGCGCCGAATGCGACGCCCAGCACGCCGGAAGCGGCGCTGCTGCTCGCCTGCCTGATCGGGCTCGGCCTCCTGTCCCTTGCGCTGAACCGGCGGGCGCTGGTTGTCTCAAGTCTGCTCAGCTTCTGGCTGGCGCTCGGACAGGTCGTCGATGCGGTCGGCGGCGGGGGCTCGACCAGTTTCATTGCGACCACGCTGCTGCTCGGCACTGGCATCATCCTGCTCGGCGGGGGCTGGCACACGGCGCGGCGCTGGGTGCTCGGGTGGGTCCCTAAAACGGGAATTGCATCGCGTATCTTTCCGCCCGAGGCCGCATAAGCGCAACACCGCGACCCGTCCAAAAACCGTCCATAAAACAGCCTGTAGACTTCCCCGACTTATGGACGCTCCCATATCAGTTCGAGACATTTCGAGACCGCCCATATGATCCAGCTTACCCCCCGCGAAATCGTTGCCGAACTTGACCGGCACATCGTCGGCCAGAATGCAGCCAAGCGTGCCGTCGCCATTGCCCTGCGCAATCGCTGGCGGCGGAAACAGGCGCCGGAAAACCTGCGCCGCGAGATCACGCCGAAGAATATCCTGATGATCGGGCCGACGGGCGTCGGCAAGACCGAAATCTCCCGGCGCCTCGCCAGGCTGGCGAATGCGCCCTTCCTGAAGATCGAGGCGACGAAGTTCACCGAGGTCGGCTATGTTGGCCGTGATGTGGAACAGATCATTCGCGATCTCGTGGAAGCCGCCGTCGGCATGGTGCGCGAACAGAAGCGTGCCGGCGTGGCGCAGGCCGCCAAGGACAAGGCAGAGGAGCGCCTGCTCGACGCTCTCGTCGGCGCCGAGGCCCAGCGCTCGACCCGCGACGTGTTCCGCACAAAGCTGCGCGCCGGCATGCTGGACGACAAGGAAGTCGATCTCGACTTTGCCGA
Source organism: Caulobacterales bacterium (assembly GCA_038251755.1). Taxonomy (GTDB): domain Bacteria; phylum Pseudomonadota; class Alphaproteobacteria; order Caulobacterales; family Hyphomonadaceae; genus Hyphomonas. The sequence continues at coordinate 7,944 of JBBSAZ010000048.1, forward strand.
AGCGGGCAGCAATCCCATGCAGATGCTGGACCTGCCGGGCCAGCAAGGCTCGATGGGCATGATCAACCTCTCCGAAATGCTCGGCAAGGCGATGGGCGGACGCACGAAACGTGTGCGGACGACTGTGAAGGAAGCCTACAAGCCGCTGCTGACCGAAGAGGCCGACAAGCTGGTGGACGAAGAACAGGTGGTGCGCGAAGCCTTGAGCGCCGTGGAAGAAGACGGCATCGTCTTCCTCGACGAGATCGACAAGATCGCCGCGCGCAAGGACCGGGGCGGCGCGGATGTCAGCCGTGAAGGCGTGCAGCGCGACCTGCTCCCCCTGATCGAAGGCACCACGGTTTCGACCAAGCGCGGCGCCGTGAAAACCGATCACATCCTCTTCATTGCGTCCGGCGCGTTCCATGTCGCGAAGCCATCTGACTTGCTGCCTGAACTGCAAGGCCGCCTTCCGATCCGCGTGGAACTCGAGCCTCTGACCCGCGATGACCTGCGGCGCATCATGGTCGAGCCGGAGGCGAGCCTGATCCGCCAGTACGAAGCCTTGCTGGCCGCCGAGAAGGTGACGCTCGTCTTCGAGGACGCTGCCATCGACCGTCTCGCCGACCTCGCCGAAGCGGTGAACAAGTCGGTCGAGAATATCGGGGCAAGGAGATTGCAGACGGTACTGGAGCGGCTGCTCGACGAGATCAGCTTCGACGCCCCGGACAAGGCGGGCGAGACGTTCACGATCACGGCGGCCTATGTGGACGAAAAGGTCGGCACGCTCGCGGGGAACGCGGACCTGTCGAAGTTTATTCTCTGATCATCCGTACACCGTTCACCCCCGCGAAGGCGGGGGGCTCGCAAAGCTCAAGCCTGATCCGACCCCCGCCTTCGCGGGGATGAGCGGCAACAAGAATCGCCAGGCCCTCGACTCGAGCTGCTCACTGCCGCTCGAACGGCAGGCCCTCAATTCCAGATAGCCGGCTTTCTGTCCTTCCACGGACATTCTTTCTCGAGTTGCCCGGCGAGACGGAAGAGGGTCGCTTCGTCGCCGTACCGGCCGGAGAACATCATGGCGAGGGGCAGGCCGTCCGATGTCTGCCAGAGCGGCAGGGACAGCGAGGGCTGGCCGGTGATGTTGTAGGGCGGCGTGAAGGGATAGGTCTTTGCCGAGCGCTTGTCATAGTCCTTGATCTCGAGCGCGAGCGGGTCGAGCCAGTCAACGCGCGGAACCGTCGTGCCGAGGACCGGCGTGAGGTGAACGTCGCACTCCTCGAAAGTCGCCATCACCTGCCGGCTCATGAGGCGCAGTTGTTGCCAGGCCCACATCGCCTGCTGGCCGGTGATTTCGCGGCCCCGGTCATAACCGCGCCGGGCGAGCGGGCCGATGTCTCCGGCGGGCTCGCGCCCTATCACTTCGATGAGACGGGCCATGCCGGCAGCGAAATTCGAGCCGGACACGATGGCCTGCGCCCGGTAGAACTGGCGCCAGTCGATCTTGATGGCCTGCTCGCGCACGTCATGGCCGAGCTCGGCGAGCAGCGTTGCCGTGCGCTGGAGCGCGGCCTGGATTTCAGGATCGACCGGGCGGCCGCTCGGGGTCTCGCCGGACCAGAAAATCTTCAGCTTTCCGGGTGAGCGGCTCACTTCTTCAAGATAGGGCCGCTCCTTCTGGGGATAGGCATAGGGACTGGCGGGCTCGGGATAGCCGGTGGCGTCCAGCATCGCCGCGCTGTCGCGGACGGTGCGCGAGACAACATGATCAACGGAGAGGCCTATGGCGCGGTCCGTGTCCTCGCCGCCATTCGGATTGCGGTCGCGCGTCGGTTTCATGCCCACGAGTCCGCAACAGGCCGCCGGGATGCGGATCGACCCCAGCCCGTCGCTGGCATGGGCAACCGGAACCATGCCCGATGCGACCGCCGCCGCCGCGCCGCCGGACGAGCCGCCGGAGACATGATCCGGGTTCCACGGGTTGCGGCAGGCCCCGAGGCGCGCAGACTGGGTTACGCCGGGGATGCCGAACTCCGGCGTGTTGGTCTTGCCAGCAAGGACAAGCCCCGCGGCGCGGTAGCGGCGCACCAGTTCGCTATCGCCTGCATCGGCGGCAACTTCGGCATAGAAACTCGCCGACGTGCGCGGCCAGCCTTTGACGCGCTGGCCAAGGTCCTTGACCAGGAAGGGCACGCCCGTGAAAGGCCCCTCCGGCAGCGGACCTTTCGCGGTTTCGCGCGCTTCGTCGAAAGCCGTGTGCACGACCGCGTTCAGCGCGGGGTTATGGCGCTCGATCCGCGCCATCGCGGCGTCGAGAAGTTCAAGGGGCGTGACCTGCCTTGTGCGCACAAGGTCCGCGAGACTGAGACCATCGCGGCTTGAAAAGTCGGACATGTTCATGGCGCAGCGCTCCTCCTGTTGTTTCAGGTATTGAGCGCCGGATTTCGGAGACTGTCCAGACAAGGGCTCCGGGATTACGCCTTCGCTTCGCGCCGCACGGGCATGTGCTTCTTGCCCCAGTCTTTCATGATCTTCAGCGCCGGGCGGAGTTCTTCGCCTTTTTCCGTCAGCACATAGTCATAACGCTTCGGGGCGCTGGAATAGAGGCGTCTTTCGAGGACGCCTTCCTCGACAAGGCGCTTCAGGCGTTCGGCCAGAATATGCCGCGTCATGCCGCTGGATTCGGCGAATTCCTCGAACTTGGATTTGCCGAGATAGCAGTCTCGCAGGATGAGCAGTGTCCAGCGGTCGCCGACCACCGAGAGCGTGCGGGCAACGGGGCACCAGTTATCTGACAGCTCTGACCATTTCATAAGTGACAGTTCTAGCGCAGTTTGTCATAAGTTCCAAAACAAAACGTAGGGCCGTCCGGATGGCAAAATTCTTCGAGTTTTTCTTCGACTATACCAGCCCGACCGCCTGGCTGGCATTGCCTGTTGCCCTCGGCGTGGAGGAGCGCACGGGCGCGGAACTGCGCTTCCGGCCGATGTTTCTGGGCGGCGTGATGCAGGGCTCCGGCAACAAACCGCCGGGCACCGTGCCGGCGAAGGCGAAGTATATGAACCGCGACCTGCAGCGCTGCGCGGCGCACATCGGTATCCAGGTTCACATGAACCCCGCCTTCCCGATCAACACGCTGGGCGTGCTGCGCGCGACAACCGGCATGACCGACACGGCGGAGCAGCGCCGGTTCATCGCGGCGCTTTTCGAGGCCGCGTGGGGGCAGCCGAACCCGGTTGACCTCGGCGACATGGGACAAGTGGCGAAGGTGTGCGCCGCGAACGGTTTTGACGCGGCGGCCATCGGCGCACTGGCGACGGATCCGGCGAACAAGGAAAAGCTGAAAGCCACGACCGACGAAGCGCTCGCGCGCGGTGTGTTCGGAGCTCCGAGCTTCTTTGTGGACGACGACCTGTTCTTTGGTCACGACCGGCTGGATTATGTGGAGCGGGCGCTCACCTAGGCGAAAATACCCGCCTTCTCGGCCAGCGCCTTGTAGGATTGCTCCGGACGCGGACCAAAGTGCGAGATGACTTCCGCCGCCGCAATGTGTCCAAGGCGGGCGCAGGTTGCGAGCGTCAGGCCACGCGCAATGCCGAACAGGAAACCCGCCGCATACTGATCACCGGCGCCGGTCGTATCGACCACGCGGGATACCGGCTCTGCCGGCACGGCAATCGGCGCGCCGTCGCCAAACACCACCGAGCCCTTCTCACTGCGCGTGACGGCAGCCACGGCGCATTCCGAATGGAGCGCGCTGAGCGCCGCCTCGAAATCATCCGTTTC
>JBBSAZ010000049.1:0-11567 GCA_038251755.1 Caulobacterales bacterium
GAGCTGGTCGGACCGGACCATGTCGGGATCGGCGCGGACTGGGACGGCGGCGGCGGCGTGGACGGGATGACGGACATCACGGACCTTCCGAAGATCACGGCGGCGCTGCTGGAGGCCGGATATTCGGAAGACGATCTCGCCAAGATCTGGGGCGGCAACATGCTGCGCCTGATGCGCGCGGCCGAGGCGGCGAAGACGGCGACCATCTCTTCTCCCGTTCCGCTAAATTAGGGCCGGGCGCGGCTTGCCGCGCGGGAATGGATTGATCTCGCGGAAGCGGGCGCGAACACTGCGCCGGCAGAATGGGAGACTCCGCACATGACCAGTCCGTATTTCGATCTCACGGGAAAAGTGGCGCTGGTGACCGGCGGCAGCCGGGGGCTCGGCTACCAGATGGTCAAGGCGTTTGCCGAGCACGGCGCGGACATCATCGTCGCCAGCCGGAAGCTGGACGCGTGCGAAGCGGTGGCGGAGGAAGTGCGCGCGATGGGCCGGAAGGCCTATGCGCACGCGGCCCATTGCGGGCGATGGGACGATATCGACGGGCTGATCGAGGCGTCCTATGCGATGTTCGGCAAGGTGGACATCCTCGTCAACAATGCCGGCTCCGGGCCGCGCATGGCGAGCCATGAAGTGACGGAGTCCTTGTTCGACAGCGTGCTGAACCTGAACTTCAAAGGCCCGTTCCGGCTGGCGAGCCAGGTGGCCAAGCGCATGGCGGATGGCGCGGGCGGGAGTATCATCAACATTTCCTCATCGGGCAGCTTGGTGCCCTTGCCACATGTGGTGCCGTACGGCTCCGCGAAGGCGGCGCTGAATGCGATGAGCCTGTCGCTGGCGCATGAGTATGCGCCAAAGGTTCGGGTGAACACGATCTGCCCCGGCCCTTTCCTGACCGATATCTCCAAGGCCTGGCCCGAGGAGATGCGCCAAAGCGCCGGCAATGCGATGCGCCGGCCGGGCCTGCCGCAGGAGGTCATCACTGCTGCGCTGTATCTCGCCAGCCCGAGCTCCAGCTTTACCACCGGTTCGCTGCTCCGCGTCGATGGCAGCTCGGCCTGATAGGCCCTGAATTTTCATTCGACCCCTTGCAGCGCTGACTTCGTGTTTATAATGATACATTATTACATAACGAAGGATCCTCCCATGAAGCGCGTTCTGATGGCGACCGCCGTATCCACCCAAGCCTTGCTCGGCGCCGCCTATGCGCAGGACGCGGAGGCGCCCCGCCGCCTGGCGCCGGTGATGATCACCTCGGCGCCGGGACCGGACCGCGCCAGCGACGAACTGATCGGCAATGCTACAGCCCTTGAGCGCGCCGAGATTGTGCGGAATCTTTCCTCCACGCTGGGCGACACATTGGCCGGCGAACCGGGCATCGCCTCGACCTTCTTCGGACAGGGCGCGAGCCGGCCGGTGCTGCGCGGCCTTGGCGCCGAGCGCGTGCAGGTGCTGACCAACGGGATCGGCGTGATCGACGTGTCGGCGGCGAGCCCCGATCACCAGGTCGCGGCGGACGGTATCGACGCTGACAAGATCGAAATCCTGCGGGGCCCCGCGGCCCTTGCCTATGGCGGGCAAGCCATTGGCGGCGTGGTCAACGTGATTGACGGCCTGATCGCCGAGACGCTTCCTGAAAAACCCATCTCGGGTGACCTCCTCGGCGCCTACAATAGCGTCAATGAAGGCAGCGAACTGGCGGGGCGGGTGACGTACAATACGGGTCCCCTCGTGTTGGCTCTCTCCGCATCGGCGCGCGATCTGGGTGATTATGATGTGCCGGGGCTTGTAGAATCTGCGCGGCTGCGGGCGCTGGAGGAAGACGAGGGCGAAGACCACGAAGAGAGCCGCGATCAGGTCGAGAACTCCTTCCTCGAGACGGAAAACTATGGCGCGGGCCTGTCCTGGGTGGGCGACCGGGGGTTTGCCGGCCTCGCCATTCGCAGCCAGTCTGCGATGTACGGACTACCGGGCCATTCGCATGAGCCAGCGCCCGGTGAGGAGGAAGAACAGCCCTTCATCGACCTGGAGCAGACGCGTTATGATTTCCGCGCCGGCCTGAACCTGGACGGCAATATCCTCAAGCGCGTGACAGGATCTGTCGCGCTGGCCGATTATACGCATACGGAGTTTGAAGGGCCCGGCGAGCCCGGCACCTTGTTCGAGACCAGCGGCGTCGAAGCGCGCGGTGAAATCGATCACGAGATTGCAGGCTTTGAAGGTGCCATCGGTTTTCAGGTGCTCGACAAGGAGCTGTTCACCGAGGGGGACGAAGCCTTCATCACGCCGACGGACACGCAGTCAGCCGCGTTGTTCCTCTATGAATCGCGCGAATGGGAGAGCGGCTTTGGCGTCGAAGGCGGCCTGCGGGCGGAGCGCCTGAAGCACGACAACGCGCTCGCGGGCGAGAGCGAGTTCGACCTTTTCGGCGCGTCCGCGGGTCTTCATCAGCACACGGAGTCCGGCTACTTCATGGGCGCGCAGCTCAGCTATACCGAGCGCGCGCCGAACGAGAGCGAGCTGTTTGCTTTCGGGCCGCACCTTGCGACCTCGCAGTTTGAAGTCGGCGATATGGCGCTCGACAAGGAACGCGGGCTCAATCTGGAAGGCACGCTGCGCTGGAAGAATGAATGGCTGTCGCTGGGCGTCAACGTGTTCACCACCCAATTCTCGGATTTCATCTTCCTTGAACCGGGGACAATTGAAGAGGGCGGGCTGATCGTTGACGAAGCCGAAGGCCTGCCCGTGTTCGTCTTCTCGCAGGACGACGCCACATTCACCGGCGGCGAACTCTATGGCGAAGCGTTGTTCGACAATGGCCTTCTCGGTGCAGACTGGCGCGTGAAGGGCGGCGCCGATTTCGTGAATGCTGAACTTGATGGTGGTGGCAATGTGCCTTTTGTGCCGCCGCTTCGCCTCACGGCGGAAGCCGAAGCGGCATGGCGCCTGTTCGAACTGGGCGCCGGCCTGGAATGGGCGGGCGATCAGGACGACACGGGCGCCGGCCAGCTGCCGACCGACGGCTATACGCTGGTCAACCTGCGCGGCGCGCTGAACCTGTCCGCACTCGGGTTTGGCGCCGACGGCACACAGGCTTTTGTGGAAGTGCGCAATGCAACCGACGAAGAGGCGCGTCTCTCCACGTCCGTGCTCAAGGAACTGCTGCCCCTGCCCGGGCGGAATGTGCGCGCGGGATTGCGCGTGACGTTCTGATCAGAGGCGAAAGTCTGGCAGCCAGGCTTGCAGGAGCGCCTGCTTGGCGTGGAGGTCTACTTCAGCTTGCGCCTGAGTTCGCAGAAGGAACCGGACGCTGTCGCCGGGACGCAGCTGGCCGAGGAGGTGGCGGTCTGCACGGATCACCTGCAGCACGTGCGGGTAGCCCCCCGTGGTCTGACCGTCCGGGAGCAGAAGAAATCCGCGCCCTTGCGGCGTGACCTGCAAGGCGCCGGGAAACACGGGGGAGCTGGGCCGCATACCGGCGCCGCCCAGCTCTGGAAACTTGCCTTCGATCTCCACGCCCATCCGGCTGAGGCGCGGCGTGACATGGTACACGGCGCTCCCCCAAGCGGCCGCATCAGCGGGCAGATCCGGCCCGGCCACGACACGCAGGGCGTAGCCGGGCATTGGCGGCAGCCTCAGCGGTTCCGGCGTAGACAATTTAGGCACCCGGTTCGCTGCATCCAGCTGGAGCACATCTCCCTTTTGCAGCGCCCGGCCTTCATGTCCGCCAAATTTCGCCGGCAGGTACGTTGAGGCAGAGCCCAGGAATTCCTCCGCCTGCAGAGTTCCGGCCAAGGCCAGATAGAACCGCGCTCCGCCCTGCGCCGGTCCGATTTCCAGCGTATCGCCGGGTGCGATGTCCAGTGTGGCATGCATCGGATGGGCGTGTCCGCCGGCTTTGACATCGGCGGTGGCGCCTGCGACCGCGATCTGGATGGCTTGCGAGAAGCGGAAGGACGCAGGACCAAATGCGATTTCAAGGCAGGGGGCGCTGGCCGGCTTGCTGACCAGCCGGTTGGCCAGCGCCATGGAGACCGGATCGGCCGGGCCGCTCGACGGCACGCCGGCATGGCGGAAACCTGCACGCGGAGCGGCTTGCACCGTACACTGAACACCGGGCGATAGGACGTGGAGGGTCACGCCGGGCTCGCCCGGCGGAGGACGACTTCATCACCGGGCGCCATCAGGAAAGGATCAATGCGGCCGCGATCAAACAGCGGCGTCAGGATGCGGCCCATGATGGGCCAGCCGCCCGGCCCTTCCAGCGCGTAAAGCCCCACCTGCCCGGAGATCAGGCCGATCGACCCGGCCGCAACCCGGGCGCGGGGATTGGCCAGACGATCGGAAACGAGTGCCGGGTCCAATCCCGTCAGGTAAGCGAAACCCGGCGTAAAGCCTAGCATGTCCACGCGGAGTGTCTGGCGCTCCAGAACATGAATGATCTGCTCTTCGGCTTTCCCGAGGCGCGCCGCCAGCGCGGGAAGGTCCGGCCCCGCCTCGCCTCCGAACTCCGCGTCCAGGACATGTTTGCGGGCGATGGGCGGCGGCATCGCATCAACTGTTTGCAGGGCCGCCTCAAGCCTTGCTTTTGCATCGCCGTGGCGCTCCGTATGCGGATCGAAAGCCACCGTCACGTCGATCTTTCCAGGAACTATCTCGGTCCAACCCGGAAAGCCTACGAGGTGCTGCGCAAGGCTGTGCCGGATGTTGCCTGCGCCGCACCGGATTGTAAGTGCATCGTCACCGCAGGCAACGACGTTGAAGCGCGCCGTCATGCGCGCACCTCGATACCGGCGGCTTCGAGCCCCGCACGGATCGCTAATGCATGGTCTGGCGCGCCGGGCGTGTCGCTGTGCAGGCAGAGGGTCTGGATCGGCAGGGTCAGCGCCCCGCCGCCGCGCAATTTCACCGTGCCGTTGGCCGCGAACGACAGGGCTTGTTCGAGCACCGCCGCCGCCTCCTCGATCACGGCGCCCTGCACGCTCCGCGGCGTCAGCGAGCCATCCGGTTCGTAGGTGCGGTCCGCGAAACCTTCGGTGAGATAGCGCAAACCGGCGCGGCGTGCCGCGGCCTCAAGTGCGGAGTTTGGCGGGCCGACGAGTTCCGGGATACCGGCCTTGACCGCGACGCCTGCGACCAGCGCTGCCAGCGCGCCATCCCTGGCGGCGTCGTTGTAGAGCGCGCCATGGGCCTTGAGGTGCGCCACCCGCATGCCGGCACGTTTTGCAATGGCGAGCAACCGGCTGACCTGTTCTTCCAGCGACGCTGCAAGATCCGCCGATTCCATCGTCAGGCTGCGGCGCCCGAAATGCTCGATATCCGGATAAGAAGGATGCGCGCCGATCTGTACACGGTACTCCTTTGCGGTCTCCACCGTCCGGCGCATGCTTTCAGCGTCACCGGCATGGCCGCCGCACGCGATGTTGCAACGGGTCACCACGCGCAGCATCGCCGCGTCCAGCGCCCGCCCCTCTTCGCCGGGCAGTTCACCGAGGTCCGCATTCAGGCAGATGGACTTGGTCATGGCCAGACACCGGCTGCCCGGAGGATCAGCCGCGCGCCCAGCCCGACGGTGACCAGCAGGACGGCGCCGCCAAGAAGGTTTTGCAGGGGCGTGTTCACGTGCGCGCCGAGAAGGCTGCGCCGGTTCATGGCGACCAGAAGGAAGATGGCGACCGCCGGAAGCAGGATGCCATTCGCCACCTGCGCCGTCAGAATGACCGTGAGCGGATTGAATCCCAACAGCGCAATCCCGGCGCCCGTCAGGAGCACCGCCAAGGCAACACCGCGGAACACCGCGCCGCGCGGCGGCTGGCGGGACAGTTCGCACACGGCATAGGCGGCCGCCATGGGCGCCGTGATGGCGGAGCTGAGGCCAGCCGCGAGCAGCCCGATGCCGACGAGATACCGCGCTCCGGGGCCGTAGGAAGGCCCGATGGCTTGCGCGAGATCGGCGCCTGACTTGATGACCAGGCCGGAGGCGAACAGGCTGGCTGCCGCCGTCACCAGGATGAAGATCGAGATCAGGCCGCCGAGGCCTACCGACACCTGCGTATCACGCCGGGCTTCCTGCAGCGCGGCCTCGTCCCGCCCGGGCCAGCGCTCGCGCGCCGCCGAGGCGTGCAGGAAAAGATTGTAGGGCACGATCGTGGTGCCGATCAGGGCGATGGCGGTGAAAAGGCTGCCTTCCGGAAGCTTCGGCACGAGGCCAGCGAGGAGCGCGCCCATATCCGGCCGCGTGATCAGTACACTGCCTGCGAAGGCTAGGCTCATCAGGGCGACGAGCGCGATCAGCACGCCTTCGAGGAGTTTGTAGCTGCCGGCCATCAGGAACGCGCCCGCCACCAGGGCCAGGACCGCGATGATCAATTGCCTGTCCGGTCCGTCTGCGCCAAGAATGGCTTCGCCGCCCAGCGACGCGCCCGTGAGGTTGCCCGCCTGATACGCGGCGTTCCCCATGGCGAGCGCGACGACGACGAGACCGGCAACGGCCAGCTTCAGCGCGGGATGCCCGGCGCCGGCTATCAAGGCTTCGCCAAGCCCTTTGCCCGTCACGACGCCGAGACGCGCTGACATTTCCTGCAGGATGATGGTGGCAGCGGTGGCAAACACCAGCGCCCAGAGCATTGCGTAGCCGAAGTTTGCGCCGGCCAGAGTGCACGCCGTGATGGTGCCCGGCCCGATGAAGGCCGCTGTGACGAGGGCGCCGGGGCCGAAGGGAAGTTTCATTCGCCTAGATATGCAGCGCGCGGCCTTCGGCGTCGAGCACGGCTTCGTGCATCGTTTCGGAAATCGTCGGGTGGGCGAAGACCGTGTGGATCAGGTCCTGCTCGGTGAGTTCGCCCTGCCGCGCGATGACATAGCCCTGGATCAGCTCGGTAACTTCTGCGCCGATCATGTGGGCGCCGAGGAGTTCGCCGGTCTTCTTGTCGAAGATGGTTTTCACGAGGCCCTGCTCCGCGCCCATCGCGATGGCCTTGCCATTGCCGATGAAGGGGAAGCGGCCGACCTTGATGTCGTGGCCTTTGGCCTTGGCGGCGGCTTCCGTCAGGCCGACGCTGGCGACCTGCGGATGGGAATAGGTGCAACCGGGCACGTTCGAGGCATCGAACGGCTCGGCGTGGTTCTTTCCGGCGATGCCTTCGACGCAGGTGACGCCTTCATGGCTCGCCTTATGGGCCAGCCAGGGCGGGCCCGTGAGGTCGCCGATGGCGTAGAGGCCGGGCACGCCGGTCTTGCCGAAACCGTCCACGATAACGTGGGTCTTGTCGATCTTCGCGCCGAGCGCTTCGAGGCCGAGATTTTCGACATTACCAACGATGCCGACCGCGAGGATGGCGCGGTCGAATTCCCTGGTTTCCTTCTTGCCGTCCTTCGTTGTGATGTCGGCCGTGACGACGTTCTTGCCGGCCTTGACGTTCTCGACTTTCGCGCCGGTGAGGATGTTGAAGCCTTGCTTCCTGAAATCCTTCTCGGCGAGCGCGGAGATTTCCGCGTCCTCGACCGGCAGGATGCGGTCCATCACTTCGACGACGGTCAATTCCGCGCCGAGCTCGTTGTAGAAGCTTGCGAACTCGATGCCGATAGCGCCGGAGCCGACGACCAGCAGGCGTTTCGGCATCACGTCCGGCGTCATCGCCTCGCGGTAGGTCCAGATCAGCTTGCCATCGGCCACGAGGCCCGCCTGCGGAATGTCGCGCGCGCGGGCGCCGGTGGCGAGCATGACGTGTTTGGCCGTGTACGGCGTATCCTTGCCGTCCTTGCCCTTGACGATGACCTTCGGCGCGGGCGCGGCCTTCTCTAGGCGCGCGGTGCCTTCGATCACGTCGATCTTGTTCTTCTTCATCAGGAACTTGACGCCGTTAGACAGCTGCGAGGCGACGCCGCGCGAGCGTTTCACGACGGATTCCAGATCAAAGGATGGATTCTCGATCTTCAGACCGAAGGATTTGGCGTGCTTGGCGAGGTGCAGCACTTCCGCCGAGCGCAGCAGCGCCTTGGTCGGAATGCAGCCCCAGTTGAGACAGATGCCGCCGAGGCTCTCGCGCTCCACGATGGCCGTCTTCATGCCAAGCTGGCTTGCACGGATCGCGGCGACATAGCCGCCGGGGCCGGAACCGATGACGATGAGATCGTAAGGGGTGCTCATGGTGTTCCTTCCGGCCTAAAGCAGCATCGCTTCGGGCGTCTCGGCATAGCGCTTGAACGCCGCCAGCCATTTCGCGCCTTCGGCGCCGCCGATGACGCGGTGGTCGCAGGTCAGGGTGACGCTCATCACGGTGCGCGCGACGATGGCGCCTGCCTCGTCCACGACTGCGCGCTTCTCGCCGGCGCCAACGGATAGGATCATGCCCTCAGGAGGGTTGATGATCGAGGCGAAGGATTTGATTCCGAACATGCCGAGGTTTGAGATCGAAAAGGTGCCGCCCATGTATTCCTGCGGCTTCAGCTTACGGTCGCGGGCGCGGGCGGCGAGGTCTTTCATCTCCTCGGAAATCTCGGCGAGGCCCTTGCCTTCCGCTTTGAAGATGACCGGCGTGATGAGGCCGCCTTCGACCGCCACGGCGACCGAAATGTTGGCATGCTTGTGATAGGCGATGCCTTTATCCGTGTACGACGCATTGCAGTCCGGCTCGTCGATCAGCGCGAGCGCCGCCGCCTTGATCAGCAGGTCGTTGACCGAGATCTTCACGTCCTTCGGCGCGGCGGCGTTGATGGCGGCGCGGCTTTCCAGCAGGTTGTCGAGCGTGATGTCGATGTTCAGCGGGAAGTGCGGCACCTGCATGAAGCTTTGCGTCAGGCGCCTGGCGACAACCTTGCGCATGCCGTCGAGCGGCTTCAGTTCGTACGTATCCGGCGCATAGACGCGGTCGTCGAGGATTTGCGGGAGGATGAGACTGTCCGCTGTCATCGGCGCGCCGCCGTCCGCGGGCTGGGCTGCGCCGGGTTTTGCATTTTCCACATCGCGGCGGATGATACGGCCATGCGGGCCGGAGCCCTTGAGCGCCTTCAGGTCGATGCCCTTGTTAGCCGCGATGCGTTTGGCGAGCGGCGAGGCCATGATCCTTGCACCCACCGTCCGCTCTTCCCGGCGCAAGCCGGGATCCAGAACGGCGACCGAAGACTGGGCCCCGGCTTTCGCCGGGGTGAGCGGGGACGGAGAGGCAGCGGGCGGTGTCGAGGGCTTTGGTGCAGGCGCCGCTTCGGACTTGGGCGCAGGCGCGTCAGGCGCCTTTACGTCGCCTGCGCTCTCGCCCTCTTCCAGCAGCACGGCGATCACGGCGTTGACCTTCACGCCTTCGGTGCCGGCGGGCACCATGATCTTGCCGACCTTGCCTTCATCGACCGCTTCGACTTCCATCGTCGCCTTGTCGGTCTCGATCTCGGCAATGATCATGCCGGACTTGATCTCGTCGCCTTCCTTCACCAGCCATTTGGCCAGCGTGCCCTCTTCCATCGTGGGGCTGAGTGCAGGCATCGTGATGTTGATGGGCATCAGTTCATTCCCTCACACACCTTCTTCGCCGCCGCGACGATATCGTCCGCATTCGGAAGGCTCAGGGCTTCGAGGTTGGCCGCGTAGGGTAGCGGCACGTCTTTCTGGTGGACGCGGGCGGGCGGCGCGTCGAGATAATCGAACGCCTCAGCCACGACCGTTGCCGCGATCTCCGCGCCGACGCCGAAATAGCGCCAGCCTTCTTCGCAACAGACGAGGCGGCTGGTTTTCTTGACGCTTTCGACCACGGTATCGGTATCCAGCGGGCGCAGCGTGCGCAGGTCGATGACTTCCGCGCTGATGCCTTCGGTGGCGAGGCGTTCCGCCGCCTGCAGCGCAAAGCCGACCATCCGCGAATGCGCGACCAGCGTCACGTCCGTACCTTCGCGTTTCACAGCCGCCTTGCCGATGGGCAGGACGAAATCGCCATCCGGCACCGGAAAGGACTGGCCATAGAGCAACTCGTGCTCGAGGAAGACGACCGGGTTCGGATCGCGGATTGCGGCTTTGAGGAGGCCCTTGGCGTCCGCCGCGCTATAGGGCGCTATGACCTTGAGGCCGGGTATTTGTGCGTACCATGATGAATAGTCGTGGCTATGCTGCGCGCCGACGCGGCTGGCCGCGCCGTTCGGGCCCCGGAACACGATGGGGCAGCCCATCTGGCCGCCGCTCATGTACAGCGTCTTGGCGGCCGAGTTGATGATATGGTCGATGGCCTGCATGGCGAAGTTGAAGGTCATGAACTCGACAATGGGCTTCAGGCCCGCAAAGGCAGCGCCGACGCCGAGACCGGCAAAGCCATGTTCCGTGATCGGCGTATCGATGACGCGGCGCTCGCCGAATTCCTGCAGCAGTTCGCGCGTCACCTTGTAGGCGCCCTGGTACTGCGCAACTTCCTCGCCCATGACGAACACGCGCTCGTCGCGGCGCATTTCCTCGGCCATCGCATCGCGGAGGGCATCGCGCACGGTGGTTTCGGTGAAGGTGGTGCCTTCCGGTATTGAGGGGTCCGACAGTACCTTGACACGCGGTTGTTCTGGCGCGGCGGTCTCGGGTTTTTCCGTTTCCGGCACAGCGTTCTTTGCCTCGGCGGGCTCCGCTTTGACCGGCGGCGCTTCTGCTTTTGGTTCTGCCTTCGGGACGTCCTCACCGTCCGAGGCTAGCACGGCAATGATCGCATTGACCTTCACGCCCTCAGTGCCTTCCGGCACGACGATGCGCGAGAGGATGCCCTCATCGACGGCTTCGACTTCCATCGTCGCCTTGTCGGTTTCGATCTCGGCGATGATGTCGCCGGACTTGACGGTATCGCCCTCTTTCTTGAGCCACTTCGAGAGCGTGCCCTCTTCCATGGTGGGCGACAGCGCCGGCATCAGGATATCAACCGACATCAGACTGCACCCTCAAGCAAAACATCCGTCCACAGCTCGCTGGCATCCGGCTCCGGGCTCTCAAGCGAGAAGTCCGCCGCTTCCTTCACGATCGCTTTGATCTCGTTGTCGATCTTCTTCAGCTCATCTTCCGTCGCATGGCCCTGTTCAATCAGCTGGCCTTTCAGGCCTTCGATCGGATCGTGGTGCGTGCGGATGTCGTCGACCTCCTCGCGCTTGCGATACTTGGCGGGGTCGGACATCGAGTGGCCGCGGTAGCGATAGGTCTTCATCTCGAGGATATAGGGCCCCTTGCCGGCGCGCGCATGCGCGACAGCCTTTTGCCCAGCTTCGCGCACTGCCAGGACATCCATGCCGTCGACTTCCTCGCCTTCGATTTCGAACGAGATGCCGCGCTTGAAGAGTTCGACTTCGGCGGAGGCGCGCTCAACGCTCGTGCCCATCGCGTACATGTTGTTCTCGATCACGTAGATCACCGGCAGCTTCCAGAGGCTCGCCATATTGAAGGCTTCATAGACCTGGCCCTGGTTGGCCGCGCCATCGCCGAAATAGGCGAGGCTGACATGGTCATTGCCGCGATACTTGTTGGCGAAGGCGAGGCCGGTGCCGAGCGGCACCTGCGCGCCGACGATGCCGTGGCCGCCATAGAAGTTCTTTTCCTTGGAGAACATGTGCATCGA
>JBBSAZ010000050.1:0-11424 GCA_038251755.1 Caulobacterales bacterium
TATTCCACTTTGCCTGGGGCGTGCCGGCTTTCGTGCTGATCAAGATCCTCGCGCCGCCCTTCTTCGCGCGGGAGGACACGAAAACGCCGATGCGCTTTGCCCTCGTCTCGGTCGTCGTGAACACGCTGCTCGGCGCAGGGCTTTTCTTCTGGCTGAAGCAGTCCGGCCAGGATGGCTTCCCCGGCCTCGCCATTGCCACCAGCACTGCCGCCTGGGTCAATGCCGGCCTGCTCGCGCTCAGCCTCGCCCGGCGCGGCTGGTACCGCCCCGGCCCCCGGCTGTGGATAGGGCTCTTCCGGGCCGCGCTGGCCACCGCGATCCTTGGCGCCGGCATCTGGCTGATGCTCTGGCAGCAGCCAGCCATCATCCAGGCCATGGGCGGCTCCGAAGCATTGGCGGCTGCCGCCACGGTCTCCGCCGCCGCGGTGATCTACGGCCTCGCCGCCCTGATCACCGGCGCCCTCCGGATCAGCGACATCCGGCAGGCTTTGCGGCGCTGATCAAACACGCTAAATGCCTGTCATCATGACAGAAACCACCCCCGCCTATACCGGCCCGAAGCGCGTATTCTCCGGCATCCAGCCGACGGGAAACCTGCATCTTGGCAACTATCTCGGCGCCCTGAAGAAGTTCGCGGACCTGCAGGCCGAGGGTCATGACTGCGTGTTCTGCGTGGTCGACCTGCACGCCATCACCATGCCCATCGAGCGCGGCGCCCTGATTGACCAGACCCGCCAGATCGCCGCCGCTTTCATGGCGGCTGGCGTGGACCCTTCGAAGTCCGTCATCTTCGCCCAGTCCTCCGTGCTCGCGCATGTCGAGCTGGCCTGGATATTCAACTGCGTCGCCCGCATGGGCTGGGTCGAGCGGATGACCCAGTTCAAGGACAAGGCCGGCAAGGATGCGGAGCGCGCCTCCGTCGGCCTGTTCACCTATCCGGTGCTGCAGGCCGCCGACATCCTCGCCTACAAGGCGACACATGTGCCGGTCGGCGAAGACCAGAAACAGCACCTCGAACTCAGCCGCGATATCGCCGACCGCTTCAACCGCGAATACGGCGTACCCGGATTTTTCCCGCTGCCCGAGCCGATGATCAAGGGGCCCGGCGCGCGCATCATGTCGCTCAAGGACGGCACGAAGAAGATGTCGAAATCGGATCCGTCGGACCTCTCGCGCATCACGCTGGTGGATGATGCCGACGCGATCTCGAAGAAAATCAAGAAAGCCACCACCGATACCGGCGTCATCCCGGCGACCGCCGAGGAACTGAAAGGCCGCCCTGAAGTCGAAAACCTCGTCGGCATCTATGCCGCGCTCTCCGGCCGCAGCGTCGAGAGTGTGCTCGCCGAGTTCGAGGGCAAGGGCTTCGGCGTCTTCAAGCCTGCGCTGGCGGATGTCACCGTCGCCCACATGGCCCCGATCACTATACGCTTCCGCGAGATTCTTGCAGACCCCGCAGGCATCGACCGCGTGCTCGCAGATGGCGCCGGACGCGCCAACGCCATCGCCGCGCCGATCATGGACGAAGTCCGCCGCGTCGTCGGCTTCTGGCGCCCTTAAGCAGCCTGCGACGCAAGCAGCGCTTGTCTTTCGGGCCGACGCTCCGCATCTTCCTGTTAAAGCCCTTAGGAGGATTGCCCCATGCGTTTCCTGCCCAGCCTCATCCTGCCTGCCGCGCTCTTGCTCGGGGCCTGCGGCGAAACCGCGGCGGCGCCCGCCGCTGACGGCGCAGCCGTCATCGAAGTGCGCGATGCCTTCATTGTCGAACCGCCCGAAGGCCGCGATATCACCGGCGGCGGCATGTATGTCTCGGTCAAGGGCGGCCCCGTCACCCTGACCGGCGCCCGCACCGATGCGGCCCGGAATGTCGAACTGCACACGATGTCGATGGAAAACGACATGATGCAGATGCGCAAGGTCGAAAGCTTCCCGGTCTCCGAAGACACACCCCTCGTGCTCGAGAGGGGCGGCAACCATCTGATGCTGTTCGGGGTCGGCCCGATCGAGGCGGGTTCTCAGGTCGACGTCATCCTGACGTTCACGGACGAATCCGGCACCGAGGCCGAAGTTGTCACAAAAGCAGAGATCGTTCCTCCGGCTGGTTAATGCGCTTTCTGTAGGCAATAGGGGTGGTTATCCGAAATTTCATGCAGTCCCGCCCTGTTATTGCCACGCTGTTGACCGCATAGTCGCAGCAGATGACATCGACCCGGCCACCCGCTCAGGACAGGCGTAAACCCATGCCCTCACGCTCTGCTGCAGCGAAGCTTCCGAAGGCGTATGACGAAGACCTGCGCGCCAAGCCGCGCCCTACGCCCATCCCGCCGGAACACTTCATTTCTCTGGAACATGCCGAGCCGAGCCCGATGATGCTCAGCTTCCAGAAGGGCTGGAAGCGGATCGTCGGATTTTTCAAGCTTATGCTCGTGCTCGCCGTCATCGGCGCCTATCCTGCCGCTGTGGTCATCTCCAGCCATATCGATGACAGCCCGGTTGTCTTCCCGCCGAATGAGAGTTGGTCCGTATCCGGCGTAGGTGTCGCGATCCACAAGGTCGCGCGCGAACTCGCCGGGGCAGGCTGGGCCGATGACCGTGCCAGCTGGCACCCTCAGGCCCGTCTCACCGCGCTGCCCGCCTGGCAGGAAGCGACCGCCGCCGGCCTCTCCGAACACGTCAAGCTTCTCTCCGAAGTCGCCGCCAATGCCGATGGCCCGGATGGGGACCTCGCCGCCGCCTCGCGCCTTCTGATGGCCGTGCCGGGGGAGGACATGCTTCCGCGCCTCACCGCCGCTGCCGAAGCGCTCAACCGGTTCGACACGCGTGCCTCGCGCGGCCTCGCCCTTCGCCCCTCGCCGGAAGAAACCCTGCCGCTCGAGATGGGCCTGTTCGCCGGCTGGGCGCAGGAAGACATCGCTGCCCTCTCAGACCGGATCAATGCCGAACAGACCGCCTGGCTCGCCAGCAAGGAAGACATCACGGCCTTTTACACCGCCAAGGCCCGCGCCCACCTCGCGCATGAGCTCATCGTTGCTGGCAAGGCCCGCGCCTATGGCCTCACCGGAAACGCCGAACTCGCCGCCACGCTCGCGCGTGCTGAAGCCTCCTGGAAGCGTGCCGCCGATATGAAACCCGCCTTCGTGTCCAACCAGCACGGGTCTGCGGCCATCCTGCCCAACCACCTCTCCAGCATGGCCTACTATCTGGTCGAAGCGGAGAAGGCTTCGGCCGATCTCGCGGCCCGCCTCGCCCCCGCGCCCGCCATGGTGGAAGACGTCGCCGGGACGGATGCCGCCGCGGGCCCGGCCGCCGCAGAAGTCGCTGTCCCTTGATCTGACGCACTTTGCACGCCATGTCTGGGTCCAGACAGCGAGGCGCCATGTTCATCCAGACTGAAGCGACACCGAACCCCGATACCGTGAAATTCCTGCCCGGACTGCCGGTGGCGGGCTTCCATGGTCCGTTCGACTATCCGGACGCCGCCAGCGCCAAGGTCAGCCTGCTGGCCCGCGCCCTGTTCCAGGTGGACGGTGTGGACCGCGTCTTCCTCGGCGCAGATTTCGTCTCGATCAGCAAGGCCGCAGCGAAAGACTGGAAACACGTCAAGCCGATGGTGCTGGCCGCGATCATGGACCATTACATGGCCGGACTGCCGGTGGTCGATACCGACGCCGCGTCCGATGAGGACGAGATCGTCTACGAAGGCGAGACCGCCGAGATCGTCAACGAGATCAAGGAACTCCTCGAAACCCGCATCCGCCCCGCCGTGGCGCAGGATGGCGGCGACATCACCTTCCGCAGCTTCGATGCCGCCACCGGCGTCGTGATGCTCAGCATGCGCGGCGCCTGCGCCGGCTGCCCGTCGTCCACGCAGACGCTGAAGATGGGCATCGAGAACATGCTGCGCACGTATGTGCCGGAAGTCACCGCCGTTGAGGCCGTGATCTAGTCTTTCTGCGCATTCCGCTTTCCCTTTCCAGAGCTTCCAAAAGGACCTTCCCATGGCCCATCCCGTCAACGATCACGCCCTTGATGTCATCTTCCGCGATGCGCGCAGCCAGAATGGTTTCGTCGACAAGGACGTGCCCGAAATCCTCATTCGCGCTGTCTATGACCTGACCAAGATGGGCCCGACCAGCGCCAACTGCTCGCCCGCCCGTTTCGTGTTTGTCCACACACCGGCCGGCAAGCAGCGCCTCCTGCCGCTGATGAGTGAAGGCAACCGCGCCAAGACCGAATCTGCGCCTTGGACCGTGATCATCGCCCACGATCTCGCCTTCCAGGAAAAAATCCCGAAACTCTTTCCTCATGCCCCCGGCGCGAAGGACTGGTTCAACACCAACCGCGACGAAACCGCCATTCGCAATGGCACGCTGCAAGGCGCCTATCTGATGATCGCCGCCCGCGCCATCGGCCTCGATTGCGGCCCGATGAGTGGCTTCGACATGGCCGGCGTCAACCGCGAATTCTTCGAGAACGACGAAGGCGAGCTCAAGCACTGGCGCGCCAACTGGATCTGCAATCTCGGCTATGGCGACAAGACCAAGCTGTTCGACCGCAGCCCCCGCCTCGAATTTGATGAGGCCTGCCGCATCCTTTGAGTGCCGAATCCTAAGCCCCGATCCGCAGGTCCCAGCGAAGGCTGGGACCCAGGTGAAGAAAAAACCTTCTTCTCTGTCTGGATCCCTGGCTGACGCAGGGGCCTGCGGCGCGCAAATCGACAGAGTTCCGTTCACCCACCCGATGCGCTAACACGCCCCATGCTCACGCTCGGCCTCAACACCGCCTTCAGCACAATGGAAGCCGCCCTCATCCGGGACGGCGACATCCTGTGTGACCGGCGCGAAGCCATGCCGCGCGGCCAGGAACGCCGGCTGCCGGGCCTCGTCGCCGAACTCTGCGCCGAAGCCGGCGTCACCCTCGCCGAGCTGACCCGGATCGGCGTCGTCGCCGGCCCCGGCAGCTTCACCGGCCTGCGCATCGGCGTCGCCTATGCGCGCGGCCTCGCCCTCGTCACCGGTGCAAAAGTCCTCGGCATCACCAGCCTCGAAGCGGCCATCCCCGCCGGCCTCGAAGGCCCCGCCCTCGGCTGCCTCCAGGCCCGGCGCCGCCCCCCCGAGCAGACCTGGTGGGTGCAGGGCGTCTCGGAAGGGGAGGGCATCGCCGCAGTCATGGAAGTTCCGCTCACGGAGCTTCTCCCCATGCTCGCCGGTTTCCACGCCCCTGTCTTCATGGATGGCAGCGAAGCCCTCGGAGACCTCGCTGCCAAACTCGACCTTCGCCCGATGCAACCGAGCGCGATCACCGCCGCCCTGAAGGCCAGCCTCTTCGAGCCCGCCAAGCATCCGCCCGCACCCGTCTACGCCCGCGCACCAGATGCGGCCTTGCCTGCGGTGAAAAGCTGAGCACTCAGAATCTCAGCCTCACGCCCCCGTTCACGATGAACCCGTCATTGCGCGACCAGATGTCGGTCGTCCACTGACCATCGGGTGCGCGCTGCGGCTTTAGCAGGGACTCCTCCCGCGTCTGGCGCACATTGAGGATGTTCTCCGCATTGATGAACCAGCTCGCCGGCCCACGCGTGATCTCGCCGAGAATGCCCACATCGAGATACCCGTCACTGACTGTCCGGAACGGACTGTCTTCAACCCGTTGCTCGCCCGTATAGTACATCTCCACGCCGAGCCGGAATTCGCCGTGGCGCTCCCACATCGCGACCATCCCGGCTGTATGCTGCGGGGTGAGCGCAACCTCCTGCCGGCCGATGCCGAGGTCGCCCGGCTCGGTGGAGTCAATGAACAGATAGCTCCCGGTCAGCTTGAAATCACCGATGAGGTAACGCAGCAACAGCTCCGTCCCGCGCAGTTCGGTCGTACCCACCGTATTGACCAGCCGCACCCTGTCCGGCGCGCCGCCCGGGAGGCTGGCGAAAGGCTGCAGCCGGGTCGCGCCGTCCACATCCGACGCGAACAAGGTGGCGTTGGCTTCGATCCGCCCGCGCTTGTACGTTGTGTCGAACGAAGCTGTCCGGGCGGTCTCCTCCGTCAGGCCGGAGAGTGGCTCGAGCCGCGACAGCCCCGCCGCCTCAATCTCCTCGACGAAGGGTGTCGGTGCAAAATAGCCTTCCGCCACCGATCCCCGGAACGTCCAGTCGCCCGGCCGGTAAAGCACCGATACGCGGGGGCTGAACTGCGTGCCGTAAGCGCTGTGGTCGTCGAGGCGGCCGCTCGCCGAGACCGAAAAATCCTCCGTCAGGTCATGATCCACCTGGCCGAACAGTCCGGGTACATCATAAGTGTAGTCGAAACCCGGCAGCAGGTCCGAGCTATAGACCTCCGACTGGAACGCCGCGCCGGCAACCCAGTTGGTCCCGCCGGCCGCCCCTGCAACCGATGCCTCCAGAAGATAGCTCTCATGCCGGTCGTCTTCCGCCACAGGGCCAAAGCGATGCTCATGGTCCTGCACCATGCCAGAGGCGCGAAGCTTGCCGGTGACCGTCGCCGTCAACGGCACGTCTGCAATCAGCCCACCATCCAGGCGCGTCGTGTCCTGGTTCTGCGGAAAGAAACTGCCATCCGGCACAGTGCGTCCCTCGCGCGTGCCCCCTTGCCGCTGCTCGGTCATGTAACCCAGCGTCGCGTAAACTTCCGCGCCATCGTCGCCCTGCCAGAACAACCGGGGCCGCGCGGTCCAGCGCTCATAGCCGGGCATGTCGATCCAGCCGTCGAGATCAAAATCCTGCAAGCCCTGCCGGTGCGCCCCGGCGGTCAGCGATGCGCCCAGCGTCCCGGAAAGGGGCACCGCGCCATAAGCCGTGAAGTCCTGTCCATCGCGCGAGGTCAGGTTCGCGAGAACCTCGCCCTCCGCTTCCTCTCCCGGCCGCCGCGAAACGAGGTTGATCACACCTCCCAGCGCCGAGGCGCCGTACAGGGACGTTGCCGAACCCTTGATCACCTCGACCTGCCGGAGGTCGGTAGGCGGAATCTGCAACAGGCCGATCGATTGCCCGCCATACAGCGGCAATCCGTCGGACAGGATCTGCGTGTATCGACCGAACAGGCCCTGCACGCGAACATTGGCGGCGCCCAGCGCAGGCGACGTCACCTGCACCCGGATGCCGCCCGTCTCGCTCAGCAACGTCGCGATATTGCCCGGCCGCATGATCGCCTTTTCCTCGATCTCCTCGCGGTTGATCACCTCGACGCGCATCGGTTCATCCTGAGCCATGCGGCCGGAACGTGTCGCCTGGACCATTACGGCCTCGAGCGTTTTCTCTTCGTCTTCGTGGTCGTGTTCATCGTGTTCGTCACCCGGCAGGTGACTTTCAGTCTCGGGGTTTTGGGTTTGGGCTGCGGCGGCGCCGAAGCCAAATCCGGACAAGGCAAGGGCGATCGCCGAAAGGCGCAGATAGTCAGACATGGTGAGGGGTCCTCGAAAAGAATCTGTTTGGAGGCGCGGTCAGCTTGTGACGCGCCGGCTCAGGCAGATTCAGATACGGGGAGGACGGAACAATTCGCTGGGCCGCGCCGGCCGGGCGCTCGCCGCTGGCAAGGGATGCAGGCTGGACCGGTCGGTGCCCGCAGCGGTGAACCGCGGGGCATCCGGGCCGATCAGATGGACATGGCAGGTGCCGCAGCCATGCGCCGCGTGATCGTGCCCTTCATGGCCCGCGTCTTCGCCGGCGGCGGGCCCGGCATCTTGTGCCTCCACGCAGACCGTCTCCGGCGGCGCCTCAGCATGCAGGGCAGACGCCATCGGCGCGTGCACCACGGTCAGCACGGCCAGGGCTGCAAGCAGCTTGGCAAGTACGGACCATAACGCACTCAAGATCATGTAACCCGCCTGCGAACGCGGCCTCGAGAAGCCTTGATGGCTCCCCGAAAGGCCCGTTTCTCCGCTGTCTATCGCCCAGCCTGTCTGCAGAAACAAGCGGCAGCCGGGCAAAAACTCGAAACCAAACAACGCTCGCCATGCAAATCGCTGTCAATGAGATCCCCTAGCTCCCCCGCGCCAACCAAGGCTCCAGGTCGTCTTCCTGCGCGATCAGCGCCAGCCCGTTGGCAATCGACACGAACTGGTCGCCCGTCTCGACTTTCCCAGCGCCGAACCGTGCCTCAAAACTCTGCCTCAGCGCCGGCACATAGGATGTGCCGCCGGTGAGGAAAACGCGGTCGATGTCCGCCGCGCCGAGATTTGCGCGCGCCAGCGCTTCGCCCACGGTCGCCTGGATCGCGCGCACGTCCTCGCCGATCCAGCTCTCGAACTCGCTGCGCGCAATCGTGCGATGGAGTTTCAGCCGGCCCACGTCGAGATCGAACCGCGCTTCCTCCTTGTGCGATAGCGCCGTCTTCAGCTGCGCCACGGCGCGGTAGAGCAGGTAGGTCGCGTCCGCATCGAGGAAGGCAATGAAGGCCTCGATCAAGCGCGGATCATCCGCCATGTTCGCCAGCTTCACGAGGTCGGCGTAGTCGCGCGTGTGCCGCATGATCGACAGCTGGTTCCATTGCGCAAACCGGCTGTAGAAGGCGGCCGGCACCGGAAGTGTCTTGCCGTCGCTCTGGAACGTGCTGCCCTTGCCGAACAGGGGCGAGACGACATGGTCGATGATTTTCTGGTCGAACGCGTCGCCCGCAATCCCGATGCCCGCATGCGACAGCGCCTCCGCCCGCAGCTTGCCCGCGCCCGGATCAAACCGGAGGATCGAGAAGTCGCTCGTCCCCCCGCCGAAATCCGCCACCAGGATCGTCGCAGGTTCGCTGAGCCGCTGCGCATAGAAGAACGCCGCCGCGACCGGCTCATAGACATGATGGATCGTCTCGAAGCCGAGCCGTTTCAACGCTGTCTCGTATCTCTCCTGCGCCAGCTTCTCGTCCGGCTGCGCGCCTGCAAACTGCACCGGCCGTCCGATCACCACCTGCCTTGGCCAGTCCGCGCCGGACCGTTCCGACAAGCGCCGCAGGTAAGCCGACAGCAGGTCCTCGAAATACCAGTTCTTGTTGTGGATCACCGTCGAGGAAAACAGCGGGCTCGCCGCAAAGGTCTTGAACGACTGGATGAACCGGCAGTCCCCGCCGAGTTCCAGGAACTGGTCGATCGCCCACGGGCCGATCTCCATCATCGCGCGCGATCCGCCCCGGTCCTCGTCCTTCCAGAAGCAGAGCACCGAGCGGCACGCCTCGAAGGCCGCATTGTCATGCCGGAAGCTCATCGCCTGTGTGCGGCCATCCGCTTCGGCAAGCACCGCGACGCTGTTGGTCGTGCCAAAGTCGAGGCCAAGCGTGGGGGCCGTTCTGGTCATCGCGGGCTCTTGTGCTAAGGCAAAGGGCAGGCGAACTAGCAGGCGGCAGGCCCCGCAATCAATCCCGCCCGCCCCTGATTTTAGATTTTCCGTTCCGTTTGCTGGCGCCCTGACCTGATGACCCACACCTTGCGCGCCCTGACGCCGTCCGACGCCGCGGCCGCCGCCGCTGTTCACGCGCTCGGCTTTGCGGACCCGTGGAGCGAAGCCGGCTTCGCCGCCCAGTTCGCAGACCCCGCCGCCATCACCCTCGGCCACGTCGAAGATGGCGCCCTCATCGCCTTCGCGCTCTTTCGTGAGGTCGCCGGCGAAGCAGACCTCCTCACCGTCGCAACGCATCCGGACCGCCGCAGTCAGGGCCTTGCCCGCGCGCTCCTCTCCGCTCTGGCGCAAACCCTCGCGGCGCGCGGCGTGGGCCGCCTCACGCTCGATGTCGCCGAGGACAACATCGCCGCCCGCCATCTCTACGCGTCTCTCGGCTTCACCGACGATGGCCGCCGCCCGCGCTATTACACAGCCGGGCGCGCCGTGCCGGTCGACGCCGTACTGATGTCGAAACCGCTCGCCGGGTAGCCTTGCACGGGCAGGGGCCTATACTCCCTCGAAACACACGGGAGAGATACATGGCCGACACCGAGCAGAATATCGACATCCCACCGGAAGTCTTCAAACTCTACGACGCCTATTGCCACGGCGACCTCTCCCGCCGCGCCTTCTTCTCCAGACTCTCCACCTACGCAGTCGGCGGCCTCACCGTCTCGATGCTCGCCGCCTGCGTGATGCCGGACTATGGCCGCGCCCAGACTGCCGAAGGCGAACCGGACCTGATCGAGGAAACGGCTATCTACCCGTCTCCGAACGGCGCCGGCGAAATGTCCGGCTATCTCGTCCGCCCCGCGGGCGCCAAGGGCAAGCTCGCCGGCATCATCGTCGTCCACGAGAACCGCGGCCTCAATCCGCACATCCGCGATGTCACCCGCCGCGCCGCCAAGGCCGGCTACGCCGCCTTCGCGCCCGACGCGCTTCATCCCCTCGGAGGCTATCCCGGCAACGATGACGCTGGCCGCGAATTGCAGGCCAAGCGCACCTCCGCCGAAATGTATGCCGACTTCGCCGCCGCCGCCGAATTCCTGCGCGATCACGACGCCACCAATGGCAAGATCGCCTGCACCGGTTTCTGCTTCGGCGGCGCCATCACCAACCAGATGGCGGTCAATCTCCCCTGGCTGAAAGCCTCCGTGCCCTATTATGGCGGCTGGCCCACCGTCGAGGAGGCTGCCAAGGTCGAGGTACCCCTTCAAATCCATCTCGCCAGCGAGGACGAGCGCGTCAACGCGGGCTGGCCGCCTTACGAGGCAGCCCTGAAAGCCGCCGGAAAAGTCTATGAAGTCCACTGGTACGAAGGCACCCAGCACGGCTTCCACAACGACACCACGCCCCGTTACAATCCTGAAGCGGCCGCCCTTGCCTGGAGCCGCACGCTGGACTTCTTCGCGAAGCACCTCGCCTGATCCGGACTGGACAATTTAGGGAACCTGGTCGATGTTCCCTGAATGTTCGAGTCGGCTGTTACCTTCGATACGCCTGCCGGCGCCTGCGGCCTGGCGTGGTCAGACGCCGGCCTGACGCGCGTTCGCCCGTTCGAGGAAAGCGTTGCCTCCGCCGCCGCGCGCGTGTCGAAGCAGGGCGCGACCGTCGTCCCTGAAACCGAAGCCCCGCCGCACATCGCCGCCGTCATCGCCGCGCTCCGCACATTCCACACGGGTGCGCCCACTGCCTTCGATGACGTGGCGCTCGATTTCACCCGCCTCTCCGATTTCGAAGCCGGCCTCTACCGTGCCCTGCGCGCCGTGCGCTGGGGCGAAACCGTCTCCTATGGCGAACTCGCCCGCCGCACCGGAGCGGATACAAGCGCCGCCCGGGCCGTCGGTCTCGCCATGGGCCGCAATCCGTGGCCGGTCATCGTGCCCTGCCACCGCGTGCTCACTTCCGAAGGCAAGCTCGGCGGCTTCTCCGCCCCGGGCGGCCGGCGCACCAAGTCCGCGCTGCTCGCGCGCGAAGGCGTACGCCTCGACGGCGGCCAGCTCGCGCTGTTTGAATGAGCCCTTTGCCGTTGGGGCCTTCGTACA
>JBBSAZ010000051.1:0-11178 GCA_038251755.1 Caulobacterales bacterium
CAAACCGCGCGGCGGCCTGCATCAGGCCGACATTCCCTTCGGACACAAGATCCGCCATCGGCAGGCCGTAATGGCGGAATTTCGAGGCCATTGCGATGACGAGGCGCATGTACGCTGTCGTGAGCTCATGCAGTGCAGCTTCGTCATTCTTTTCGCGCCAGCGGCGGGCAAGGCTGGCTTCATGTGCCGGCTCCAGCAGCGCGACCTTCATCGCGGTGCGCACGAACTGGCGGTCGGAACTGTTATTCGTGTCGTAAGCGCTGGCCATCAAGTGCTCCCGGCAGAGACAACCTGTGTCTCTCTCTGGCTTTGTCTACGCAGGCAGGCGGTCACTGGATGCAGGCCGCCTTGATTTTTTCTTTGGTCGCTCTAGCCGCGCTCCGGGGCCGATCCGCCTTGACGTCCAAGTCCTCAACGGCCTAATTCAGGCTCCGGAACACAAGCGGAACGAACCGCCATATGATCAACCCCGCGCCCATAGATCCCCTGCCCCGCCGGTCGGCCGAAATCTGCCGTGGCACACTGCGCCTGATGAGCCAGCTTGGCTATTACGGCCTCACGGAAATGACGCTGGCCAATCACCGGCGCGCCGACATTACGGCTATCGGCCCGGCCGGGGACATCTGGATGATCGAGATCAAGTCCAGCATTCAGGACCTCAAATCCGACACGAAATGGCGCGAATACATGGACTTCTGTGACAGGCTGACCTTCGCGGTCGGCGATGATTTCCCGCAGGAACTGATCCCGCCGGACGCCGGGCTGATTGTGGCGGATGCCTTTTACGGGGCAGTGATCCGCGAGGCGCCCGAAACCCGCCTGGCGCCCGCCCGCCGGAAGGCCGTGACACTGCGTTTCGCGCGGCTCGGCGCAGCCCGGCTCACAGGTGCGGCGGATGCGGACTGGACGCCGGGCGATGACGGGCTTACCTCGCCCCTCACATGAGCCTTGCCTATCCCATTGCCCGAAGCCTGGAAGAGGCGACCCTGCCCGGCGTAAAAACCGCCCGGTTGCTGAGCGAAGCTGTGAGCTTGGCGCCCGGTTACCGGGTCGAGCGGCTGGAGACCGGCTGGCTGCACCTGCCGGAGGCCGAGGCCATCGCCCTGCTGGCCGCGCAAGGCGCCGACGGCCCGGCCGGACACCTGCAACGCTACGAGGATACGTCCGGCCATATCGTGATTGCCGTCAGCTGGTGGCTGATAGCCGATCCGAAATCCCCGCCTAAGCCCAAGCCCGCGCCTCAGCGGCCGCTTGAGACTGCAGCTCCGTCTTCAGCGGCCGATCATACGGACGATCTCTATTTCCGGCGCGGGCGCACGAAGACCCGGCGGCGCAAGACGGCGGATCCCAACCAGCTCGACCTCTTCAAGGTGCCGAAGGGCGACTAGGACGGCTCATGCCCATTCCGGTACCGGCCGGGGCTCGTCCCCGTCCAGCGCCGGAAGGCTCGCGAAAAGGCGGAAGGTTCCGAAAAGCCGGTGAGATAGGCGGCCTCGTTCACCGAGACCTTACGGCTGTCGAGATAGTCGATCGCCATGCGCTTGCGCAAGTTGTCGAGAATATCCTCGAACGTCTCCCCTTCCTGCTTCAACCGGCGATGCAGCGTTGACCGGCTGAACCCGAGCCGCTGGGCCGCCAGCTCCATCGACACGTTTCCTGTGTGCAGCACCGGGAGAAGGGCCGCTTCGATCCGCCCCCGGATGGTTTGTGTTCCGGCGAGCGCCTTCATCAACTCGTCGGCGTGCGCATTGAACACCCCGAACACATAGCGATCCAGGCTGCCGGTCGGCTCGTCCAGCCAACTCTCCCGGATACGCAGTGCATTCCAGGGTGCGCCAAACACAACCGGCATGCTGAAAAAATCGCGATAGGCAGCTGAATGCAGCGGCGCGTCATGCGTCACCTGCACCTCAAGCACGTACGGCTCGCGATCCGGAAATGCGCGGGCCCGGTCATGGATGAACCGGACCCATGTCGATTCGGTCAGCTCTGGAAAAGCGTTGGGATTGCGCCTGCGATCCTCGATCCAGACGCCGTCGGCGCGCCGGACAATGGCAAACCGCGCTCCCGCCTCATGTCCGTCCACTTCGACGACGAGGCGCGCATAGCGGTTCACCTGCTCGAACGCCTCTCCCATGTTTTGCGCGGCCTGCGAGATCAGGCCGACGATCGACATCTCGGCAAAGGGCGCTGCTGCGCCGAAGTGCAGCGCGAGGGCCGGCTCGGCGCAAGCCTGCTTTGCGGCGGCCATCAGCGCCTTGAACTGCTCGAAGGGAAGTCGGGCATCGGGCGTATCCATGAGCGCCGGATCTACATGCGCCGCCGCAAGCAGGCCTGGTCCATTCGCGCCGCGCTTGACGGCGAGATTCAGCAGCGAGCGGACATAGCCTGCGGAGACGGTTGGGTCTTGCATCTTCCCGCCTGCAATTGGCACCAAAGGTCAGAAAACTGAGACGCCGGGTCATACCGGACCAACCCGACTTTTCCTAGTCTGACGGGCCCACTCCTGTCCTCCCGGAAATTTCATGACCAGTCTTCCAGCAGAATCCGCTGCCCCCAATGCCAGACGCCTGCTCGCGCAGTCCGGTGCCTTCTGGTTCATCTCCGCCTTTGCCGGCCAGGCGCTTTTTGCCGTCTACATCTTTTTCAACTACGGACTGTCAACCCTCCAGGGCAACACGGCGAGCTGGAACGAGAGCTTGTTCAATGGCCTCATACAGGGTGACCGGCTGGGCAACGCCCTGTTGGCGGTACATCTGTTCCTTGCTTTCCTGATCACGCTTTCCGGGCCACTCCAGCTCATCCCGGCGATCCGCAACCGGGCACGGGCATTTCACCGCTGGAACGGGCATGCGTATATCCTGATCGCCCTCGTGGTCAGCGCGGGCGCTATATTGTTGCAGGCCATCCGCCCCGCGTTTGGCGGTCTGACAAACCAGATCCTGCAGTCGATCAATGGCGGCGTCATCTTCGCGTGCGCCCTGCTCGCCTGGCAGGCCGCGCGCGGCCGCCGCTTTGCTGCCCACCGGCGCTGGGCCACACGTCTTTTCCTGGCCGCGAGCGGCGTCTGGTTCCTGCGTGTGATGATGATGGCCTGGGCCATTCCAACCGGCGGCGCCGGGCTCGGCGAAGAACTCGATGGACCCGCCGGCCGGGCCGCGATGCTCGGCCAGTCACTCATTCCGCTGGGTGTCTATCAGATCTACCTGTGGGCCGAGGAAAGCCGGTCGGAGCTGGCGAAGTATGCAACAGCCGGGCTCGTCAGCCTGCTGACGTTCGTCATGCTCGGCGGCATCCTCGGCGCCACGATGGTGATGTGGCTTCCCCGAATACTGGGCTGACCCTAGAGCCGCGCCTTCATCGCTTCGGCGACGGCTTCCGGCGTGATGCCGAAATGCTTGTAGAGCTGCTGGTAGGGCGCGCTGGCGCCGAAACTGTCCATGCCGACGAAGCCGCCATCATACCCGATCCAGCGGTCCCAGCCGAAACGCACACCCGCCTCGACCGCGACGCGCGGCAGGCCCTTGCCGAGCGTGTCGGCCTGGTAGGCGGCATCCTGTTGGCCGAACAGTTCCATCGACGGCATCGAGACGACCCGCACGCCAATGCCATCGGCCGCAAGCAGCGCCTGCGCCTTGAGCGCGATCTCCACTTCCGATCCCGTCGCGATCAGCACGCCGCGCTCCTTGCCCTTGGCGGGCGAGAGCACATAAGCGCCCATGGCTGACAGGTTTTCGTCCGTATGCGTCTTTCTCGCCGCCGCCACGTTCTGGCGGGTCAGCGCCATCGTGGAGGGGCCGTCCTGCCGGGCGAGAGCCAATTCCCAGCATTCTGCAGTTTCCACGCCGTCCGCCGGGCGGAAGACGACCATCTCCGGCATGGCGCGCAGCGAAGCGACCTGTTCGACCGGCTGGTGCGTCGGGCCATCTTCGCCGAGACCGATGGAATCATGTGTCATCACATGGATCACGCGCAGGCCCATCAGCGCGCCGATGCGGATGGCCGCGCGGCTATAGTCAGCAAACACGAGGAACGTGCCCGAGTACGGAATGATGCCGCCATGCAGCGCCATGCCGTTCATCGCCGCCGCCATGGCATGCTCGCGCACACCATAGTGGATGTAGCGACCGTCCCAGCTCTTCGGCGTCATCGGGCTGGTCGCAGCCGTCTTGGTATTGTTCGAGCCGGTGAGGTCTGCCGAGCCGCCGACCATTTCCGGCACGAGATGCGTGATCACTTCCAGCGCCTCGCCGCTCCAGACGCGCGTCGCCTTGGAGGCGCCACCTTCGGCCACGGCTTTCTTGTGCTTGAGGATCGCCTTGCCGAGATTCTTTGGAAGCCGGCCGGCGATGGCCACGTTGAACTCGCCCTTCTTCGGGCTCGCTGCGAGACGTTTCTTCCAGGCGGAATGGTCTTCGCGCGAGCGCTCGCCCGCCTTCGACCAGGCAGCTTCAATGGCTTCCGGAATCTCGAACGCCGCGTGCGGCCAGTTGAGGGATTTCCGGATGCCGGCAATCTCCTCGGCGCCGTAAGGCCCGCCATGCGCCTTGCCCGTGCCCGCCAGTTTCGGCGCGCCGTATCCGATGATCGTTTTCACAGCGAGGAACACCGGCTTCTTCTGTTTCGTCGCCCACTTCAGCGCTTCGGTGACATCCTTCTCGTCATGCCCGTCGACCCGGCGGCTGACCCAGCCGGATGCCTCGACGCGCGCACACTGGTCGGTCCCGTCCGACAGGTCCGTCCCGCCATCGATGGTGACCGCGTTGTCGTCAAAGACAACGATCAGCTTGTTCAGCTTCAGATGCCCGGCCAGCGTGATCGCTTCCTGGCTGATGCCCTCCATGAGACAGCCATCGCCGGCGACGACCCAGGTGCGGTGATCGACAAGCTCGTTGCCAAAGCGCGCATTCAGGTGGCGCTCGGCGATCGCCATGCCCACCGCGGTCGCGATCCCCTGCCCCAAGGGGCCGGTTGTTGTCTCTACACCTGCGGTGATGAAGTTTTCCGGATGCCCCGGCGTCTTCGCGCCGAGCTGGCGGAAATTGCGGATATCGTCGCGGCTGACCGAGGCATAACCAGTCAGGTGCAGCAGCGAATAGACCAGCATCGAGCCATGGCCCGCCGACAGCACAAACCGGTCCCGGTCAGGCCAGGCGGGATCGCGCGGATCGTATTTCAGGAACTTCCGGAACAGAACCGTGGCCGCGTCCGCCATGCCCAGAGGCAAGCCGACATGGCCCGATTTGGCCGCTTCCACAGCGTCCATGGACAAGGCCCGAATGGCATTCGCCATCTCGCGATTTGTGACAGCCATTCTGCTGATCTCCCGGAGTTTTCGCGTTTCGTGCTAGGCCAGACTTGTCCCCAACCGTCAAGGCGCTTGGCGGGCGCAGCCATTCCAGTTAGTCCAGAAAGGCCATGACCGACCTTGACCCGGCTGCCTTCCGTCTTGATGCCGCCCTCCAGCGCCTCGAACTGGCGCTGGAGGCGCACCTCCTGCGAACGGGCAACCCGGCCGCGCTGCGCGCCGAAATCGCCGCGCTGGTGACCGACCGGGCAAGCCTGGCTGAAGCACTGGACCAGTCCCTCGCCCGCGAGCAGGAGCTTCAGTCACTCGCCGATGAGGCGAGTCTCGCCCTCGGATCGGCCATCGAAGAAGTCCGCGCCGCGCTCGGCGAGGAGGACTGACGCTTGGCCAAGGCTGACATCACGCTCCGGGGCCGCAGTTTCTCCATCGCCTGCGCGCCGGGACAGGAAATGCGGGTTCAGCGCCTCGCCGACCAGCTGGACGCCCGCGTCGGCCAGATCGCGGATGCCGTGGGGGATATCGGCGATGAGCGCCTGCTGCTGATCACCGCGCTGGCGCTGCTCGACGAACTCGACAGCGCAAAACGCGGTGTGCCCGCCCGGCCCGATACCGAAGCGCGCGCGGTGGAGTTGCTGCTCGCCATGGCGAGCCGTGTCGAAGCCCTCGCTGCCCGGCTCGAAAATGAGGCCTGACCCGGCCACCGCCGCGACCGGATGCAGCAGCGCCGGAAACTCGGGCCCGGTCTATGGTCGGGCGTGAACTTCGAGAAAAAGGCTAAAGCTCCATGCAAAGCGTACTGACCATCGGCTTCTACATTCTCCTCGCCGCCATTGTCGTCGTGCTGCTGGTCGGCATCGGCAACCTGGCGCGCCGGGACGAAAAGCAGGCGAGCCGTTCGAACCAGCTGATGCGCCTGCGCGTCATCTTGCAGGCGGTCGCCATCGCCTTCCTCGTCCTGCTGGGCATCATCGCCGGCGCCATCAAGTTCGGCGGATAAACAAGGGAGCGCCCGCATGGTCAGGCTCGACAAGATCTACACCCGCACCGGGGACACCGGCGAAACCCGCCTGTCGACCGGAGAAGTGGTGCCCAAATGGCATCCCCGCGTCGCGGCCTATGGCACCGTTGACGAACTCAACGCCGCCCTCGGCGTCGCTGCCCTGGAGGCAAGTGGCGACATGCTTGCGGCTCTCCGGCGGATCCAGAACGACCTGTTCGATCTCGGCGCCGACCTCGCGACCCCTGACCGGGGGCGCGTCCTGGAATGGACGCCGCTCCGGATCATCGCATCGCAGGTCACCCGTCTCGAGACCGAGATTGATGCCATGAACGCCGTCATCCCGCCGCTCGACAGCTTCATTCTCCCAGGCGGATCGGCGCTGTCTGCCTATCTCCACGTGGCGCGAACGCTCTGCCGGAGAGCGGAGCGCCAGATCGCCGAACTCTCCGCCCTGCCGGAAGAGCCGGTCAATGCGGTCGCCCTCGCCTTCATCAACCGGCTGTCGGACTGGCTGTTCGTCGCCGGGCGCGCGGCGAATAATGACGGGGCCGACGATGTGAAATGGGTGCCCGGCGCGAACCGCTGATCGAGATCGCTATTTCCTTCTTTACCGTTCGGGCGATATGCTGAGGCAATGCGCGGGCTGAAGATCCAGATTGTCGTCGTCGGGGGCGGAGCCGGCGGGTTGCAGCTCGCAGCCCGTCTCGGCGCACGCTATGGCCGCGACAAATTCGATATCATCCTGCTCGAACGCAACCGGACGCATATCTGGAAGCCCCTGCTGCACGAAGTGGCAGCCGGCTCGCTCGACGCCAACCTGGACGAGGTCGGCTACGGCGCCCACGCCCACCGCTGGGGCTACCGGTATTTCCAGGGCGCCCTCAAGGGGATCGACCGCGCAAACCGGCAGGTCGTCGTCTCGCCTCTGCTTGACGTTGACGGCTCGGAGCTAATGGGCGAGCACCGCATACGCTATGACTATCTCGTCCTTGCGCTTGGCTCGGTTTCCAATGATTTTGGCGTCGAGGGGGTCAAGGAAAACTGCCTGTCGCTTGAAAGCCGGCGCGATGCCGATTCGTTCCGCCAGCGCCTCTTGAACCAGTGCCTGCGCTGCTCGCGCCGCCTCAGCCTCGATCCGCACGCGGATGAGTATGTCCGTGTCGCGATTGTCGGCGGCGGCGCCACGGGTGTGGAACTTGCGGCAGAGCTCTACAACTCCGCCTCCGCGCTTCGCTATTACGGCCTCGAAGTGTTTGACGAGAAGCGCCTCAAGGTCTGCCTCCTCGAAGCGGGCCCACGTATTTTGCCCGCCCTTCCCGAGAAGCTGGCGGAAGCCGCCCACGGGGAGCTTGAAGCGCTCGGCGTGGAAGTCGTCACCGGCGCGCAAGTCTCGCGCGTGACGCCTGAAGCGATCGAGACGAAAGACGGCAAATTGTTCCCGGCGGACCTCAAGGTCTGGGCGGCCGGCGTGAAAGCTCCCGACTTCCTGAAGGACATCGCGGGCCTGGAGACAAATCGCAACAACCAGCTGCTGGTCAAGGACACGCTGCAAACGACGCGCGACGACCGCATCTTCGCCATCGGTGACTGTGCAACCTATACGCCGCCCGGCGCAGAACGTCCTGTGCCGCCCCGCGCCCAGAGCGCGCACCAGATGGCCGGCACCGCCTATGACAATATCCGTGCCCTGATCGAACAGAAACCGCTCAAGGCTTTCACCTATGAGGACAAGGGCTCACTGATCTCGATGAGCCGCTACGCTACAGTGGGCACATTGATGGGCAACCTCGTCGGTGGCCGCATGGCGATCGAGGGCCGCCTCGCCCGTTTTGTTTATATCTCGCTCTACCGGATGCACCTCATGGCCATCCACGGGTCGATCCGGGGGCTCGGCATGATCGTCATGGGCCATGTGAACCAGGTCGTGCGCCCGAAACTCAAACTGCATTAGCGCCGGGCATCGCGGACATCCGCCATCAGCGCAAACAATTCGATCACCGGCGTGACCTTACCGTCGCCGCGATACTCCCGGTAGAGACTGTCGACATTCACGGCGATCCGTTCGGCGTCGCCCCAGCTTGAAAAATCACCCAGCGCAATGTCCAACGCCGCTTCGCGCACCGGCAATCCGGCGTCAAAACGCTTGCGGGCTTCCCTATCGACATAGGCAAGATAATCGGCAACACGCCGCACACCCGCCTTGTCCGTGATCGGACCATGTCCCGGCACGATGACGTCCACATCCATCGCGATGATTGTCTCGCAGGCACGAATCCAGTTCGCGACCGGTCCCGCCCACATCAACGGCGTGCCGTCAATGAACAGGATATCGCCGGTGAATACGGCCCGGTCGCCCGGCACATGCACCAGCACGTCCCCGCCCGTATGCGCAGGGCCCACTTCGATCAACCGGACCGCCTTGTCGCCCACCCTGACATCCATCGCGCCGGAGAACGTTTTCGTTGGCGTTCGCTCATCGACATTCTCGAAGTCGAACGGCGCAAACACATCCGCGAAGTAAGCCCCTGCCGGGCCGAGCTTGGCGCCCGCCGCCTTGAACATGGCGAGTGTTGCCGGCGGCACTTCCGCCATTTCCCGCGCGCTCGCCTCGCTGGCAATGATCTCCGCCTGCGGACAACATCCGTTGCCATGGCAATGGTCGCCGTTGGCGTGCGTGTTGACGATGGTGCCTATCCGCCCCGCGCCAATCCCGGTCGCGTCTTCCATGGCGGACAGCATCTCCCGCGTCAGCGTCATGTCGAACAGCGTATCGACCAGCAGCGACGCTTCGCCGTCGCGGATGAGCCCGGCATTCGACCAGCCCCATCCGCCATCCGGCTGCAGCCAGGCATACAGGCCGTTGCCGATATCCTTCAGACCTTTGGTATATTCCCAGCGCTGGTTCATCGCCCGCTCCTCCCGTTTTCCCCATCAAGTCAGGGAACACGGGCCCGCGCAAGCGGATCAGAAACGGTCGAGCAGCCGGCGCAGGTACTCGCGCTCTTCCTCGTCTTCCGCTTCGTTGTAGCGGCGGCGCAGTTCGTCGAGGATATCCTTGGCACGCTGGCGTTCGGATTCCTCCGGAATGTTCACGCCCTCGCCATCATTGCCGGCGCCCATCAGCGACCGGCCCATCGGGTCCTCCCCGCCAGACTGTTCGCCGCGCCGCTCGGCCTGCAGGCTGTCTAGCGCGCTCGCCATGCCGCGTGAGGCCTCTGACATCAGCTGCGTCGCGCGCTCCTGTTCAAGGATTGCCCGGCCTTCATTGCCGTTCTCCAGCGCCTGCTCGGCGCGGCGCTGCGCGTCGCGGATCGCCGACCTGGCATCCGGGTCGACCTGCGCGCCGCTCCCACCTTCGCCATCCCCCGCGCCTTCACCGCTGCGGCGGGCAAACTCCTCGACCAGCCGGCCAAGCTCCGCCTGGCGCTCGGCCAGTGTGCCGCCGCCCTGCTGGCCGCCGCCCTGATCGCCGTCCTGAGGCTCGCCCTCCTGGCCGGCGCCCGTACCGGCTTCGCCTTCCTGCTCGCCGCGGCCCATGCCGCTGCCTTCCTGCTGCCCGCCGCCGCCTTCATCGGCGCCTTCACCTTCCGGCGAGCCAAACGGCGGCGGCGTGCCGCCCTGCCCGGACGGTTGCTCCCCGCGCTGCTGGGCGAGCGTGTCATCGTTCAGCTGGCGTTGCTCGCGCAGCAGTTCAGACAGGCGCCGCATGGCATCCGTCAGCTCCTGCTCCTCGGGCGGCAGTTCGCTCTCTTCGCCTTCAGCCTGTTCGCCAAGCATGCCCTGTCCCTGCTGGCCTTCACCGCCCTGCTGGAACTCGAGATTCTCAAGCATGTTCGTGATGTCGGACAAAAGCTGCCGCGCCTGGTCGCTCGCGCCGGTCTCGGTGAGATCCTGCAGCGCATTCAGCATGTCCTCGAAGTCCTGCCCGCCGAGCCCTTCACCGCCCGCCTGCGCCTGACCGTCCTGCGTGGACTCCGGCGCTTCAAGTCCGTTGGCGATGGCCTCCGCCATCTTGGCTGCCATGTATTCGTTGGCCGCGTCGCGGAAAGCTTCCATCAGCCTGCGGATTTCTTCTTCGGACGCGCCGTCCCGCAACGCGCGCTCCAGCGCAGCCCGCGCCGCTTCCAGACGCCGCGCCGCATCCGCCGCGCTGCCATATTCCAGCTTCAGCGCAATTGCCCAGAGCAGGGGATCGACCGCTTCCGCTTCGGCTTTCGAGCCGGCCGCGACCAGCGTGCTCTCCGCCATCTGCAGGCCCATGAACACGCCAAGGTCGTCGAAGAACTGCTCGCCCTTGTAGGTGATCGATTCCAGCATCAGCACGCCCTGGCGAATGCCCTCCGGCGCCGCGCCCAGCCGTCCTGTCGCGGCCGTGTTGATCGATCCGTCGCGTAGCGCGAAATCATTCTTCGCCTCAGGCGCATAGTCACGCGGCTCGCGAAGGACGGTCACACGGGCCTCCTGCGTAGCCCGAGCCAGCGGATCAAGGAACAGCTTCTCGGGAAGAATGTAAGGCACGCTTTCGCTGCGCCCCTCCTGCCCTGCGCCGTCAAGCGCAACGAGTTGCAGGTCCACGGCCAGTCCCGCCCAGGGATGGCGTGTCAGGTCCAGCTCGACCGTCGCATTCGCTTCCTTGGCGCCGGCAGCGCCGGGCATCGGCACGGGCACGCGCTCTTCGGCGTCCGGCGCCGCCGGATGCGGCTCGCGCAACCGGATAGCCAAATCGATCCCGGCGATCCCATAATCATCCTGCGCCTTCCAGGCAAACTTCACGCGGTCCTGCGCGCCCGGCTCCGGCAGTCCGACAAATTCGATCGCGGGGATCGCATCCGGCAGCACCTTGAACCCATAGCGTGCCCGCTCGCCCCAC
>JBBSAZ010000052.1:0-11175 GCA_038251755.1 Caulobacterales bacterium
ATCCAGTTGCGAGATCCAGACCTTAGCCGCCTCGACCGTTACCGGGAACGCATAGCCGGACCCGAAGGCCGCGCCCTTCTCCAGCGCGAGCGATTCAAGGTCCATCAGCTCGGCGCTGATGTCGGCGGGCGTCTGGCGGGCATCGATCGGACCGGCGGCACGCGCATAGCGCAGACCACTGGTGCGGGAGAGGCTTTCCAGGCTGGTGCGCTCGAAGCTGCCATCATCAATGAAGGCGAGACCTTTCTCGCTGAGGCGCTCCAGCACCGGTGTGACCGAAACCTTGTCGGCCGCAAACTTCGCGCCCTGATAATTCACAATGCCGAAATAGCCGGACGTGCGCGCCAGCACAGCCTCGAGGCGCGTGAGATTTGCCTTCGCATCCGCGCCAGCGAGCAGAGTGTCCGGATGCATCTTCATACGGCCGTAGTCATAGGCCTCCATCGGTACTTCGATGAGCACTTCATGGCCGTCGGCGCGGGCCGTCTTGATCCAATGATCGAGACGCTTGGAATCCAGCGCAAAGGACAGCGTCACATTGGCTGGCAGGTCGTCGATCGCGAGCTGGGTCTGCGTCGCGTTCATGCCCAGGCCGCCGATCACGAGACCCACCATCGGCAGGCCTTCCGGGTTCGAGAACTTGCGGGCGTAAATGTCTGACGGCGCCTTGCTCTTGGCAGCGGCTTTCACCGGCGCAGCTGCCACTGTCGTGGCGGATGCCAGTTTGAACGTGCCATCCGCCTGCGGAACACTGCGCACCTGGCTGAGGGACTCGCCTGCCCGCACGATGCGGCCATTGATCCGGATCGCGTCGCCGACCGTTGGACCGCCCTGCCCGCCCGTCACTTCAACGCGGACGGTCTCGCCTTCGGGGGGCACATAGGCCATTTCGAGGGGGCTGCCGGTATCTTCTGCGCCGGGCAGAAGGCCGCCGCCAGGATGTTCGCCCGGGTCGGTCAGGCGCACCATCCGCACAACGCCTTCTGCCGGTTCTTCGGTTTCGAACAGGGCCAGCGTCTGGCTCGGGCTCGCCGCCGTCGGATCGGCGACGACATGAATACCCAGGCCAAGCGCCGCAGATAGACCGCCGAACACGGCGAGGCTCATGCCCGCATGGACAACCCCTGTGCGAAATGGCGATGGCTCGGACTCGCGCCGGTAACCCATGGGCTCGACCTCTTGCAACGGGGCTTAATATCAGAACCCCGAACATCGCCCCACAGGGTTAACAGGTCGCAAACAAATTCCGTACGCTGTGTAACGAACTGCTAAGGATGTGCAGCCCGGACAAGCCGGATCAGCCAGCTTTTTCGGCCATCCGCGACGCGGTTGTCTGGCCTTCGCGGAGCATCTGAATGGCCCGCTCAAGCTGGAAATCCTCGCCCTCATAGCCCTCCGGCGGCTGCTCGTCCGGCATGCGCAATTCCTTGCGCTCCTCGCCGGACTCATTCTGCAGCGCGTGCGGCAAATCGGCCTCGGACCAGCGCTCGATTTTCTCGAGTTCTTCCTGCGTCAGGCGCACCTGCGTGATCATCAGGTCCGGCTCGATGCCGAGTGCCTGGATCGACCTTCCAGCCGGCGTGTAATAGCGCGCCGTCGTCAGCCGGATCGCGCCGCGGTCCGCCCCCAGCGGGATCACCGACTGGACAGAGCCCTTACCGAAGCTGGTGGTGCCGATCACGAGCGCGCGCTCGCGGTCCTGCAGCGCGCCGGCCACGATTTCGGACGCTGAGGCCGAGCCCCCGTTGATCAGCACGACCATTGGCACGCCCTTGAAGGATTCGCCCTTGGACGCATTGCGCCGTTCGACATCCACCGGGCGCCGGCCCTGCGTCGAGACGACTTCACCGCCGGACAGGAAATGATCGGCCACCTTGACCGCCTCATCCAGCAGTCCGCCACCATTGTTGCGCAGATCAATCACGATGCCTTTCGGCTTTGGCCCGCGGCTCAACCCGTCCAGCGCTTCTTCGAGCAGCAGCGTCGTGCGCTCGTTGAAAGTGGCCACGCGGATATAACCGATATCGCCCGGCTCCGTGCGCCAGGTGACGGATTTCTGCTGGATGACTTCCCGCACCAGCTTGACCGGGAACGGATCGATGCCTTCTCGCAGGATCGTGATCTCGAGTTCGGTGCCACGTTCGCCGCGCATTTCCTTCACGGCGTCATTCAGTGTCAGGCCGATGATCGGCTTGCCATTGATGGCGGTAATGTAATCTCCCGGCATGACGCCCGCTTTGGCGGCAGGTGTTCCGTCCATCGGCGAGATGACTTTCACGAAGCCGTCTTCCATCGTCACTTCGATGCCGAGCCCGCCATATTCGCCGGATGTCTGCACCTGCAGGGACTGGAAGTCCTCGGGATCGAGATAGCCGGAGTGCGGATCCAGAGAAGTCAGCATGCCGTTGATTGCGGCGGACATCGCCTCCTGCTCGTCGATCGGCACCACATAGTCGCGCTGGGCGCGGGCGAAGATCTCCGCGAACAGTTCAATCTGCTGATAGGTGGCCGTGCGCGGATCTTCGGGCTTGCCCGCTTCTTCCTGAGGCCAGGCCATCGCTGCAAAGCCGACGGCCGCTGCCCCCAGAACTCCGCCAAGGGCCGTTCCGGTCAGCAATGAACGCATGTTCCACTCCATCATCATTTCAGCGACCCTCTAGTTGCCGCGAGACATCCACTCTGCCGGATCAAGCACCTTGTCGCCAAGCCTTAATTCCACACTAAGCTCAGGGGCAGGATCGTCGCGGTCAGGCATACGGCCGACGGGTTCACCGGCGGTGACCGACTGACCTTCGGAGACGTAAATCCGGCTCATGCCTGAAAGAATAACATTATATCCGTCACTTGTACGCACAATCAGCATCATGCCGTAGGTCCGGAACGGCCGGGCAAACTCCACGACCCCCCCCACCGGCGCCACCACCTGCGCCTCGGCGCGCGTTGCAAAGACGACATATTCGGTTTTGGACCCGCTCGCGAGCGTATCGCCGAACGCATGCAGCAATATGCCAGCGGCGGGCTGCTGAAGGCCCCCAAGCGCCGATTTGCCCAAGGGGGCGGCCTTGTTCTTCGCGGGCGCAGCAATCGCCGCAGGTTTGGAGGCGCCCGGCTTGGACGTTCGCAGGGCCGCAAGTTGCGGCCGGTTGCCCGGCTTCACGCGCGGCGCGTCCGGTGCATTGGATTCCAGCGCCGCGAGCAATTCCCTCAGCGTGCCCGCTTCCTTGCCGAGACGGTCGGCGCGGTCGCGCAACCCCTCCATGCTCCCCGAGATGCCTTCGAACGCAGCACGTTTGCTGGCCGCGAGGCGTTCAATCTCTTCCTTCTTCAGCGCAATCGTCGCTTCGGCCGCACCGAGCCGCGCCTGCTCGGCGCCGATATTCGCCTCAAGTGTATTGAGCTCCGCGATCTCCTTCGAGATCGCCGCCGCCCGGTCCGACAATTTCGGATAGGTCGCCTGCATCAGGATCGCGCGGCGGATCGCAACGCTTGAGTTGCCGGGGCTGACGACCAGCGCGGGCGGCTTCCGGCGATTGGCCGCCGCCAATGCGGCCAGCAGGTCCTCCAGCGTCGTCTCGCTTGTCAGCAGCTCGCTGCGCGCCGTCTCACGTCGCGCCCGCAAGGTGACCAGCGCGACCTCCGCCCGGCTAGCCTGCTCTTCCCGGCGGCGCGCTTCCATCGCGGTCGACAGCAGCGTCTCGTCCAGCGCGCGCAGGTCCACTACCGTCGTCTCGCCTTGCGACTCCAGCGCCGCCAGTTCAGCCACCGCCGCGCGCCGCTCAGTCTCCAGCGCTTCCAGGTCAGCGCGGGTAAACGTGTCGGGCGCTGCAGCGATCAGCGGCACCAGTAGCAGGCAGGCAAACAGGGATGAGACGCGGCGCATCGGTGAAGCTTTGCCCGACAGGCGTCACTTTGACGTTAATCGGCGGGCGTTTCCTGCAGCGCGGCGTCCAGCGCTCGCAGCTCGTCTGCTATGAGCGCTGACACTACGCGCACAGGCTCAGGATCAAACGCCGGCGCTTCCAAAACAAGATGACCGACCAATCCGGCCGCCACGCGCATGTCGCGCGCGAACGTTGCCGGAATCTCCACCGAGAGCGCGTGCACCGCTGCATTGCGCACATCGATCATCCGTTCGAGCGCGCGTTGCCGGCTGCCGGAAAGTTCCACCCGCTCTGGCACGTTCAGGTATTCGCTCGACCGCGCCCTGCGCAGCAGGAAAGCCACGGGCGCAATCCGCTCCGATTGCGACGGGTTCAGCACAGCGTCGACGGTCGCCGTCTCGTATCCGGACAGCGCCGCGACTAATGCACCCTGCAGTGTACTGACCATTCCGAGCGCCGCCCAGCGGAGCCGAGCTGGATCGTGCGCGGCGCCTTCCGCCTCGCGGCGCGCCAGCTTCAGTGATTCAAGCGTCACATCGAGCGCGAGCCGCACCCGCATTCCCCGATCTTCAGGAACTGCCGCATTGATGACATCGCTTGCCATGCCCTGCCTCTCTTCCCTCTACCTGAACGGGGTATTCAAATTCAGTTCAGGCGCCATCGGCATCTTGCCTGCCAGCCCCGCAGGATAAACGCGCCCGCGTGCTAGAAAACAGACCCGCAACAAGGAGAAACACATGAAACGCGCCCTTGCCATGGCCTTCATTGGATTTGCCATCGCCGCCCCTGCCCCCATCGCATTCGCCGATGACGATGATTATCGCGGCGGCTTCCGCATCAGCCGCGCCGAAGCGATCGACATCGCCCGGGACAACGGCATGAACGTGGTCCAGGAAATCGAGCGCGACGACGGGAAATGGGAACTCGAAGGCTGCACCTATGATCGCCGCGAGATCGAGGTCGACATCCACGGCCAGAGCGGCCATGTGCTGGAGCTTGAAATCGACGATCGTGACGATGATTGCTGAGTGACGCACCGGCCCGGTTTGCCCTGCGCATCCGGGCCGGTCCCACTACCTTTCCGGACGATTTCTGCTAACGCCTAGCTCTTGCGGCGGGCGCACCAGGCGTCCGCCGTTTGTCCGTATACGTCCCACTGTTTGCCATCATGCGGTGGCGGCGCGGACACTTGGCGCAGATAGGCGGACCCTAGCCGTTCAGCTATTTTGATCGACGGCGTATTCTTCTCGTCGATGCAATGGATGATCTCGGTCCAGCCCAGGATGTCGACGGCATAGTCCATCGCTGCAGACGCACCTTCAAGGGCGTATCCCCTGCCCTGAGCCGAGGTCAGCAGCCCCCAGCCGACTTCCGTACCGGGCCAGCCGGCCGGCTGCCAGGGCCCGAGCCGGCCAACCCAGCGCCCGGTCTCCTTTTCGATGACCGAGAACATCGAGAAACCGTTGATCGTCCAGGCACCGGCCATGACGCACAGCGTGCGCCAGACCACTTCCGTCGGTTGCACACCACCGATGAATTTCGCCGAAGTCTCGTCCGCCATCAACTCGCAGAACCCGTCGAAATCCTCCGCCAACGGAGGACGCAGGATCAGGCGCTGCGTTTCGATGACCGGACCTATGGCCATGTCGTGCAGCGCCTAGGCCAGCGACGTATCGATAGCCTTGCAGGCCTCGATCAGACCCTGGACGGACGCGACCGACTTTTCGAACATCGCTTTCTCGTCGGCGTTCAGATCGAACTCGACGATCCGCTCGGCGCCGCCGGCTCCGATCATCGTCGGCACACCGACATACATGTCCTTCACGCCGAACTCGCCGCGGCAATAGGAAGCCACCGGCAACACGCGCTTCTGATCGGAAAGATAGGATTTCGCCATCGCGATGGCGCTCTCGGCAGGCGCATAATAGGCCGAACCGGTCTTCAGCAGGTTGACGATCTCGCCGCCGCCCTTGCGCGTGCGGTCCACGATCGCGTCCAGCTCGGCTTGCGTCATCCAGCCCTGCTTCACCAGCTCCGGCAAAGGCAGTCCGCCGACGGTTGAGTGGCGCACCATCGGCACCATGTC
Source organism: Caulobacterales bacterium (assembly GCA_038251755.1). Classification (GTDB taxonomy): domain Bacteria; phylum Pseudomonadota; class Alphaproteobacteria; order Caulobacterales; family Hyphomonadaceae; genus Hyphomonas. The sequence continues at coordinate 5,968 of JBBSAZ010000052.1, forward strand.
ATCGCCATGACCGGCCAGCGTCCAGGCATGGATGTCGGCCACCGACACGCCGGTCTTCTCGGACAGGAAGTAGGCAAAGCGTGACGAGTCCAGCACGCCCGCCATGCCGACCACTTTCGAGTGCGGCAGGCCGGAGAATTCGCGCAACGCCCAGACCATCGCGTCGAGCGGGTTGGTGATGCAGATGACGAAGGCGTTCGGCGCGTGCGCCTTGATGCCCTCGCCCACGGCTTTCATGACCTTCAGGTTGATGCCGAGGAGGTCGTCGCGGCTCATGCCCGGCTTACGCGGCACACCGGCCGTGACGATGCAGACGTCGGCGCCGGCGATACCGGCATAGTCATTGACGCCCTTGAGGCCGACCGAGGCGCCGTAAACCGGCGTCGATTCCGCGATGTCGAGACCCTTGCCCTGCGGCAGGCCTTCCGCGATGTCGAACAGGATCACGTCGCCGAGTTCTTCGCGCGCGCACACATGAGCGAGCGTGCCGCCGATCATGCCGGAACCAATTAGGGCAATTCTGTTGCGGGCCATTTGGGGTCTCCTCGGAATGGGCCTGGGAACGATGTCGCGGGACCCCTACCCGAGGCCGCGCCCGCGTGCAATGCGCCCCAAAAGCAAACGCCCCGTGAGCACGGCTCACGGGGCGCATGTCAGTTCATCGGCAAGCCCTATGTCAGTCGCTCGAAAGCATCGACATCAGGATCGTGAAGATGTTGTAGAACGAGATGAAGAAGCCGAGGGCGCCCCAGTTCGTCATGACGGCGAGCGACCGCGCATCACCTTCGTTCTGAAAATAGCCTTCCTTCAGGTTCTGCGTGTCGAAGGCAATCAGGATGCCCGAAACAGCCAGCACGCCGACCATGATCGCAACTTCCAGGAAGCCCGACGGCGGGAACAGCAGGCTGAGCAGGCTGACGCCCACGATACCCCAGAGCGCGAACACGGCGAACACACCGATCGGCTTGAGGTTGGTGTTGGTCATGTAGCCGAACAGGCTGAGCGCGCCGAACGCCGACGAGGTCAGCAGGAAGGCTTTTGCCATCGTGTAGAGGGTCGGCGAAATCCCGCGGCCGGTGCGTGTCTCAACGCCCGTTCCGGCCAATGAGAGGTAGACCCAGATCGACAGGCTGAGGCCGAGCAGGGACACGATGGTCCAGTAGACAATCCCGGTGGCCAGCGGCGACGGGCGTTTCATCAGGAAGGCCGAGCCGAGGATCAGAACGATGGGTGCGAACTGGATGACGAGGCGCAGCGGCGAGAAGAGCACGAGCTGCGTCAGCGCCGGCACCATGTTGGAGCCGACGAGGAAGGCGAGGCCGCCCGCCAGCGCGATACCGAGGGCAAGCTTCTGGTACACCCCCAGCATGAAGGTGCGCAGGCCCACGTTGACGGAGGTGTCGGCGGACCGCGCATCGATCCCTCCGAAAGTCCGGTTAAAGTCATTCATCGGTTGTTGAACCCTTTCCATGATCGCGGACACCCACCGGGCGCCGTTTGGACAATATATGGAGGCACTCTGCCTTGACTGCAACAGACTCCGCAGAGATTGGAGCCTTGGATTTGCATCTTCAGGTTCCCGGCCTGTTGAGCCTTTCATCTCTTCCGTGAATACAGTTCTTGGTTAATATTTGATGACCGAAACATAACCTCAGCGAGTTCAAGTACTTGCGCGATCTGGCGGAATGGCCAGTGAGAAGCGCCAAATGCCGGTTTCAGTGAACAGCTAGTCACTGTTGACTTGGATAGGCCGGACCATAAACTCTCGCTTAACTGTGGGTTCTACCATTCGCAGTAAAACAAGCCACGACTTAAAGGGGAAGACCATGGCTGACGCGTCGGCGTATGCCGAAAACATCAAGAAGTACGCCAAAGGATACAACAAGGCAGCCGCTGAAAAGATCGTCGGGCATTTGGGGATTGCCCTTCGCAACAAGGACAGTTCGGTAGTCGCCTGCAGTGATGATGGCGAGCTTGACCGGATCCGCGATAAATGGTGCCGCACCAAGCTCGGCCTGGCGCTCAATCAGAAAGAGCTTGACGCCGGCATCGCAAGGGTCTGCGACCAGATGAAAGCCGAAGGGGGCCAGAAGTGCCGCGTCGCCTTCTACTATCTGCTCGCCGAGCATTTCGGAAAACTGGACCATCTCGCCGGCTGATCACGCCGGACCACACAAGCCCAATGCCCGGCCCGCAACGGCCGGGTTTTCTTTTGCGCGCCGCCATGAAAAAACGGCTTTCATGCTTCGCCTCTTCGCCGCCCTGCCCGTGCCGCCTGACATCTCCCGGCCGCTTCGCAAACTCCAGAAGGACCTTCCTGGCGCCCGCTGGCGTCCAGAGGAAAACTTCCACGTCACGCTCTGCTTCTTCGGCGAGCTGCGCCACGATCAGGCCCGCGACCTTGACGAACTGCTCAGCGAAATCGAAGCGCCCGCCCCGACACTCAGCCTTGAAGGCGCCGGCTGGTTCGGCCGCCGCGAACCCAGGGCCGTCTGGGCCCGCGTGCGCGAGAGCGACGAGCTGCGCGGTCTTGCCTCGGCCTGCGAGCGAGCGGCCCGACGCCTGTCGATCCCGCTGGAACGCAAGCCCTTCACGCCGCACGTGACGCTGGCCTATTGCCACGCAACGCGGCTGGAGGACGCCCGCGCCTGGACCGAGCGCCACCAGGCCTGCAGTAGTGAGCCCTGGCAGGCCGGCGCTTTCCATCTCTATTCCAGCCAGCCCCGCGACGGCGGCCCTTCGCGCTACATCGCGGAGGCCGACTATCCGCTCGCCGGCTTCATTGCGCCTGAAGGAATGTATTGACCGTCAGCCGCCCGGTGCGCGGATCGGCCGGCAGCGGATGGCCCGCCGGGATCAGCCCGGTATGCAGCGTCCAGCCCCGGTAGATCACCAGCCGGTTGAACGCCGCCTCGACCCGGTAGGTCTGTTCGAACAGCGCCGTGTCTCCCCACATGTAACCTGGCTCCGGGTCGCCGCGCTTGGTCAGCTCCGCTTCCAGCATGCCGGAATAGTCCTCCATCCGCGACGGGCTCACCGTCTCGAACCCCGTGCTCCGGTGCCGGTAGAATGCCGTGCCGCCCGCCTCCGGCCCGCACAGGTAATGCAGTACCGCGATCCGCCCCGGATCGGCCGCATCGAAATGCGGCAGGCGCTGTGTCAGGCCCAGAGCCTCCGGCGGCGTGGTCACCAGCGAGAGATTGCACTCCAGCAAGTTGGCGCCGTTGCGCAGCCCGAACACTTCCGCCAGCAACCGCTGCAGCAGGTCCATCCGTTCGGCCAGGTACTTGCCAGGCAGCGGTGCCCGCACGCCGGGATAATGCGGCCCAAGCGGCGTGAACGCGCGCGCGGCCGCGTCCTCGACAAGTGCGGCGGGATGGGAGCTGAAGCCGTCAATGACGACAATCGGCTCACCTTCGTGACCGATGCGGCCGATCGTCGGTGACGGCGCAATAAGCATGCGGATGACCCTGCCCTTCGCGCCGAACATCCAACGGACGCGGCAGTCGATCAACCGCCAAACTCAGTTGCCGGGTTCAGGTCAGAGCGGCACGCGCGTGCGACGCACGATCCGCCGCGGCTTGGTCGGATACGGATTGCCATCATTCGACAGCAGCACCGCCAGCCAGCGCGTCGTCTTGAATTCCGCCAGGATCGCCATCGCCGCCACCGTCAGCGGCGTCGACAGGAACGCCCCGGTCGCCCCCAACAGCATGCCCCAGAAGGCCAGCGACAGCAGCACCACCACCGGGTCCAGGTTCAGCCCCACGCCCTGCATGCGCGGCTGAATGATGTTGCCTACCACGAAGCCGATCACCAGCAGCGCCGACAGGAGGATCAGCGGCTTGGCGAAGCCTTCGAACACCATCACGCTGAATAGCGCCGGCACGAAGATCGCCACCACCCCGCCGACAATCGGCACATAGCTCGCCACGAAGATCACAAACGCCCAGAAGATCGGCTGCGGCAATCCGATCAGCGCCATCACCGCCCAGGAGGCCCCCGCGATCATCAGCCCCGTCGTCGTCTGTACACTGACATAACCGGTTACCGCCTTCTGGATCCGCGCAATGATCTGGTCGACATCCAGCGCGCCCTCGCCCGTCGGCTTCAGGATCGTCAGTTTGGCGGAGAAGCTTCGCTGCGAGACCAGCAGGAAGCCGAGATAGATCAGCACGAACGCCGCCGCCGACAGCCCGCCCTGCAGCCAGGAGACCACCGCGCCGGCCACCTCCGGCGTCTGGACCGTATCCATCAGGCTCTCGAAGCTCGGCGTCTGGCGCACGCCGGCCAGGTCGCCCGCCGCCTTCAGAACGGCATTCAGCTGCTTGTTGAAATCCCCGCTGCCGGCAATCAGGCCGGTCAGGTTGTCGATCAGGAACAGCGTCAACACCACGAACGCCGCGGCGATGATCAGCACCGAGATACCCGTCCATATGGCCACTGGCACTTTTGGCGCCAGCCGGTGCAGCGTGCCCGCCATGTCCGCCACCATCACCAGCAGGAACACCGCCAGCAGCAGCGGCGTGATGATCCCTTGCAGCAGGTAAACCGCCGCCCCGGACAAGAGTACCGCGATGAGCACTGTCGCGCCGGTATTCGAATTGCCGGAAAAGCCGCTCATGGTGCACCGATGGACATGTGTGGAAACGCTGCAATTGCCTGGAATCAGGCGCTGCCCGCTGACAATCGGGATCAATAGGCACTTATCCCGGCTGTTACAAACGCGCGAGACTGGCAATTGGTTGCAATCTGGATGACCAGAGGCCAACCTGGCCTGGGCCTCCCGCCCGCCTGAAAGGAACCGACATGCGCACCCTGAAAACCCTCGCCCCCCTTCTCCTCGGCGCCTTCGCCCTCGCGGCTTGCGGCGACAGCGCCGAAAAGCAGGGCGAAGAGATGGACTCCGCCATCGAGGAAACGGTCACCGGCGACGTGAACACCGATGACGGCCTGCTCGAGAATACCGGCGAAGCCATCGACGAAGTCACCGGCAACGAGAACACCGACCCCGTCGACGCCGTCGGCGACGCCGTGGAAGAAGCCAGCGAAGACGCCCCGGAATAGACCGCGAAAACCAAAACCCCGCCATAGCGGGGTTTTGGTATCGGGATGGTGCCTCTGGCCGGACTCGAACCGGCACTCCTTGCGGAAGCGGATTTTGAATCCGCCGCGTCTACCATTCCACCACAGAGGCCTGTGCAGTGC
>JBBSAZ010000053.1:0-11163 GCA_038251755.1 Caulobacterales bacterium
CGAGCCGGCCGAAACCGACCCTGTCTTGGCCACATGCACCGCCACATCCTTGCGCGCCGCCGCGCACCAGCTGGACAGCCGCCGCAGCGTGCCATCCTTGGTGTCGCAGATCGGCTGGCTCAGCACGGTCCGCAGGAACTGCGCCTGTGCCTCGCCAATGCTCTCTTTGAGGGTCAGCGTTGTCCGCGCCGGTGTCTCGAGGCGGAACGTGTAGTCTCCGTCCGCCTTCGCCTCGATCAGGCGGTAGCGCTCCACGAAAAACGGCTGCGTCACCGCGCCTGTCTCGCCCCGCGCAGCCTGCAGCGTCGCCGCCGCCAGCCAGTGCACCGCGCGCGGCCGCCCTGCAAACCGCCCCAGTGCCAGGTTCGTCGCCATCGGTGTCTGCCGGTGGCGTTCCGGCAGGTAAAAGCCCAGCGTGTCCATCAGCTCGATCGACCGCGCAATCGTCGTCCCCTCGCCCAGCGCGCGCACCACCGCCGGGTTCAGCGACGATCCGAACGCCCGGCTCAGCGTCACCCGCGCCGGCGTCGCGCCCACCGCCGAAGTCGCGCACCGCTGCTGCAGCCCCGGCATGCACGCATTGCTCACCGTCTGGCCGGCGTCGCTCATCCCGCCTTCCGCCAGCAGCAACGCCGCCGCCAGCTTCGCCACCGAACCGACCGAGCGCGTTTCGAAACTGCGATCATACGCGCCGCGCCCGAAACCCCGGATCATCGGCCGCGTTTCTCCGTACCCGGAATAAGCCGTCATCGCCGACGTATTGTAGTACCGCACGATCCGCCCGGTCGCATCCGCCGCCGCGATCACCAGCGCCGTGTCGCCGTCCTTGATGCTCAGGCTGCCGAGATCATTCACCACGCGCTGCGGCAGCGCGCCCTTCCGGTAGCGCCCGGTCTTCTCGAGGTCTTCGCCCAGCGTCATCGCCGCCTCGCGGGACCGCGCGCGAAACTCGGAATTCTTCGCCACGTCCAGCGTCACATCCACTTCGCGCACCTTGCCGCGCCAGGGGTGCGTGCCTTGCAGGCGCGTCGGCTGCCCCTTCACGGGGGCCGCCGCCACCGCCTTCACCGCCTGCGCCGTCGCAAGCGGCGCCAGCAGGTCCGTCAGCTCCGCCACCACTTCGCTCTGCAGGTTGGGCGCCAGCTCCTTCGCCAGGCGCATCGGCGCCAGCAGCGGCGCTTCCGCCGTGAGCCCTTCACGCCGCAGAATGTCAAGGAACGCCGCATCCGTCTGGCCCACATTGGCGGGCACGCGCAGCGCCGCCAGCCGCGCCCGCGTGGCCAGCCGCAAGCGCTTGTCCTCGATCACCCGCGTTCCGTCCGCCAGCCGCGCCTCATCGCTGGCGCACAGCATCGCGCGGCGCTTGTCTTCCTCCACGCCGATCAGGTCATACAGGATTTCCGCGCGCCGCTCTTCACTCGCCGGCCAGGCAATCGGCCGCCGCACCGCCGCCGCCAGCACCAGCTGCTCCGCCGGGTCCAGATCTTCTGCCCGCTTGCCGAACAGGAATTGCCCCGCTGCATATACGCCGTAGATGCTGCCCTGCTCGTCGCCCCCGCCCTGCACCAGCGGAATGTGCTGCGAGAACCAGCGCTCCAGTCCGCGCGTATCGCCGTCCTTCACGAGATACCGGTTCAGCACCGGCGCCTCGCTCAGCTCATTCAGCTTGCGCCACATCGGATTGGAATTGCGCGAGTGCATCTTCCACATAGACCGCGCCAGCTGCATCTCCAGCGTCGACCCGCCTCGCTGGCTGATCGGCAGGCGCGCCAGATGCCCCACATCCACGCCGTACCGGTTGCGCCACTCGCCCCGGTGGCGATCCTCCGTATACACCACGCACCGCCAGAAATACGGCGGCGCCTCCGCCACAGGCACCGCCTTGTGGTCCGGCGAGGTGCCGAAGGGTGTCAGCTCCGTGCGCTCGAATTCGCCGAGGTGGTCGTTCTCCGTCTCCGGATGCACGATGCCGAAATACCGCCCCTCGCTGTCATACAACGCCACCGCTCTCGCCCGCAGGTCGGCGAACTGGAACGCATTCCACCGCGCCTTCCCGTTGATCAGCAGCGCGCCGTTCAGCCAGCCGAACCAGAGCAGCGCGCCGGAATACAGCCCGAACGCGATCAGCAGGAACACGCCCACCGTCCGGCGCTGCCCGCCCTTCACCGCCACGGCTGGCCCCCGCGTCGTCCACCGCGCCAGCCCGATGCCGACCTCGCGCACCGATTCGAAAATCCTCACGAGGAATCGCAACGGCGTCCGCTTTCCTTCTGGCAGCAACCCGAACGGAAACCTTAACGGAGATGAACAGCGTGTGAAGGCGCCGGACGCAGGCCCGGCTGGCTTACGCCTCGATCAACTTCGCCCGCAGCTCACCCTGCAGCGCCGCGTCCACGCCCAGCATATCGACCAGATACCCGTCCAGCGACCCCGCCTTCGCGTGGATCGCCCCGAAGGCCCGGTCGAGATACTTCAGGTGCACACCCATGAACGGGCGGTACACCTCCGCCGGCAGGTCCTTGCCGATCATCTGGTTGAAGTACGCCGCCGCTTCCGGCAGCCGCTGGTTCACGCCTACGGCCTCATTGGTCAGGTCATAGTCCTCCCGGATATCCGCTTCGGACACGCCCAGAATGTGATGCGTCAGCGCGCAGAGGATGCCCGTGCGGTCCTTGCCCGCCGCGCAGTTCACCAGCCCCGCCGTCTCGCCCGGCGCTTCGGCCAGCTGTACAAACCAGTCCCGGAACAGCGCCTGATGGTGCGCCTTGAACGGCGCCTTCTCGTAATACTCGCCCATCCATTCGTCGGCTGCTTCCGCATCGACCGTCACCTGCGTCAGGAATCGCATATGCGGCGCCTCGCTCTCGCGCCCGCCATCATGGGTGATCACCACCGGCGGATTGAACCGGCTTTTCTGTTTGTCTCGCTCATCCGGCCGGCGCAGGTCCGCCTGTACATGAATGCTGAGGGCGTCCATCTTCGCGAGTTCGCCCTCGCTCGCCTCGGCGTGGTGCCCGGACCGGTACAGCCGCCCCATCCGCACCCGGCCGCCAAACCGGCTGTCATAGCCGCCGAAATCGCGGAAGTTGCGGATGGTTTCAAAGGCGAGCAGGCGCGGGGGTGTCTGTGTCATACCGTCCGAGGTAAATCGCACCCGCCCCGGCGTCCAGTGACAATGGGGTGTCACGCCGGGGCAAGCGGGACCTGCCTCTTGCTCCCGGCGTGCAATCCTCCGAAACTGCCAACATGCCGCTCGCCCCCGACCGCCTCGACGCCATCGCCCGCACTGTTCACGAAGCGCTGCGCGGCTGGGGGGCAGCCCACGGCCAGCATGACATCCCGTCCTGGGACGACGCGCCAGACTGGATGCACGCCTCCACCCGCGAGAGCGTCCGGCACGCCGTCGAACACGACGCCCCGAACGGGCGCACGCAGCATGAACAATGGCTCGCCCAGAAAACCCGCGACGGCTGGCGCCACGGCCCCGTGAAGGACGCCGGCGCCAGGACGCATCCGCTGATGGTGCCCTATGAAGAACTCCCCGACTGGGAACGCCGCAAGGACGCCCTGATCAACGCCCTCGCCCACGCGCTCGCCTGAGCCGGGCCTGATCCGCACACACACATAATGCCTTGAGATATTGGCCAGCCCGGTATCGTATGGCTTCAGGCAACGCATTTCAGGGGGACTGCCATGTACCGATTCATTGCCCTTATCGCCGCTGCACTCACCTGCCTCTTTGCCGCCACGGCCTTCGCCCAGATCGACTACGACACCGACCCCGTGTACGAGGCCGCCCGCGCTGACGCACAAGCTGGCCGCTACGACGCCGCCTTCCCGGGCATCAAACGCGCCGCTGAAGACGGCTACGCGCCGGCCCAGTACAACCTCGCTCAGCTTTACCGGGATGGCCTCGGCACCCTCCCCTCGCAAGGCATGTATCGCAAGTGGGTCGAAGCCGCCGCTGCGCAGGAATACAGCCTCGCCCTCTACGCCCTCGGCCTCGACTATGATTTCGGCCGCGGCGTTGCGAAAGACCTGCCGCGCGCGCTCGCCTATTATGAACGCGGCGCTTTTGCCGGTGACACCATGGCCGCCTATAATGCGGGCCAGCTCAATCTGATGGGCGAAGGTGCGATCCCCGCCAACAAGCTCAAAGCCATCCGCTTCCTCGAAATGTCCGCCGCCGGAAACGAGCAACCCGCCCTGATGACCCTCGGCTACATGTACGAAGCCGGGTTCTCCGCAAAGCAGGACGTTAATCTGTCCAAAGACTATTATTACCGCGCCGAAGCTGCTGGCGCTCCCGGCGCCGCCGAAGCCATCGACCGCCTGAAGAAAGTCGCCAGCCGCGCGGCCTTCGACAAGCTGCTCGCCAACGACCATGCTGGCGCCTTCGCCGCCTTCCGCCAGCTGTGCGAGGAAGAAGACATGGAAGCCTGCGCCTATTACGGTAACTACCTCGCCAACGGCGCCCCGGGTGTCGCTGGCTCGTTCCCTGACGCCCTTCCGCCCCTGAAAAAATCCTGCGACGCCGGCGACATGTATGGCTGCAAGTTCCTCGCTTACACGGTCGTGCGTGGAAAGAGGTTCGGCGACGAGGACACCCGCTACAAGGCCGCCAGCTACTTCGCCAAAAAGTGCGGCTCCGCGTTCCGGCCCGATCAGGAGGCCTGCTACAATCTCGCCGTCATGTATTACAATCACACGATAAAAGGCGGCCACGAAAAGGCCCGCGAAGTCGCCGCCGAAGCCTGCGCCGCCAAGTATAGTGACGCTTGCCGAATGGTCACGGAAATTGACGCACGCGCGGCCAGTGCTGCCCGCCAGACCGAAGAGGATGCGCGCCGCGCCGCAGAATTCGCCGCGCGCCCGCAAGGCAGCTACAGCGCCGGCGTCCCGTCCTCCTACTCCAGCGCCTCGTCCTCCAGCTATACCTCGTCGAGCAGCACGCAGGACACGGCCGACTTCAACGCCTTCATCAACAAGGTGAACAGCATCGGCACCGGCTATTCCGCCAGCTGCCGATCGGGAAATCCCTACTGCTGAGACGGTCAGTCCACGATCCGTTTGCCGGCGTCCTCTGCAATTACCAGCCCGAACGGCCGGTCGGCCGCAAAGACGCGCGTCTAGCTCCCGGGAAAGAATTCCATGTCCTTGAACTGACCTTCGATGGATGCCGGCAACTGCCGGCCGTCCGCGCGCAGCAACGCCACAAGCGGCACAAAGGCGGGCGCGCATGGGAAACTACGTATCGACACGGGCCCGTGAAGACCTATGCCGGTCCAGGCATCCTCCCCGCTTGCGTCATCACATTCGAGTTCCCCATGCTGAACATCATGAATCGCGTGCGCCTCTATCATGCGCTGCTCGCCTGCCTCGCTATCGCGGCTTACCTTACCGGTGAAATCGATCCCGCCCATGCCTGGCTCGGATACGGCGTTGCTGCCGTGATCGTCCTGCGTCTCCTTTGGGCGCTGGGCGGCGAAAGGCAGGTCGGCCTGATGCGGTTCTATCCGCACTTCGAGGGCCTGAAGTTCAAGACCGCCGCCACACATCCCGCCATCAGCCGTGTGCTGATGCTGGGCATAGCCCTCAGCCTGCTGACCGTCACAGGCACCGGGATCGCGATGGACCAAGGCCGCTCTATCGGTCTTGGGTCCGCCGTCGCCGAGCGCACGTCCGGGCAGTCTCCAGCAAATATTCGCGCCGCCATAGACGATGAGGACAAAGAACACGAAGGTGAAGACGGCGGCGAAGAAGGCCCGCTTTCGGAAGTCCGAGAACTTGCTGGCAACCTGTTGCTCCTGTTCGTCGGCATGCACGTGGCTTACCTGCTGGTTTTCAAACGGCCACTCGCAAAATTCATGCTCTTCGTTCCGCGCGGGAAGAAGAAGACACCGGCGCCGCCTACTTCAGTTTGAACGCATAGGGCAACAATTCGGACAACCGGTAGCGGGCCTCGGCGCCTTCCGGGGTAAAGCAGAGCACCTCGATGTCCGAGCCGAACTCGGCCAATACCTGTCGGCAGATGCCGCAGGGCGTGCCGGGCGTTTCGCCGTGGGTCACGACGGCTACGGCCCGGAACGCCCGGTGCCCTTGCGCGACGGCTGAAAACACCGCCGTCCGCTCCGCGCAGCAGGTGGCGCCGAAGGTGGCGTTCTCCACATTGCACCCGGCAATGATCTCACCGCTCGCCGTCAGCAGCGCCGCGCCGACGCGGTAGTCCGAATACGGAACATAGGCGCGGGCCTGCACCTCGAGTGCGGCGGCTTTCAGGGCGGGCCAGTTTATCTCGCTCACCGGAAAGGCGGCTCGTCAAAGGCGCGGAGTTTGCGGCTGTGGAGGCTGGCGCCGCCGTCGATCGAGAGGCGTTCCAGGGTTTCGATCCCGATACGGATGTGTTCGCTGATCGCGCGTTCGTAGAAGCGGTTGGCTGCGCCGGGCAGCTTGATTTCGCCGTGCAGGGGCTTGTCGGAGACGCAGAGCAGCGTGCCATAGGGCACGCGCAGGCGGAACCCGTTGGCGGCGATGGTCGCGCTTTCCATGTCGATCGCGACGGCCCGGCTCTTGTTGAAGCGGCGCGCCGAGGCGGTGAAGCGCAGCTCCCAGTTGCGGTCGTCCGTGGTCACCACGGTGCCGGTGCGCAGGCGTTTCTTCAGTGCGTCGCCCTGCTCTCCGGTCACCGCTGCGGCCGCTGCTGCGAGCGCCACCTGAACTTCCGCAATCGGAGGCACCGGAATCTCCGGCGGCAGCACGGAATCGAGCACGTGGTCTTCGCGCAGGTAGGCGTGCGCGAGCACATAGTCGCCGATCTGCTGCGAATGGCGCAGGCCGCCGCAATGGCCGACCATCAGCCAGACCTGCGGGCGCAGGACGGCGAGGTGATCGGTGATCGTTTTCGCATTCGACGGACCGACGCCGATATTGACCAGGGTGATCCCGGCGCCGTCCTTGGCACGCAGGTGATAGGCCGGCATCTGGGACCGCCGCCAGGGCGAGGCTTCGATGGCGGCGCGGCTGTCCACTTCAGGCGTCGAAATCTCCAGCCCTCCGGGTACGGACAGGGACTCGTAGCGCGTATGCCCGCCGAGTTGCGTCAGCGCCCAGTCACAGAAGGCATCGACATAGCGATGATAGTTCGTGAACAGAACATAATGCTGGAAATGCTCAACCGGTGTGCCGGTATAATGCTGCAGGCGCTTCAGCGAGAAATCGACGCGCTGCGCATCGAAAAGGGCCAGCGGGCGTTCGTCATAAGGCTCGAACAGTTCGCCGTCGGCAATCTCGTCGCCGATCTGCGTCAGTTTCGGCGAGGGGAACCAGCGCACCAGTTCGGCCGGCGCGATCTCCTCGAGGCCAGCCGCCTGGGAAGGGTCCCAGACATAGGCATAGGGTATTTCGGACTTCGAACGCTCGACATAGACGTCCACGTCATAGTCACGCATCAGCGGCGTCAGCTGCTCGATCAGGTAGGCGCGGAAAAAGTCGGGCCGCGTCACGGTGGTCACATAGATGCCCGCCTCGCTCATCTTGCCGAAGGCGCGCGAGATTGGCGGCGGGGGGCCGTCCGGATCATAGACGAGGCGGATCTGCGGATAGCAGAACGCCCCGCCGGCCCGGGCCTCGCCGTCGGGCGGGGTGCCGTCATGGAGGAACCGGTTGAGAGCTTCGGACAGGGCGGAAACGGCTTCTGAGTAGAGCGCTTCCAGCGCGTCCACGATAGCCTTCGGTGAGGTGTGTTTCGACATGGCACCCATTGGCGCGGGTTGGGGGGGAAGTCAATTGGGGGATGGGCTCCAGCCGGGACTAGCCCCACCCTAGCCCTCCCCACGCTTCGCGAAGGGAGGGGACAGGTTGCACTTTGGGGAGAGTTCACTCTGCAGAAGAGAGCAACACGTCCCCTCCCCGCCCTGCGGGGAGGGTCAGGGGGGGCCTGTGCAGTTCAGATGATCACCCTCACCCTTGGCCCCCTTCCCTCTACCATAGGGGCACAGAGGGCCCAGACGAGGGCGTCGACGCGGTCGGGGGAGCTGGTGTCTTCGGGGGTGCCGAAGCGGCACATCTGGTCTTCGAGGGTGTGGAAGGTGCCGTGGTGGTGGACGCGGCATTGCTTGTAGAGGGCGGCGATGGGCTGCGCGCGGCCGCGTTTGCCGAGTCGGGCCGAGACGAGGCGGACGAGCATGGTGGTGCCGGTCATGGCGATGACTTCGCGCACCATGTCGCCGCCCCGGTTGGCCTCGGCGAGGATCTGCGAGGCGCCGCCGATTTCGGCGAGGTGGACCGCGCGCAGGGCCCAGTCGAGCGGCTTGAGGCCCGGCGCCGAAGCATCGCCCAGGACATAGCCGACGCCATCCTTTACCCCGGCGAGAATGATGCCGCGGGCATCGGCGCCGGGCTTGGCGGAGATGTTGGGATCGACCGCGACGATACAGTCGTCGAACACCAGCGGCGCCTCGCTGACGCGCAGGGCATCGATCCGTGCGCGGTCAAACATCGCGCCAGCGGGATCGTCGATCATCTCGCCGTCGAGTTCCTGGCGTCCGAGCTGCGTGCCGCGGTGAGCGGCCTGCATGACGTCCACGAAGCCGGGCGCGAGATTGGCGGCGTTGTCGGCCATCCGCGTGCGCGTCTCGACGACCATCGGTTCGGCCTTCAGCCGGCGGATCAATCCGGTGGGGCGCGGCGTGGTGGTGACCATCGCGAGGGGATGCGGGCCGAGGCGCAAGGCGAGCTGGAGATTGTCCCAGACCGGCTCGCCGCGCGCCCAGGCGGCGGCCTCGTCGCACCAGGCGAGATCGAACTGCGGGCCGCGCAGGCTGTCGGGGTCTTCGGCGCTGAAGCCATAGGCGACGGCGCCGTTCTGCCATTCAAGCCGGCGGCGGGAGGGTTGCCAGACCGGGCGGTCATCCTTGTGCTTCGCCGTCCAGATCAGGCCGCTCGGTCCCTCGATCATCACTTCGCGCACGTCCGAGAAGTTCGGCGCCACCAGTGCGATCCACCGGTAGCCCGCCTGCGGCACCGCCCAACGGACCCATTCCGCCCCGGCCCGCGTCTTGCCGGCGCCACGTCCCCCCGAAAGCAACCATGTCCGCGAGAGGTCCGGCGGCGGAACCTGTGTAGGGCGGCTTTGAAGGAGGAAGGGGTGGCGATTGACGAGATTTCGTCTCGATTCCTTGATCTGGAGGAACCCTTTCTCATCTATCTCCTTTAAAATCAGGCGTTTCCAGCGCGGATTCCATTGCAGCCAATGCCTCGATCTCATCAATGAAGTCATCGTCGCTATCGTCTGTGTACGTTTCATTCTCATCCTTTATCTTTTTTTATCGCTGGCTCTCTGGCGCGCGGCGTTCAGTTTCGCGAGAATGGCCACGAGCTCGCGGGCGAGCGGGTCGTTGTGGGCAAGCATGGCGTTGCCGCTCTGGTCGCGCACTTCCTCGGCAACGAGGTGATCGATCTCGCCTGGCGCAGCGGGCGCGCCCGGGCCGTGTTTCTGCACGCGGCGATAGACCGTGGCCGGGCCGACCTGAAGCCAGGCGGCGATGTCCGGCACGGTCCAGCCGAGGAGCCAGACGAGGCGGAGTTGACGGAGGGCGCGTTCTCTATCGGGGCGAAGGCGCGGCGGGGTGCGGGGGATCGGGGCAGGTTTTGTCATGCCGGGGAGATTACATCCGCACGCAACCAAGCTGGATTGGCGCGGCGCTTTCGCCGGTGGCCATTGGGAACCTTGTAGGCACAAGGACGTTTCTACGCCTATGGAAGGGCGCGCCGCTGAACTGTCATTAACTTGACAGAGTTTGCCGGCAGGACGTGTTCTTTCGGCGCCAGATCAATTCAGGGGAATGCCATGACCAGAACCCGTTTCGTGCTCGCTTCGGCAGCGTCCGCTCTCGTCCTCGCTGGCTGCACGGGCTGGTCCGGGGGCACGGACACCGCCAGCGCCCCGGCCGCCTCGGCAGCGCCCGTGCAGGTGACCACCGGGGAGCCTGTCACCGTTGAAACCGTTGTGGAGGAGGCCGCGCCTGTGGCGGAAACAGAAGCCTGCGGCGTGCTGGACACCCGGGACTGGGAAGACTGGATCAACAAGATGCCGGGGCCCGGCGCGGTAGCCACCATCCATGTGGTTGGCAAGGTCGATGTGCGCTCGGGCGGCTACACGTTCACCTGGGAGGAAGGGCCGATGGACCGCTCCGCCGTTCCGGCGCTGCGGCTGAAGCTGGTGCCGAAGGCGCCGGAGGGCATGGCGACGATGGCGATCACCACCGAAGAGGTGAAGTATGAAGCGCCGGCGCTTTCGAGCGGCTATAGCCGGGTAGTGATCGGATGCGGCTCGGCGACCCTCGGCGAGATCACCGAGATCATCGACGCCTGGTGAGGCGACGATTTTCGAGTTCCTCGCACGCTACGGGGCATCAGAAACGTGAGCGCAGGGTGACGCCGTAGGTGCGCGGATCACCCGGTTGGCCGACATACAGGCCGGAGTTGCCGGGCTGGGCGGCGAGGAGTTCGAAATATTCTTCGTCGAGCAGGTTCTTGGCCCAAAGGAAAATGTCCCAGCCGCTGTCGGAGCGGAAACCTATTCGCCCGTTCAGTGTCGAGTAGCCATCGACGATCAGGAAGCGCGACTCGGTCGGGCTGGAGGAGAAATCCGAACGATAGAAACCGTCGAGGGCGGTGAAGTATTCGCCGTCCCGGCCGAGGAAACCGCCGGGTTGGGTGACCTCGCCGCCAAGCGAGGCTGCCCATTCGGAGATGCCCGGCAGGCGCGTGCCGGAGATGTCGACCGCCTGAGGGCCGCCTGTGTTTTCGAGGGCGGGCGGCGCGTCAGGGAAGGAGATGTACTTGCCATCCGTCCAGGCGAGTGAGGCATAAGTGGAGACATTGTCCGAGACCTGCGCGCGGCCATCGAACTCGATGCCCCGTACACGGACCTTTTCGGCATTGGCGAGATAGCCGCGAAGCACGCCGATCTGGGCGTTGACGACGCCGACTTGGTAGTCCTCGATTTCGGTGTCATAGGCGGTGAGGTTCGCGGTGATGCCGTCGAAGGGCGTCGTCTTGAGCCCGATTTCGAGATGGCGGACATCTTCGGGTTTGACGGTGGCGAGTTCGATGGCGGGGTTGCCGGCGGTATCGTTCGGGATGCCGCTGAGGTTGAGGCCG
>JBBSAZ010000054.1:0-11127 GCA_038251755.1 Caulobacterales bacterium
AGTCGCACATTCATCGGCAACCCCTTTCTGACCGACACTGAAATTCTCAACCTTGATGCGCGCTACGAACTCTACTTTGATCGCGGCCAATCCCTTTCGGCCGGCGTCTTCTACAAAGACCTCGAAAAGCCCGTCGAGTCCGTCGTCGTCACGCAGAGCGCTTCGGTTTTCCAGACCTACCTGAATGCGCCGAGAGCTATCCTTTACGGCGCGGAACTCGAGTTCAAGCGCGTCTTCGACAGCCCCTTCTCGGGGGCGATGATGGAGAACAAGGAATTCCTCGTTCAGGCAAACTATACCTACTCGAAATCGGACGTTCAGGCGAGCGCGGGGGATGTCGTGTTTCCGCTTCAAGCCAACGGACAGGGCCGTCCCGCCAAGGATTTCGTGGTCGATGGTTCGCGTCTCCAAGGGCAGTCCGAGCACCTCGCCAACATCCAGCTGGGCTGGCAGGACGACACGGCAAGATCGCAGGCCACCGTGCTCGCGACCTATGCCAGTGAGCGCACGTCTGCCCGCGCACCGGCCGGCCAGCCCGACTTCATCCAGGAACCGGGCATCAACCTCGATATCGTCTACAAGAAAGGCTTCGATGTCCGCGGGCGCGAATTCACGTTCGACCTGAAGGCCCAGAACCTTCTTGGTGAAGACTTTGACGAGTTCCAGTCGGGCAATAACGGCTTTGTGCAGGTCAACCAGTACGACCTGGGCACGACCGTTTCGCTCGGCTTGAGCACCGAATTCTGATCTCGCGGTCCGGAGGCCGTTGCGCAACTGCAACGGTTTCCGGACTGAAGTGAAATTGGAGCCGGATCGTCGCGGAACTGTCGCACAAGTGTGATTAGCGTGAAGGTGCGGATCGAAGGGGTTTCCGATGGCGGCGCTTTTCAGAACGGAAAGAAGCATACCGTACATGCGTATTGAAAGCGCTGGCCGGATGGCGGTCGAGTCCCTGCTGATGGTGACCGTCGGCGTACTGGTCGGGCGCCTGGCCTGGGTTGCGCTCGCCCCGGCTGATACCAACGCGTCCATTCAGGATTCCGCGACATTGTCCTCTGGAAGCGATCAGGCGGGCACCGGTGCGTCGCCCACGGTCCTGTTGACCCAGATGAATCCCTTCGGGGGGACGCCGGATATTTACGTCGCCCAAGGCCAGGCCGTTGAAACCACGCTGGACATGAAGCTCGCCGGTGTGCGCTCTGTCGCCGGCAACGCCTCCGCCAGCAGCGCCGTGATTTCCTTCCCCGACGGCGCGCAGAAGCGCTTTGTGCCCGGGGATGAAGTGATGCCCGGCATTCTGCTGGTAAACGTCACGCCTGACGCCGTCCACCTGAGCCGCAACGGCTCCATCGAAGCGCTCAGCCTCTATCCTTACCGCACGGCGCCTTTCGTGCAGGACCCCGCGCAGCCCGCTCCGGCCGATGCACGCGTCTTCGCATCGGAAACGGCCGCACCGGTGGCCGAAGTCACGCCGGCCGCGCTCGCGGCCGACACCGCAATGACCCCGGAATTCCGCAGCGGAGAGGTTTCGGGCTACCGGCTTGAGCCGCGCGGCGCCGGCGCCTTCGAAGCGGCGGGCCTGCAATCGGGCGATCTCATTCTCCGCATCAACGGACAGGCCATCGAGGGCCTGCGGCCCGACCAGATCCACCAGTCCGTCTCCAGCAGTTCAGACGTCGCCCTGGATATCGTCCGTCAGGGCGCCATCGTGCGCCTGCGTGTTTCTCCGGACGCCAACCTTTCCCAATGACCAGACACATACTTCTCGCTGCCGCCGCGGCGCTCTCGGCTGCGCAGATTGCAACCGCGCAGGCGCCCGCTCCCACCGAAGACAAGCATGTCCTGAAGCTCGACGATGTCGAGCTCAACACGCTCATCGCCGATGTCTCGATGCTGACCGGCTACACATTCATCACCCACCCCGATGTCCGCAAGGTCCGCGTCTCCGTCGTCTCCCAGACGCCGATGAGCACGGAAGACCTGTTCCAGGTTTTCCTGACCACCCTCCGCGTCCAGGGCTTCGCCGCCATCCCCGCAGGCCGCGATACCTACCGCATCGTGCCTGAAGCCATCGCCGCCACTGAAGCGCCGATCTCCGGCCAGGGCGCCAACGCCTTCGTGACCGAGATCATCAAACTCGACTACGTCAACGCGATGGATGTCGCGCAGCAGATCAAGCCGGTGCTCGACAGTCAGGGTCAGATCGCCGCGAACGCCAACACGAACACGCTCGTGGTCGTTGACTATGCCTCGAACCTGCAGCGCGTGCGCCGGATGATCGAGGCGATCGACAAGGATCCGTCGATCACCGAGACGGTTGCCCTGCGCAATGTCCCCGCCCTGGAGATGGAAGCCGTCCTGAACCGCCTGCAGGGAGACGCCGCCTCCGGCGCGCAGGGACAAGGCGGCAGCGGCCGGCGCTTCCTCGCCGTCGCTTCCGAAACCAGCAACGCCGTCCTCCTGCGCGGTGACCCGGCCTCAGTCGCCAAGGCGCGCCAAGTCGCCCTTCAACTCGACACGACCGAGCCGCAGCGGGACAATATCCGTATCATTCCGCTCAACTACGCGGATGCCGGCGAGATCGTGCCGATCCTTGAACGCGTCGGCCTCAGCGTCGCCGCCCAGCGCGCACCGTCCGATACATCCGTTCCCGCACAAACCATCTCGCACCATCCGGCGACCAACTCCCTGATCATCAGCGGCAATGCCGAAACGCTGGTCGCGATGGAAAAGGTTATCTCCGCCCTCGACGTGCGCCGCCCCCAGGTGATGGTTGAAGCCATCATCGTGGAAATGTCGGACGACATGACGAAGGAGCTGGGGCTGCAATTCCTGCTCTCCGGCACCGGCAACAGCAACGTCCCGTTCGCGTCGACCAACTTCTCAAGCTCGGCGCCGAATCTGCTCGCCCTGACAGGCGCTCTGCTCACGGACGGTTTCGACGACCTGACGAAGGACAATCCGCTGCGCGATTCGGCGATCAACTCGCTCACCGGAACCGCCGGCCTGACGCTGGGTTTCGGCGGCCAGTCCGGCGACAATCTCTTCGGGGTCATCCTCAACGCGGTCGAGGAGGACAGCAATTCCCGCATCCTGTCGACCCCCTTCGGCATGACCTTGAACAACGCCACCTCGGCCCTCATCGTCGGTCAGGAAGTCCCGATCACGACCGGCCAGGTCCTCGATCAGGCCAACTCGAATCCCTTCCGCACCGTCGAGCGTCAGGATGTCGGCATCCAGCTCGAAGTCACGCCCCGCATCGGCGAGAATGACACGGTCCGCCTCGACATCCGGCAGGAAGTCTCCAGCATATCCGGCAGCATCGGCACGCTGACCCCTGACTTTATCCTCGACAAACGCGAGATCACCGCCAGCGTGCTCGCCGACGACGGCGAGATCATCGTACTGGGCGGCCTGGTCGAACAGACGGACACGGTCCGCCAGTCGAAGGTGCCTGTTCTCGGCGACATCCCGATCGCCGGCCGCCTGTTCCGCTCAGACGGCAAGTCGACAACGCGCACCAACCTGATGGTCTTCATCCGCCCCACCATCGTGCGCAGCAAGGAAGACGCGAAGTCGGCGACCGAGCAGAAATATCTGTACGTGCGCGGCGAAGAGCTGATGCGCGGCATTCCGCCAGAAAACTCCATTGATCGCTATGTAACGGAAGTTCTGGGCGGCAGCGGGCCGATGGGGTCGGCAGCCGATCCGGCGAGGTAATCGCGCATGCGGCCGCAGGTTCACTACGCTTTCGCCAAGGACAAGGGCTTTGCCGTCATTCCCGGCCGGCTGCCGGTCACGGTTGCGGTGCGCGAAGGCGCAGACGTGCTCGCACTGCCCGAAGTGCGCCGCGTGCTCGGTACGTCCTTCCAGCTGGAAGCGCATTCCGCCATCGCCTTTGAAAAGCTGCTGTCCGAAGGCTTCGGCGGCGGCGCACTGGACGGCACCGCTGCGGCCGCCGCTGAGAAACAGGAAAACCTTGAAACCCTGTTCGACGGTATTCCGCAGACGGAAGACCTGCTCGCCGGCGACGGCGATGCGCCCATCGTGCGGCTCATCAACGGCCTCCTTCAGGACGCCATCAAACGCCGCGCCTCCGACATCCACATCGACCCTTTCGAGGAAAAGCTCTCCATCCGTTACCGGATCGACGGCGAACTCCAGGAAGTCCTCGTCGCCTCGCGCCGGATTGCCGCGCCGCTCGTCTCCCGCATCAAGGTGATGAGCCGGCTGGACATCTCCGAGAAACGCATGCCGCAGGATGGCCGCGTCTCGCTGTCTCTCGGCGGCCGCGCCCTCGACGTGCGCGTCGCGACCCTGCCGACACGTTACGGCGAACGCGTCGCGCTGCGCATCCTCGACACCCGCCAGGCGCTCGTCGGCCTCGACGGCCTCGGCATGGACCCCGCGACGCTGGACCGCTTCCGCGCGGTCATCGCCGAGCCGAACGGCGTGATCCTCGTCACCGGCCCGACAGGTTCCGGCAAGACCACCACGCTCTACTCGGCGCTGGCCATGCTCAACACCGGCCGCGTCAACATCATGACGCTGGAAGACCCCGTCGAATATGGTCTGGACGGCATCAGCCAGACGCCAATGGACCACAAGGTCGGTCTCACTTTCGCGGCCACGCTCCGCTCCATCCTGCGCAACGATCCGAACATCGTCATGGTCGGCGAGATCCGCGACGCCGAAACCGCAGAAGTCGCGCTCGAATTCGCACTGACCGGCCGCCTCGCCCTGTCCACCGTGCACACCAACAGCTCTGCAGGCGCCATCACCCGCCTGCGCGACATGGGCATCGAGAGCTTCCTGCTCGCCTCCACCTTGCGCGCCGTACTCGCCCAGCGCCTGCTGCGCCGGCTCTGCCCACATTGCAAGACGCCCTTCCAGCCGGACGCCGCCTACGTGGCCCGCCTTGGTCTGCCTGCGGACTATTCCGGCACGCTCTACCAGTCCGGCGGCTGTGATGCCTGCGGCCGCACCGGCTATTCCGGCCGCCTCGGTGCCTACGAACTCCTCGTCATCAATCCGGCCATCAAGCGGCTGATCCACGATAAAGCGAGCGAAGAAGAAATCGAGCGCGTCGCCTTTGCGAGCGCCGACATGCTGTTCAGCAACGGCATGCGCCATGTTCTGAGCGGCGAGACGAGCCCCGAGGAACTCCTGCATGTCTGCCGCAGGGAGGTCTGGTCCCATGGCGGCGTATGACTACAAGGCCCTGACGGCTGACGGCCGGCGCACCAGCGGCGTGATCTCGGCAGACAATCCGCGCTCCGCCCGGCGCGAACTGCGCGCCCGCCAGCTGACGCCCGTCGAGGTCGAGGAATCCGGCCAGTCGAAGTCACGCGGCGCGCGCCTGCGCGGCCGCCTGTCCCACAAGCAGCGTACGCTCTTTACGCGGCAGATGGCCGTCCTGCTGCAGTCCGGCATGACCGTCGAGCAGGCCCTCACCGCAGCGGCCGCCGATGGCAGCGCGGCGTCCGTGAAAGCCCTGATCCTCGGCGTCCGCGCGCAGGTCATGGAAGGCGTCACCCTCGCTGATTCCCTCCGCTCGGCGCCCACTGCCTTCCCGCCGCTCTACCGCTCCGTCGTTTCGGCGGGCGAATCTTCCGGCAAGCTTCCCGCCGTGCTCGATCAGCTCGCTACCAATCTGGAGCGCACCTACAAGATGGCCTCCACCGCACAGGCGGCGCTGGTCTATCCCGCCGTCCTCGGTGTCATGGCCCTGCTGATGGTCACCGCCCTGATGGTCTTCGTCGTGCCCAAACTCGTCGAACAATTCGCGATGCTCGGCACGACCGAGCTGCCGCTCCTTACACAGATCGTCATCGGCGCCTCGGATTTCGCCCGCGCCTGGGGCTGGCTCCTCGCCCTGTGCATCTTCGCCGGCATCACCGTCTTCTCGCAGGCGATGAAAAGCCCCTCGTTCCGCAAGTCGCTGGACATGTTTCTGCTCGGGCTTCCGCTGATCGGCCCCTTGATCCAGACCCTCTCAGCCGCGCAATTCGCGCGCGTGCACGCCACCCTCGCCGGCTCCGGCGCCACCGTCATCGAAGCCCTTTCCGCCGCGCGCGGCGCCATGAGCAATGCCGTGTTCCGTGACGCGGCAACCGCCATCATCGAACAGGTGCAGCAAGGCGGCACGCTCTCGTCCGCCATGCGCGCCACCAAGGTGTTCCCGCCGCTCCTCACCCATATGGTGCAGAGCGGCGAAGCGGCCCGCGACGTGCCGGCGATGATGAACCGCGCCGCCGATTTCCTCGAAAGCGAATTCGAGGCCACCACCCGCACCCTGCTCAGCCTGCTGGAGCCGGCCATCATCGTCATTCTCGGCGGCATTGTCGGCACGATCGTGCTGTCGATCATGCTGCCCATCATGCAACTCAACACCCTTGCCCTCGGTTGACGGAGGAACACATGCCCCACCCCCAACGCCTCATCCAAAAGCGCCGCGCCCGCGAGGCCGGCTTCTCCCTGGTCGAACTCATGGTGGTCGTCTTCATCATGGGCCTTCTGGCGACCCTGATCATCGTCAACGTCGCGCCGGTCGGCGACCGCTCGCGCATCTCGAAAGCCCGCTCCGACATCGCGAGCCTCGAAAGCGCGCTCGAGCAGTACAGCCTTGACCTCTACACCTACCCCAACGCCGCCGAGGGCCTCGCCGCCCTGTCCGCCCCCCCTCCGGGCGCGGACGCAGCACTGTATCGCCAGGGCGGATATGTACGCCGTATACAGATGGATCCCTGGGGCAACCCCTACCAGTACCAGATGCCCGGCACCCGCTCCGGCGGTCGCTATGACCTCTTCTCCTTAGGCGCCGATGGCCAGCCGGGCGGCGAAGGTCCGGACGCTGACATCGGCAACTGGGACTAGGCCGCGCCATGCCCGCGCCCCGCCCGCTCTCAAGCCAAACCTCCCCCCCGGCGCCCGGCCGGACGGGCGAGGCGGGCCTGTCGCTGGTGGAAGTGCTGGTGACGCTGTCGATCTCAGCCTTCGCCGCCGTCCTGATCATCGCCACGTCTCGCCCCGCCGATCCGCTCCGCAGTGACGGCGAAGAACTCTCCCGCACGCTCGCCCAGCTGGAGGGCCGCGCCCGCATTTCGGGCAAGCCCACCGGCCTCCTGCTCGACGAGACCGGGTATACCGCCATGGTCTGGGCCGATGGAAACTGGTCCGCCCTGCCCCGAAGCCGACACCCGCTCAGCCGCGGTGTCGAAATCCGGTCTCTCATCTCCCCTCCGGAGCGCGGCGAGCCGCAAACACCCCAGCTCGTCTTCGACCCGCTGGGCCATTCAACCATCGATCCGGTCATCCTGGCCGCGCAAAACCGCGAATGGCCCGTAGCCTTTCCCGCAGCCGCGGCGGATACCGCCCCGTGAACACGCGCGGCTTCTCCCTTCTCGAAACCATGGTCGCCCTGTCGGTGTTCTCCATCGCCGCGATGGGGCTCCTGTCGCTCAACACGCAGTCCGTGCGCATCAGCAGCGAACTCGACCTGCGCCTTCTCGCCCGCACCGTCGCCGAGAATGTCGCGGTCGATACGGTCACCGGCGCGCTCGCCTCGCCGGGCCTCGTGACCGATGGCGAGGACGTCCAGCGCGGCCGCGAATTCAAATGGACGCGCACGATCGAGCCGACCCCGCGCCCGGGGCTCTACAGTGTCCGGATCGAAGTCACGCAGGCGTCCAGCCCCGCCGTGCTCGCGCGCCTTTCGCTGCTGACCGCACAAGGCGATGGCTCATGATCGCGCCCCATCATCCCCGCAGCGCGCAGGCCGGCGTCACGCTCATCGAAACACTTGTCGCCCTTTTCGTCATCGCCTTGATGGCGACCGCCGGCGCGGTGATGACGAACCAATCGCTGCGCGGGGCCCGCGCCGTCGAAACGCGCGGCGACGCCGCCTCCGAAATGTCCATCGCCCTCGGCATCCTCTCGGCGGACCTCGCCGCCTATACCGGCCGCACCAGCGAAGACGCGTCCGTCAACGAGGGCGCCTTCGCCTTTGCCGGCCATGCCCCTCGCCATGATGGCCGACTGATGGTCTTTGTACGGAACGGCTGGGACAATCCCCTGGGCGCGGCCCGCAGTGACCTGCAACGCATTGAATACCTGTTTTCCGGCGGAAATCTGATCCGCAGGTCCTGGGCCGCGCCGGACCCGGTTGCAGCCACCCCCATGGTGGAGGAAACCCTCCTGACCGGCCTGCAGAATGTCGAGGCCCGCTTCGGCCGCGCTGAAACCTGGCAGAGTGACTGGCAGGTGGCCGGAACCGGTAACGACCCTGCCCCCCAGAAGGTGGAGCTAACCTTCACCTTCGCCCCGGACGATACGCTCACGGCGCGCTACCTGATCGGAGCGGGCGCATGATCCCGCAAAGCCGGCAGGCCGGCGCCGCCCTCCTCTCGATCCTGCTGATCGTCGCCACGCTGTCGGTCGCCGCCCTGATGGCTACCGAAGCCATCGCGCGGCAGACTGACCTGCAGAAACTCGGCGCCCGCCGCACATCCGCCCTCTGGGCCGCGCGCTCTGCCGAAGCGGCCGCGCTCGCCGGCGCCGCCGATCTCGTCGCCGCCAGCCGCCTGCCCGCCGGCAGCGGAGACACGGGCCGGGAGCAGACCCTCATCCTGCCGGTTGAGAGCGGCAAGATCATCCTGACACTGAGGGAACTGCCGCCCTGCTTCAACCTGAACGCCCTGGCAAATCCTGACGAGACAGCCCGCGCGCAGCAAGCCGCCGCCTTCGCGGTCCTGCTGGAGGATATCGGCGTCCCGCGCAGCGACGCAGCGGCCCTTGCCGCAACGCTCGGAGACTGGATCGACGCGGACCAGATTGCACAGCCCGGCGGCGGCGAAGATGCCAGCTACCTCGCAAGCACCAGCGGCTTGCGCACATCCGGCCAGCCGGTTCTCAGCCCGGGGGAGTTGGCCCCCGTGCCCGGCTACACGCCCGAACTGATTCAGGCGATTGAGGCCTCCACCTGCTCTGTTCCGTACACCGACGGTCTGCGCATCAACGTCAATGCGCTCACCCCGGACACTGCGCCCGTCCTGCGCGCCGCCACGCGCGGCGCCCTGTCCGCGGCCGAGGCAAGGCGCTTCATCGAGTCGCGCCCGGCCAGCGGCTGGAACAGCGTTCAGGACGTGGCGGAGTTCGCGCAGGGCCGGCAGGGTTATGCGCAGGCCCTTTCCGAAGTGCCGCTCGCAGTGCGCGGCGAGTATTTCACCGGCGAAGGCAGCATCGATCTCGATGCCGGCCGCTGGCCATTCCGCTTTCTCCTCTACTCAGGCGCAGACGGCGCGCCGCGCATTGTCTGGCGATCCTTCGGAGACGCCGGATGAAAGCGGATCTGTACATCGAATTGCCCTCGGTTCCGGGCGGCCCGCTCCGCCTCGCGCGTTGGCGCGGCGGTGAAATCGAACATGTCCCGCTGGGCCGTATCGCCGCCAATGCCCGCACAAAAGCGATTGCCTTTGCCCCCGCGCTTTGCGTCGCGAAGTTCCGTGTGCCCATCGCGGCAAAATCGGAATCCGAAGCTCGCAAGACGGCGCTTTACGCGGTGGAGGACGATCTCGCCCAACCCGTCGAAGATGTCCATCTGACCCTCGGCCCGAAGGGCCGGAATGAAACGGCGCGGGATGTCTATATCGTCGACCGGAGCCTGATGCGCGCCTGGACCGAGGCGCTCGCCGCCCTGAACCTGGACCACGCCGCGATCATCCCGGAAAACAGCCTGACCCTGCCCATCGGCGCCCTGCTGGATTTCGGCGACCGGCTGCTGCTCAGCCAGGAGGGCAGCGCCGTCGCCGCCGACCCGGCCTGGCCAGACGAAGCCCTCCGTGAACTGATCAGCGCCTACGGCCTCGGCCATGCGCGCCGCACGCCAACCAATGCACTGGAAACCCTGATCCCCCTGCATGCCAGCTCCCCCGGCATCGCGCTCGGCGGCGCCGACGGCGACGGTGCCCGCCGCCGCGGCGCCAAGGGCCTCGGCCGCTGGCTCTTTGCGGGGGTTCTTGCCCTCGCCGCAGGGGGTCTCTGGCTCGCCAGCATCTGGTTCGAGACGAACGGCCTTCACCAGGCCGCCGCCCGCAACGAGGCCGCCGCCCGCGCCGCCTACCGCGCCCAGTTCCCCGGCGCGCCGGAGCCTGCCGACATCGGCGCCGATGTCCGCCGCCTGTCCGCCCAGCTCGCCGGCGCCTCCCCCGCCAGCTTCCGCGCCCTTTCGGCCGCGCTTTACCGCGCATTGCCGGACAGCCCCTCCGTCCGCGTCGTCAGCCTCTCCTACACCGCCAGCGAAGTATCCATCCGTGCACGGATTCAGTTCTCGAATCGCGCCGAGGAATCCGCCTTCAGATCGGCCCTCGAATCGTCCGGCTTTCAGGCCGAAGCGGAAGCGATCCGTGACCTTCCAACCGGCGTCGAGGCCAACGTCATCGTGAGGGCCGCCCCATGAAAACCTGGTGGGACCAACGCGCCCCGCGCGAGCAGCTTCTGCTGCTCGCCGCCGCCATCATCCTCGCGCTCGCGCTCCTCGTGCAGGCGGTGCTCGTCCCGTCGCTGAAACAGCGCAGCGCCGCCGAAGAAGCCCTCGCCGAATCCGGGCGCACCCTCGTCCGCCTCGAACGGTTGCGCGAAGCCGGTGTCACGCAGGCGGCCCCGCCCACCAGCCCGCAGGACGCGCCCGCCCTCGCCGCCGAGTGGGCCGCCCGGTCCGGCCTCGTGCCCGATCCGGCGCTCACCTCCGCTCCGGCGCTGCGCTTCGCCTTCAAGGCCGCCGACCCCGGCGCCGTGTTCCAATGGATCGAAGAAGCCGAGACCGGGCTCGGGATCACCGTCCAATCCGCACAGATCACCGCCGCCCAGCCCGGCCAGGTCGATGCGGTCGTGGCCTTCTCTGCCCCGCCCGTGCCATGAACCGCATCGCCCTCCTCGCGCTGCTCCTCGTCGGCGTCCTGATCGGCCTTGCGGTCTTCGCCCCGCTTGGCGCGGCGCTGAAGTTCGCCGGCGTTGCAGGTCACGGCCTCAGCTGGTCGCGCGCCGAAGGCACAATCCTCGACGGGCGTCTGACCGGCCTTGAAGCCGGCGGCGAACGCTATGGCGACGCGGCGTTGAAACTCCGCCCCG
>JBBSAZ010000055.1:0-11117 GCA_038251755.1 Caulobacterales bacterium
CATCAAGCTGCGCGAAGAAGGCCAGACCGATCGTCCGATCAAGGACATTGTGCGCGACTGCTTTGCCGTCGCCGACGGCATGACGATGAGCGCCAAGAAGGATGCCTTCGCCAACATTGGCGGCTGGCTGGCGCTGAACGATGACGCCTTGGCGGAGCGGGCGCGCACGCTGCTGATCCAGACCGAGGGCTTTCCGACCTATGGCGGCCTCGCCGGGCGCGACCTTGACGCGATTGCGCAGGGCCTGAAGGAAATCATCGACGAGGATTACCTGCGTTACCGTGTGCGGAGCAATTCCTATATTGCCGAACGGCTGGATGCGATGGGCGTTCCGGTGGTGAAGCCGGCGGGCGGGCATGCCGTGTTCATCGATGCGCGCGCCTTCCTGCCGCACATTCCGCCGCTGCAGTATCCCGGACAGGCGCTGACCTGCGCGATGTATGAAGCGGGCGGCATCCGCGCCTGCGAGATCGGCACCGTGATGTTCGGCCGCAAGCCGGACGGCAGCGAAGCCCCCGGGGCCATGGACCTCGTCCGCCTCGCCATGCCCCGCCGCGTCTACACACAGAGCCATGCCGACTATGTGGTGGAAGTGCTGGAAGAAGTGGCGGCCGCGAAAGACACGCTGCGCGGCATGCGGATCGTCAAGGAGCCGCCGATGATGCGGCATTTCACGGCGGAGTTCGCGAAGCTTTAGGCAAAAAAATGCCGGGCGCGATGGCCCGGCATCTTCTTCAGTTCATGTGACTCGGACTACCGCACCGCAAAGTCCGTCGGCTCGGCGCTCTTGCCTTTCGCGTCCACTTCGCCTTTGGGCTGGCCGTGCTTGTTCGGGCCCATGAAGCCGAAGAGGTGGCCGGCGACCTTGCGGATCTGGATCTCTTCGGAGCCTTCGGTGATGCGGTAGCGGCGGTGGTGGCGGTAGATGTGCTCGAACGGCTTGTGGCGTGAATAGCCGATGCCGCCGTGCACCTGCATTGCGCGGTCGGCGGCTTCGCAGACGAGGCGATTGGCGTAATAGTTACACATCGACACTTTGTCGGAGAGGCGGATGGCCACTTCCGGTTTCGACATCTGGTCCATTTCCCAGGCCGTCTTGAAGATCAGCAGGCGGAGCATTTCGGCCTGCGTGGCCAGTTCCACCAGCGGGAACTGGATGGCCTGGTTGGTGGAGAGCGGCTTGCCGAAGGGCTTGCGCTCGTTGGCGTATTTGACGCTCTCGTTGATGCAGTAGATCGCCGCGCCGCAGGAGGAGGCCGCCTGGCGGATGCGGTTTTCGTGGACGAAGTGCTGCGCCAGCGCGAGGCCGCCTTCCGGCGGGCCGAATACGGCATCTTCCGGCACCCAGACATCCTTGATGCTGAGGCGCGGGTGGTCCGTCGGCATGTTGAAGGTCCACATGTACTCTTCGATTATCACGCCGGGATCGCGCGCCGGGATGATCAGGCAGGTGATGCCTTTGGCGTCGCCGTCCTTGCCGTTGGTGCGGCAGAACAACATGATGTGGGTCGCGACATGCATGCCGGTGATCCACATCTTCTCGCCGTTGATCAGCCAGCCGTCCTTGCCGTCCTTCTTGGTACGGACGGCGCGCGTTTCCATATGCGTGGCGTCGGAGCCGTGGTTCGGCTCAGTGAGGCCGAAGCAGGCGAGGAACTTGCCTTCGAGCGCCGCGGTCGCGAGGTATTTCTGGTCGGGGCGCGCGAAGTCACGCAGCATCAGGATCTGCGGGAAGTTGCCGACGATGGAGTGCTCGTTCTGCAGGTCGTTGTGCAGGCCGAGGCCCTGCTTGGCGAAGTGTTCGCGGATGATCGCCATGCCGAGGTTTGTGCCCTCCTGGCCGCCGAACTCCTTCGGCAGGGCGTAGCGCAGGTGGCCGGCCTTGTCGGCGCGCTTCTTGGCTTCGCGCAGCAGCGCTTCCCATTCCGGGCGCGGCAGGCCTTCATTGTCGAAATCGGTGCGGGCCCATTCGCGGCGATGGTCGAAGAAGCGCTCGTTATCGTCCTGCGCCTGCAGCGGCTTGATCTCGTCCTCGATGAACTTGTCGAGCACGACCAGATAGTCGGCGATGTCCTTTGGAATATTGAAGTCCATATGTCTCTCCCTGCGTCGCGGCTTTCAGGACACCATACGCCTGCCGGGCGAGGCGGCAATTTGTGCCGCCGGGGCAAGTGGAATGCTGCACTGCAGCATATGGAACGAACCGTTCTCCAATAATTCTGAATTGAGCGCTCTGAACACTTGACGAATTATTCAACGTTCTTTACTCATCAACTCAGGCCACTCGCCTGACCACCGAATGCATCGTCAACCCCGAACGACAAGGCACCCTCCCATGCTCCGTTCTGCCCTCGCCGCCGCAGCTTTTGCAGCCATCGCTGCCCCTGCTTTCGCCAGCAATTCCTACACCTTCGAAACCGTGAACCCGGTTTCGGAAAAACGCATCGTCGCTGAAAGCGTCGTCTGGTCCTGCGCAGGCACGACCTGCACCGCAGAACTCGACCGCAAGGCGCCGACCGTGCGCATCTGCAAGAAGATCGTAAAAGAAGTCGGCGAACTGGCCGCGCTTCGCAACACGAAATCCGAGCTGACGGCCGCAGAACTCGCCGAGTGCAACGTGGCGGCCAAGAAGTAAGCTTCAAGCTCTCTCCATGCCTCTCCTCGGGCCGCCAGGGTATCGCCTTGGCGGCCTTTTTTGTTATCAGCTGACTCCGTTCACTCCTGGAGGCCGCCGGTATGGATTCTCGCAAACCCGAAGCCGGCTGCGGCGCGGCGATCCGCGATGACACCGGTCGCCTCCTGCTCATCCAGCGTTTGCGCGCGCCGGAGGCAGGCGCCTGGGGCCTGCCCGGCGGCAAGATCGATTTCGGCGAACCGGCGATGCAAACGGCGCGGCGCGAGATTGCAGAAGAACTGGGAATCGAGATCGAGATCCTTCGCCTGGCCTGCATCGCCGAGACGATCGACCAGGGCGACGGCCGCCACTGGATCGCGCCGGTGTATGAAGCCCGCATCACGTCCGGCGAGCCGAAAATCATGGAGCGCGAGAAGCATGGCGGCTGGGGCTGGTTTGATCCCGGCGCCCTGCCGGCGCCGTTGACAACGGCGACCCTGAGCTATTTGTCCGTGATCGGCACACAGTGCACCGCACAATAATGAAGCCCATTATTTGACAACGTCGGACATTCATTTGTCTGCATTTTCGCCGCACAAGTAACGCAGAGATTTACTCTCTCCTGAGCGGCACGGATGTTGCAAAATTCGCCCTTCAGGCGCTAATGCGCAGGGTGTTTAGGCCGGGGGCGGCCCGACAGAATCGCGATTACGAGGGTGATAATGAGCGACACAGTAGCAATCCTTTCCGAGCTCGGCGTGCGTCCGAAATCGGTGCGCAAGAACTGGAATGAAGCCCGTCTTTACGAGACCGCCGTCGCCTCTGGCGAAGCGCGCGTCGCAAAAGGTGGCGCGCTGGTCGTCGAGACCGGACAGCACACCGGCCGTTCGGCAAAGGACAAGTTCACGGTGCGTGACGAGCTGACCGAGAACACGGTCTGGTGGGACAACAACGCAGCGATGAGCCCGGCGCACTTCGATGCTCTGTGGACGGACTTCAAAGCCCATCTCGCCCATCAGGACGTCTACGCGCAGGACCTTTTCGGCGGCGCGGACCTCGACTACCGCGTGCCGGTCACCGTGGTGACCGAATATGCCTGGCACTCCCTCTTCATTCGCCATCTCCTGCGTCTTCCGACCACGGATGAAGCGAAATCCTTCCGCACCGGATTCACCATCATCAACTGCCCGAGCTTCCGCGCCGACCCGGCCAAGCACGGCACGCGCTCTGAAACCGTGATCGCGGTCAACTTCGCGAAGCGCCTCGTGCTGATCGGCGGCACGTCCTATGCCGGCGAAACCAAGAAATCGGTCTTCACGATCCTCAACTACCTTCTGCCCGATCAGGGCGTGATGCCGATGCACTGCTCGGTCAACACGTCCGACAAGGACGACGCCGCGATCTTCTTCGGCCTGTCCGGCACCGGCAAGACAACGCTTTCGGCCGACGCCTCGCGCACGCTGATTGGCGATGACGAGCATGGCTGGTCCGAGAACGGCCTCTTCAACTTCGAAGGCGGCTGCTATGCCAAGATGATCAAGCTGTCGGCCGAGGCCGAGCCTGAAATCTTCGCGACCACGAAACAGTGGGGCACCGTGCTCGAGAACGTCGTGATGGATTCCGTCACCCGCGAACTCGACCTCGACTCCGCCGTCCTCGCCGAAAACTCGCGCGGCGCCTATCCGATCGAGGCGATCCCGAACGCCTCGCTGACCGGCCGCTGCGGCCAGCCGAAAAACCTGATCATGCTGACGGCCGACGCCTATGGCATCATGCCGCCGATTGCCAAGCTGACACCGGCGCAGGCGATGTATCACTTCCTCTCCGGCTACACCGCGCGTGTGGCCGGCACCGAAAAGGGCGTGACCGAACCTTCGGCGACCTTCTCGACCTGCTTCGGCGGTCCCTTCATGCCGCGCCATCCGTCCGAGTACGGAAATCTCCTGCGCCGCCTCATCGCGAAATATGATGTGGATTGCTGGCTGGTTTCGACCGGCTGGACGGGCGGGCCGTATGGCCAGGGCAACCGGATGCCGATCAAGGCGACGCGAGCTTTGCTCAACGCGGCGCTCGATGGTTCGCTGAACTCGGTCCAGTTCCGCAAGGATGAAACCTTCGGCTTCATGGTTCCTGCTGCCGTTCCGGGCGTTGATTCGAAAATCCTCGACCCGCGCTCGACCTGGGCTGACCCTGCCGCCTATGACGCGCAAGCGGCGAAACTCGCCGAGATGTTTGTCGAGAACTTCAAGAAATTCGAAGCCTATGTGGACGACGCCGTGAAAGCGGCAGCACCGAAGGCCAAGATTACCGCCTGATACCGGGGAAGAAACGCCAAACGAAAACCCGCCCGCTTCCGCCGGGCGGGTTTTTTCATGGGAAAGCCGCCCTTGACGTTAAGGGAAGTCTGGCGCGGGCCGGTTGCAATCGTTACGGTGCGCCGCAACTCGACGCCAAACATTCCGGAGGAAGCCATGCGCGAAGCCGTTATCGTCTCTACAGCCCGTACTGCCCTGACCAAAGCGGGTCGCGGTGGACTCAATGATACCCACGGGATCACCATGGCCGGCCATGTGATCAAGGGCGCGCTTGACCGTGCCGGCGTCGAAGCCGCCGCGGTGGAAGACGTGTTCCTCGGCTGCGCCACCCCCGAAGGCGCAACTGGCCACAACGTGGCCCGCAACGCTGCTCTGGCAGCCGGCTGCCCATCGACCACTTCGGGCGCCACGATCAACCGGTTCTGCTCGTCGGGCCTTCAGGCCATCGCGAACGCGGCCCACACGATCATCCACGAAGGCGCGTCCGTCACCGTCGGCGGCGGCGTTGAAAGCCTCAGCATCGTGCAGGGCTCCGGCCACACCAACCGTCACCGCTATTTCGAGCCGGAACTGGCCAAGAAATGGCCTGCGATCTGGATGACGATGATCGAGACCGCCGAGATCGTCGCCGAACGGTACAACGTATCCCGCGAATACCAGGACCAGTATTCCGCCGAGAGCCAGCGCCGTACCGCGGAGTTCCAGAAGAAAGGCTACATGGCGCAGGAAATCGTGCCGATGAATGCCCGTATGAAACTGGTGAACAAGGAAACGCGGGAAGAAACCTTCCAGGACGTCGTCGTCGACAAGGACGATTGCAACCGTCCGGGTACAACTTATGAAAGCCTCGCAGGACTTCCGCCGGTGTTCTCCGGCGGCCAGGTCGTCAAGCAGGGCAAATACGTGACCGCCGGAAACGCCTCGCAGCTTTCCGACGGCTCCGCCGCGGTGGTCCTTATGGAAGCCAAGGAAGCAGCAAAGCGCGGCCTGAAGCCGCTCGGCCGCTTTGCCGGTTTCAACGTCGCCGGTTGCGACCCGGACGAAATGGGCATTGGCCCTGTCTTCGCCGTACCGCGCCTGCTCGAGCGCCATGGCCTGAAAGTCAGCGACATCGATCTCTGGGAACTGAACGAGGCCTTCGCCTCGCAGTGCCTCTACTCGCGTGACCGCCTCGGCATCGATCCCGAAAAATACAACGTCAATGGCGGCGCCATCTCGATCGGCCACCCGTTCGGCATGACCGGCGCACGCTGCACCGGCTCCCTCCTGCTTGAAGGCCAGCGCCGGAAAGCCAAATGGGGCGTCGTCACCATGTGCATCGGCGGCGGCATGGGCGCAGCCGGCCTGTTCGAGATCTACAGCTGATCCAAACGCCCACAATCATGCTACGGAAAGGGCGGCCCGCGAGGCCGCCCTTTTCTTTTGCGCGGCAAGGGCCTGCCTTCATCATGCCGCAGGAACGTGCAACACGGTGGCTAGGTCCCCGGAGCCCCTTTCAATGAATCATCTGTTTGCCGCCTTCGCTGCCCTCGCGCTGACAACCGCCTGCAGCAACGCCGCCGAAACGCCGGAGGCTACAACCGCTTTCGTCTCAGAAAATGAACAATCATCCGCGCCCGAAGCTGAGCCGGAAGCCGAAAGCCGCCCAACCGAATACGCCTTGATCGGACAGAAGCTGCCCGCCTTCACGGCGCCCATGGCGGACGGCGGTACGTTTGATTCCGCTACCTTGAACCGCTGGACGGTGATCGCCGTCTGGGGCGTCTGGTGCGGCGACTCCCGCGCGGATGGCCCTTACGCCGAAGCGCTGTCGCGCGCGGTTGGAGCTGATCCGGACCTTGATTTCATCACGCTCCATGTGCCGCAGAATGCAGCGCGCACTGCGCCCCGGGAAATGTTCGGCAAGTATGGTTCGCTGGACGCCTATTTCAAATCGGCCGGGTACACCTTGCCGGTAGTCCTCGATGCAGATGGAAGCCTGCGCGAGGCGCTCAAGATCCGCTGGACGCCGTCCTACCTTGTTGTCTCACCGGACGGCATCGTCAGGAGTTTCCGCACCGACCTGTCGGTCGACAAGGACCAGCCGGTCAAAACCTTCATCAAGGACATTGCGCGTTTGCGCAGCGAAGTCAGGGATGCCGCTATGCTCGTCATGTCGCCGGCCGGCGTCGCTGGCATAGGTTCAGGCACACCGTTTACGGTCGCGGCCGTGGAAAAAGCCTTGCCTGGCCACACGGTCATTCCCCTGACCGATCCCACCTCGGGAACGGTGACCTTTGAAGTGCGCGCGCCGGATAGCGACAAAGCCCGGTTCATCGTCGAATCAGACTGGACTCGCGGATATGTGGCCAGCGTGCGCAGCCGCGACCCTGCCGTGCGCGGCCCGAAGGGTGAATGGATCGGACAGACCCGCTTCGCCGAGCTTTCCCTCGCAGACGCAGCGCTCTGCAACCGCTCGGAACCCGGCCTGCTTGTCTGCCCTGACCCAAGCGCACCGGCTGCGTTTACCCGTGTTTATGCGATTTCCGGCGGCGAGGCGGCGGATTCGACAGCCGTTTTGACCGAACTCCGGTTTGTGGCGCCCGCTCCCTGAAACCTCTGAAACGCGGCACCGGGCCTGCATGGGTCTCCAAATCGACACACCGGAGAGGAATCTGGCTGTGAGGTTTGAATCTTGGCGCCGGGCGGGCTAACCTGACGCCAAAGTCATAATCGGCCCTATCAGGAAGGCACGCCGCAATGCTGCATCCCTCTACCAAGCGCCTCATCGACAAGCTGAGCGAGATGACGCGCAAGCAGCGGGTCACCTGGACCGAAGGCGAGAATGCCACGGTCGTGCATGACACCGAAGGTTACCGCGTGGTGATCACCCCGGACCCTCACACGGTGCTGCTGACGGATGCGCTGGGACGCGAGATCGAAACCTGCACGCCGGAAGAATTTGCCGACGATGTCGATTCCCATGGCCGGCCCTATGCCAAGTTCATTGCGGAACTCTACCGCGAGGCCGCCCGTCATGCGCGGGGCACCGAAAAAGCCATACGCGCCCTGCTTGCCGGACTTGATTCGGTTGAACCAGAGCCGCCGGCAGCCGCTGTTGTCGCTGCCGCCGTGACGCAGTTCGTCGATGCGCCGGACGCCACAACCGATGAGACGGCGCCCATCGAAAGCGAAACAGAGATTACAGCCGCGGTTGCAAACCTGGCTGACCAGATCAACGGCACGCCCCCGGCACCTGTCGATGACGTTGTAGCTGCGCCGGAGCCGGAGCCGATTCCGGAACCGGTGGCCGCTGCGCAAACGGCCGAACCGGAAGCGGAACCAGAGGCGGAGCCAGATCCGGCCCCCGAGGCCGAGCCTGAATCCCATCCGGTCACGGAAATGACTGCCGAGGCGCCCGCGCCGTCAGTAGACGTGCCGCCGCTGACCGAAGAGCCGGGATCATTTGGGACATTCGGGGCGTTCGAACAGATCGCCGGCGAACACGAGATCGAACCGGCAGACGAGCAGACACACGCTCCGGACTCCGTCGCCGAGAGGATCGTCGCCGAAGCGCCGGCCGCACCCGAGGCTGAACCTGAGCTGGTTGCGGTCGATGCGGCACCGGAACCAGAGCCCGTGTCGCAGCCTTCGACCGCTGTTCCAACTTTGAGCCAGCCCATCTCGCTATCGTCTATACCCTTCGGATTCGGCCTGGGCGCTGCCCAGCGCGCAGGCGCGCCTTCGCACCCTTCGACAACGCCCCCCGAGCCGGAACCCAGGGTCGCGGCCGAAGCTCCAGCCCGGATCGTCATTGATGGCACGCTCGACCTCCCGGACATGTCGCCGGATGAGTTCGACGATATCTCGGCCGCCGAGGCCTATCCGCCGCCCGCGCCGAAAACCGATCCGCTGGAACTGCAGGGCGATAGCGCCCCGCCACCGCCTGAACCGGGCAGTCCGCGCCGGTTCAATCCCTGGAACTAGCCTCAACTTCAGGCACCTGTTGCCGCGGAAGCACGCCTCGGTTCTCATCGCAGCCAGACAACTCGCGCGGTAGGCGACCGGCGTTTCCCTTGGCCGTGCGGTATGACACACCCGCGCCAGACGCGGCCGCACCGATGCGTGCCTCCAGCCTACTGCGCCAAGGTGATCCTATGCCCTCCCAGATGTTTCTTCGCCGCCTCTTTGCCAGCGCCAGCCTGATCGCCCTCACGGCCATCGGCATGCCGGCGCTCGCCCAGACCACAGACGAAGAGGCGACCGCCCGGCTGGGCACCGTCACCGTAACCGCCCAGCGCGTTGAAGAAGACCTGCAGGAAGTACCGATCTCGATTTCGACCCTTTCGGACGAGAAACTGGATACGCTGAAATCATCGGGCGCGGATGTCCGGTTTCTCTCGGCCCGCGTGCCGAGCGTGATAGCCGAGAGTTCATTCGGACGCGCCTTTCCGCGCTTCTACATTCGCGGCATCGGCAATACCGACTTCGACCTCAACGCTTCGCAACCCGTCAGCCTGGTGTACGATGACGTGCCGTATGAGAGCCCTATCCTGAAGGGCTTTCCGGTCTTCGACCTCGAGCAGATCGAAGTGCTGCGCGGACCGCAAGGCACTCTGTTCGGCCGCAATACGCCGGGCGGCATCATAAAGTTCGACTCGCGCAAGCCGCAGGACGAATTCGAAGCCTATGTTCGCGGAGCCTACGGCAACTACAACACGCGCGACCTTGAAGGCGCAGTGAACGTGCCGGTGGTAAAGGACGTGCTCGCGGTGCGGGTCTCCGGCCTCTACCAGGAGCGCGATGGCTATGTGGACAATGCCTATACCGGCGAAAAGGATCGGTATGAAGGCTTCAAGGAAGTTGCCGGCCGCGCGCAGTTCCTCCTGACACCGAAAGGGACGGACTTCTCGGCGCTGCTCAACCTGCATACCCGTTCCAACGACGGCGACGCACGCCTGTTTCGCGCCAACATCATCGATGTGGGCAACAAGGGTCTGGGATCGGGTTTTGATCGCGATAGGGTTTTCTATGATGGCCGGAACTTCCTGACGCAGGATACGTCGGGCGTAACGCTTCGTCTCGACAAACCGCTGACCGACGCGATCACCGCAACCTATGTCTTCGGCTACGAGAATGCCGAGATCGAAAGCCGCGGCGACATTGACGGCGGCTTCGGCGCCGCTTTCCTGGGCGCGGGAAATTTCGGCCCCGGGCTTATCCCGTTCCCGGTGGAGACGAGCGGCGCGGTGGATTCGCTCGACCAGACCACGCATGAACTGCGCTTCACCTTTGACAATGGCGGAGCGCTTCGCGCGCAAGCCGGCGTGTTCCTCTTCCAGGAAGAAGTCGCGATCACCTCTCGCGCCTTCGCCTCGCTCACGCCCGGCCAGCCGCAGACGAC
Organism: Caulobacterales bacterium; assembly: GCA_038251755.1. Classification (GTDB taxonomy): domain Bacteria; phylum Pseudomonadota; class Alphaproteobacteria; order Caulobacterales; family Hyphomonadaceae; genus Hyphomonas. Next base: position 10,313 of record JBBSAZ010000055.1, read on the forward strand.
AGTGGCGCAGCGCGAACTGGACACCGACAGCAAGGCTGTCTTCGCATCGCTCAGCTATGACCTGACCGAACGCCTTGTGGTGTCCGGCGGCGCACGCTGGACGGAAGACGAGAAACAATTCCGCGCGGCAGGCGACCAGCGCGAACTGGGTGACGAACAGGTCAGCTGGGATGTGTCTGCAGCCTACACAGCCACCGATGACATCAATGTCTATGGCCGGATCGCCAAGGGCTTTCGCGGCCCTACCGTGCAGCAAAGATTTGGCGCCCCGTCGCAGGCCGAAAGCGAAACCGTCCTGTCTTACGAAGTCGGCGCCAAGACCGAACTGTTCGATGACCGCATGCGGGCGAACGTCAGCCTCTATTCTTTCGAACTGGAAGGCCAGCAGCTGACCATCGTGGGCGGCCTCACCAACGATGTCTCGCTGTTCAATGCAGACAAGAGCGAAGGATATGGGTTCGAAGCCGACATCGAAGCCGCGCCGACTCCCAACCTCCTGATGACGGCAGGCCTTTCCTACAACAAGACGGAGTTCAAGGACGCGCTGATCATTGCGCCAGGATGCGGCGCACCGTGCACGATCCTTGATCCTGCCGTGTTTGCCGCTGACGGCATCACGCTGCTCGGCTACAATATCTCCGGCAACTCGTTTCCCAACGCACCGGAGTGGATCGCCAACGCCACCGCACGCTACGGCGTGCCCGTACCCGGCGGCGAGATCTACGGCTACACCGACTGGGCGTTCAAAGGGGAGACGAACTTCTTCCTGTATGAGAGCATCGAGTTCGGTCAGGAAGGATATTGG
>JBBSAZ010000056.1:0-11060 GCA_038251755.1 Caulobacterales bacterium
CCGGCACCATCTATGCCGCCGCGCCCGGCCGGGTGATCGAGGCGCGCAATTCGTCCGGCTACGGACTCCAGGTCCTGCTGGATCACGGACACGGCGTCTATACCCGGTACGCCCACCTCGACAGCTTCGATCCCGGCCTGCAACTCGGCTCATCCCTGGGCTTTGGCCAGCCGGTGGGGCAGATGGGCGCGACTGGTAATGCCGAAGGTCCCCACCTCCATTACGAGGTGCTGACCGGCAATTACGATACGCCCAGTGCCTCGAGGGGCCTGACGCCGAATGATCCTTTCGCCTTCCCAGCCTATGATTTTGTGGGCTATTGAGAGCCGGGGAGGAATAAAAATCATGCACCGCCATACTCGGAGCGCCGCCGCAAGGCGCCTTGTCCTCGCCGCTGCCGCCGGACTCACGCTCACCGCCTGCGCCTGCTTTCCGGGCGGGGGGGCGGGGTCCGCCCCCGCAACGGCCCAGCAAGCCGATACGTTCGGCGCGCTCTCCGGCCTCGTCGGGAAAACCTGGCGCAGCGCGCCGGCAGGTGAAGGCGAAGCTGGCCCTGCCGACATTTCAAGATGGAGCTGGGACCTCGGCGGGCGCGTCCTCGTCAACCGCCATGCGCTGGAGGACGGCTCTTATGGCGGGGTCACCTATGTCTACGAAAACGGCCAGACCGGTTCACTTGATTACGTCTACGTCACCAGCGCCGGCTTCCACACAACGGGCAGTTTCGTGCTCGGCGAAGATGGCAGCTGGACCGCCGAAGAGGCCGTGACCGGACATGACACGATCACCCGGGTGCGCTCGACCGGACGATTGACCGTAGACGGACAGATGGCGATGACATCCGAATACTTCGCCAAGGGTGAATGGTCGCCGGGGCGGAATGTCGTTTATGTGCCGGTCAACGCCAGGATCCCGGAAATCGCCGGCAAGCTCGCCGAATGAAGGCCCGCTTCCTCGACCCGTCGGAGGTCGCGCGCGCCTACCGCGATCCGCTCTCCTGGGTCAGCCTGGCGGTTGACCTGATGCCCATCATTGCCGTGTTCGCTTTCGGCTGGAGCGCCACGCCGCTGGTCGCACTCTACTGGCTCGAGAATATCGTCATCGGCGCGTTCACGATTTTCCGGATGATCGGCACGGCTCTGGTGTCGGTCGTCAGCTTGGCGATGTCACTGTTCATGGTGCCATTCTTCTTCTTCCACTACGGCATGTTCTGCTTCGTACACGGAGTATTCATCCGTGTCTTTGCCGAGTGGAACAAGGGCGTGGATGGCGGCGGCGCGCTGGAGCCTATCTCGTTGATCCAGTGGGCGCTGGGCACGGCGCCGGAAATGCTCTGGTTCGTGGCCGCCATTGTCGGCGTCAGCGCGCTCTACTATGTGTTCGATTTCCTCTGGCGCGGCGAGTTCAAGACCAGCAATCCGCAGGCCGAGATGTTCTCGCCCTACGGACGGATCGTGACACTGCACATCGCCATCATCCTGGGCGCCGGTGTCGCCTTCTCCCTCAACGAACCCCTCGCCGGCGTTCTCCTGCTGATCTTCATCCGCGTCGTGTTCGGCATGTTCCAGACCGTCCAAAGGCGTCGCACCCGGGATGCAAAGGTGGGCGCAGCTGCGAGCGTTGTGGATGATGATGCGTGATCCGGAAAATGTACCGCCGGTCCCGCAAGAGACCGGCGAGATTAGAGTTGCGGCGGTCAGAACGCCATGCCGGTTCCAAAGCCAGCCGTGTACTGATTGGCGTCGCCAATCCCATCCACCAGCGGGCTGTCGGCAGCGTCGCCCACGAGGCGGCGATAGCCCGAGTATCCGGTGACGCTCCAGGTATCGTTCAGCGCATAATTCCAGTTGAAGCCGAGGCCGACATCCTTCAGGCCGCCGCCTGCGGCAAAGACCGGCAGGCCGGTTGCGCTTGATCCGGCCGGCGTCAAGCCGAAATAGGTCTGGGCATACTCGTCCGACACGAAGTTTGCCGACAGCTCGGTGCTGACGCGCAGTCGGGGCGTCAATGCCCGAGAGACGCTGATGGAGGGCGTGGCGATCCAGCCGTCATGCACATCCGAGATATCCTGCACGGCCTGCACCGCCACCCGAACACCGCGGCCACCATCCGGGCCAGTGGCCCAAGTGCGCGAGACATACCCGCCAGCCTCGACGGCGCCCTCGATCTTGTCGAGCCGTGAGACGATGCTGCCAGCGTCTTCATCCCGGCCGAAAGTATAGGTCATGGCGGGGCCGGCTTCCCAAACGTCCGATGGCAGAAGATCGGCGCGAAGCGCGAGACCTTCGAGGGCAATCGAGCGCCCGCCGAAGTCGTAGCGTCCGGCAAGGAAGGGGATAGCCTGCTGCTCTGAGGCGCCTTCGTATTCGGGTACGGCGCCAATACCGGCAGCGATGTAGCCCCCATTCTCGGCATGGGCGTCCGGAGTAGCAAGCGTTGCAGCGCTGATGGCGACGGCGAGTGTGGTGAGGGAGAGGATTTTCATGGGAGGTTCCTTTGGAGTTTCCGGGAGGGCAGGAGGAAGAACAGCGGCGTCTTCAGCGGCGCCGCAGGCAGGCTGCACCGGTCGCCGCCAGCCAGGCCGAAAAGCCGAAGAAACCGGTGATGGTGAAGAGTGAAAAAACTTCGTTTTCGCCGCCGAGCACGAGAGCGAGGCCTTCGCCGGTGCCGATGGTGTTGGCGGCGGCGGAGATCATGCCGGTAATTGCGACGGCACGCCGTTGCTCCGTCCACTGAACGCTAGCGAGCAGGCCCGCGAAGAGAGCGAGGAAGATCTGGCCCAGATGTTCCCCAATGGCGACGCCGCCATAGGCGTTAAGCGTATCGAACACCACAGATGCGGATGGATCACCGGCGGCATGCGCAGCCGCCTGGGCAGGGATGACGAATACCCACCGCGCGAGGCCGATGGCCTGCAAGGCGCCGGACAGCCCGCCGGCAATGGCTGCGCCGATGGCAAGGCCTGGCATCGCCGCAACGCGTCCCCGGGTGCGGGCCAGCCCGGCGGCGAGAGGCACAAAGAGCAGCGCCGCGAGTACGAATGCGTACCATGTCAGCACCAGCGGTGCGCCGCCTGCAGCGAATCTTTCGAGCACGTGTCCGGCGGGTTCGCGGAGGATTCCGGGATAGTCGAACATTACGGCGAGCACCGCATACGGAACATTGAAGCCGATAGCGAATAGGATTGCGGCGGAGCCAAGAAAGAGATGGGCGCGCATCAGACGACTCCTGAAACGACGGCCGGAGGCCAGAACCTGTTCAGCCCGGCCTCGACACCAGTGGCGCGGGCAAAACTGCGCAGGCCCGCGAGCAGCGGCATTTGAAAGGCCGCTGGAAGGTCGGCGATCACGAGATCCGCAAAGCCGAGGGCGAGGGCCAGCGCGAGCGGATCGGCAGGCATGCCGCCTGCGTTCGTCTCACCCGCGGCGGCGAGGACATAGAAGGTCCGCAGGAATTTCTCGAAGCCTTCGCCGGGTGTGCAGGTCGAGACGAACACTGTGGGCTCATTCAGCCTGTTGCGGAAACTGTGCAGGCGGCCCGCCGGAAGGGCGATGGCCTGGCCAGGGGTCAGCGTCGTGAGCGCGCCTTTCGCACCGGCCTCCATTTCGAGAGCGCCGCTTTCCACTTCGAAGGTCTCGTCGATGGAGCGGTGACTGTGCAGCGGGCTACCGGCGGCGCCGGGTGCTAGCCGCGTACGGAAGATCAGTGGCCCAGCCTCGCCGGCCAGAGGCGAGTTCAGGATTTCGGTTTCGTCGCCCGTGACAGGGTTCTCGAGGCAGCGAGGCAGATGGGGGGCCAGTTGCGGCATTGCGTTGTCTCCGATCGGTGACAATTAAATATCACCACTAGGTGACATACACAAGCCAGAATATAACCGGTCGGAGACATTTGTTTAAGGAGGCGGGAATGGCCGCAGCACGAAAGCCAGAGGCTGCAGCCCGGTCGCGAGACCGGGAGGGTACGGAGCGCGCGATCCTGGAGGCCGCCAAGGCGCTGATTGCGCGCGAGGGATATGCCGCGTTTGGCGTCAACGCGGTTGCGCGCGAGGCAGGATGCGACAAGCAACTGATCTATCGCTATTTCGGCGGCGCAGACGGGCTGATCGCCGCCATTGGCGAGGCCTCCGCTGGTTGGATCGAAGCGGCACTAGCCACTGTTCGCATGCCGCCCGGGCAGCCTTATGGTGCAGTCGTACTCGCGTGCAGCGAAGCGCTATTAGATGCGTTGAGGGCTGACCCCCTGATGCGGCAGCTGATCGGGTGGGAACTGACCGGCTCGGGTGATGCGGTTCAGACGATGGCAGGCGCGCGCGCAGCGGCGCTTGGTGCCCGCGTTCTGCCGCTCCTCAAATCTGCAGCGCCTCCTCCGGCGGGCGTCGACGCGCCCGTGCTCAATGCGCTTTTGATTGGCGCGGTTCAACAGGCCGCTATGTCTGGTTCAGCGCAAGGCGGTTTTGTCGGGATGCCGTTGCAGACAGATGCGGACTGGGACCGGCTGAAGGCGGGACTGCGGGCTTTGGTGACGGGCGTCTATGCAGGCGGATACGCCTCATGAACCCCATCCTCATCCTCGACTATGCAGGCATTGCGGTGTTCGCCGCGACGGGCGCGCTGGCGGCGTCGCGCAAGCAGCTGGACATCATCGGATTTCTGTTTTTCGCCGGGATGACGGCGGTAGGCGGCGGCACAGTGCGCGATCTGATCCTCGGCGTGCCGGTATTCTGGGTGGCGAACCCTGCCTATCTGGTCGTGTGCGCGGTCACTGCGGCGCTCGTGTATCTGACGGCGCACCTGTTCGAGTCCCGCTACAAGCTGCTGCTCTGGCTCGATGCGGTGGGGCTAGCCGCCTATTGCGTCTTCGGCGCCTGGAAAGGGCTCGACGTGACCGGCTCGCCGGTCGTGGCCATTGTGATGGGGGTGCTGACCGCGACCTTCGGCGGGATCCTGCGCGACCAACTGGCGGGAGAGCCGTCCGTCCTGCTGCGACCGGAAATCTATATCACGGCGGCGCTGGCCGGGGCGGCGATCTATACCGGGCTGGAGCTTGCAGGGCTTGCCCTGATGTGGGCGGCCGTGCCCGCCGCAATTGCGGCCCTGGCGATCCGGGGCGGCGCGATGCGTTTCGGCTGGTCGTTCCCGCCCTACAAGGGCAGGCCGGGGCGCAAGCCGGAAGACATTCCCTGAGACAACAAAGTTGACGCCTCGTGACGCCTCGTGCAGGGTAACAACCGGCGAGAGTTCAGGGCAATACATCATGGCAGATATCGGGGCGGATGCGCCAACGAGCGGCAAACGGGCGAATACCAAGGCGGCGAACCGGCGGGCGATTCTGACGGCGGCGCGGCGGGTGTTCGCGCTGATCGGCTACGAAGCGACCACCGTGCGCGACATCATCCGCGAGACCGACCTCGCGTCCGGCACCTTCTACAACTACTTCAAGTCGAAAGAGGAAGTATTCCAGGCCATCGCCGAGGATTCGACCCACCGGTTCCGGGCGCACCTGTCAGAAGTCCGGGCCCGGACCAATTCGCTGGAAGACTATATCGAGCATGCCTTCCGCGCCTATTTCAGCTTCATCGCGCGTGAGAACGAGGAAGCCATCAAGGCCGGTGCGCCGCACCTCGCGCTGATGGGCGTGCGGGTCGATACGCCGGAAATGCTGGCCGTGGCCGAAGAGATCCGGGCGGACCTTGAGCAGACGCTCGCCGGGGAGACGGCCGCCGGGCTCGATCTCGAATATCTCACCGCGGCCGCCATCGGCATTGCCCGGGAGATGGGCGACTACATGCTGCAGCGACGGCCCGTGGACGTGGAGGGGGCGACGCGCTTTGCCTCCGGTCTCGTGCTCGCAGGCGGCCGGGCGATGATGGGGCGCTAGTTTCGCACGCGCCACTCTCTCCCCCGGCGACACCTCTTGGCGCGCCCGGCAAAGCGGACCATCATCTTCAGCATCTGGACACAAGGAACTTGCCGCCATGAGCCTGCAGCGCATCCTCGCGAAGACGTTTGCCAGCCTGCCCGGCAACCTGATCGTCAAGCTGGCGGGCGGTGAGCCGGTCACCATCAATGGCCGCACGCTGGAGCCGCAGTTGCAGATGATGGCCTGGAACGGGCGCGCGGCGCCGCCGATGTCCACGCTGCCGGCAGAGGCCGTGCAGGCGGGCGTCAAGGCGCAACTGGCACTGCTTGCCGATGTAACCGGCGAGGGGGCGGGGTCGTCCTCCGAGACTATTCCGGGTCCGGACGGCAACGCCATTCCGGCGCGCCTCTACCGGCCCGCCTCGCAGGACCCGCGCCATCCGCTGATCGTGTATTTCCACATGGGCGGCGGCGTGATCGGCGATCTTGATACCTGCCACGCCTGGTGCGCCATGCTGGCGCAAGGCGCGCAGGCACCCGTGCTGTCGGTGGACTATCGGCTTGCGCCGCAACACGTATTTCCCGCGGGCCTGAACGATTGCATTGCGGCTTACAAATGGGGCCTGGCCAACGCGCCGCGCTTCGGCGCGCCGGCGGGCGTGGCGGCGGTGGGCGGCGATTCCATGGGCGGGAACTTCTCCGCGATCATCAGCCAGCAGATGAAGCGCGAGGGCGGCCCGATGCCGGCGCTGCAATTGCTGATTTACCCGGCGATCGATATCTCCAAGCCCTATGCGTCCAAGACGGCCTTCGCGCAGACCTTCTCGCTGAGTCAGGACACGATGGACTGGTTCATGAAACAATACCTGCCCGAGAGCACCGACCACCGTGACCTGCGCGTCTCGCCGGGGCAGGAGACGGACCTTTCGGGCCTGCCGCCGGCGGTGGTGATCACGGCGGGGCATGATCCCTTGTCGGATGAGGGCGACGAGTATGCCGCGCGCCTCAAGGCGGCCGGGGTGCCCGTGCTGCATAAACGCTATGACAGCCTGGCGCATGCCTTCACGGCGTTCACGTTCATCTCGCCGGGCGCGCGCGCGGCCTGCCGCGAGATGGCGGAAATGGTGCACGACATCTTTGCAAAGGCCGCCCGGGTCTCCGCATGAAGGCCCTAGTTTGCCGGGAACTGGCGGCGGACTATGCCGGCGTCGCGCTGGAAGAGCAGGCCATTCCGGAACCGGGCGCCGGAGAAGTCCGCGTGCGGATCAAGGCGGCCAGCCTGAACTTCCCGGATTTGCTGATGACCGAAGGCAAATATCAGCTGAAACCGGAGCTGCCCTTCGTGCTGGGCATGGAGTTTGCTGGCATTGTGGACGCCGTGGGCGCCGGTGTCAGCGGCTTTGCGCCGGGCGATGCTGTGGCCGGCGGCAACCGGATCGGCGCCTTCGCGGAGTATGCTGTAGTACCGGTGGCGGCGCTGCGCAGCAAGCCCGACGCGATCAGCTTTGCCGCGGCGGCGTCCTATGGCGCGGCATACCTCACCGCCTATGTGGCGCTGGTGCGGCGCGGCAACCTGCAAGCCGGCGAGACGCTGCTGGTGCACGGCGCCAGCGGCGGCGTGGGTCTTGCGGCGGTCGATGTGGGCCGCTTGCTGGGCGCTACAGTGATTGCGACCTCGGCCTCCGAGGCCAAGCGCCGTATACTGACGGAATATGGCGCGGATCATGTGCTTCCGGATGCCGGCTTTCGCGAGCGGGTCAAGGAGCTGACCGGCGGGCGCGGGGCGGACGTGATCTACGATCCGGTCGGCGGCGACGTGTTCGACGAGAGCGTGCGCTGCATCGCGTTTGACGGGCGGCTGCTGATCATAGGCTTCACGTCGGGGCGCATTCCGTCCGTGAACGTCAACATGCCCCTGATCAAGGGCTTCTCGGTGGTCGGCGTTCGGGCCGGAGAATATGGCCGCCAGTTCCCGGACCGGGGCCGCGAGAACATGGCGGCGATCTGGAAATGGGCGGAGGAGGGCAAGGTGCGGCCGCGCATCCATGCCGAAGTGCCGCTGGCCGACTGGCGCCGCGCCTTCGAGATGATGCGGGGCCGCGAAGTGGTAGGCAAGGTCGCAATCGTGATGTGATCAGAGCCGGTAGTTGATCGATTTCGAGGCGTCACAGAATTCCTCAAGCTCGCCCAGCGCGATGCGTTCCATCTGCGGCACAACAGTGTCCAACGTCGCGCCATGCTCGATCCGGCGCTCGACTTCGGCGATGTCCTCGCGGTAGCGCACGAAACGCGCGGTCGACGGTTCTGTCAGGGTCGCGCTGTCGAGCACGGTCTTCGAGATCGACAGGACGAAGGCCGAGATCGCGAAGAAGTCGACCCAGGCGTTGAGGGTCGCGGGCATGCCGGGCACGATCTTCGCGAGCAGCGAGAGAAGCACGAGGCAGGCGCCGGAAAAGTAGAGAATGTCGGCGGCTGAGTGAAACACCCGGCGGTTCTCGCGCAACCGGTGGAGTTCGGCGGCGGCGTAACGGTCCTGGTAGAGAAGGCGCAGTTCGCGGAAGGCCGTCAGCGCTTCGCCGGTGATGTCCGGGTTCGCGGGCCCGGGGCCGGGCGCGGGCACGGCGACGCATTTTTCCGGCACAAAGGCTTCGAAGATCGAGATGCCCATGTTGAGCTCGCTTTCGAGCTTGGCGAGCTCTGTGGCGGTCAACTGACGCGCGCGCTTGGCGAGTTCGTCCTCGTCGCGGGCGGTGGCGGCAAGGCTATAGGCCTGGAACTTGATCGAGCGCAGGCGCTCGCAGGCAAACCGGTTGACCAGCCATTGGCTCTTCACCTTGGCGGCGAGCGTATAGACCTGCGCGGAAATACCGATGGCGGCGCTGGCGGCAGCGGCAATGCTGATGACCGGGTTGCCGGCGCCCGTGAACAGCAGCGCTTCGGCAATCGTGTAGATCGCGCTGCCGCCGATCAGAACCATCGAGACAAGGCCGAGCCGGTGGAACCAGCGCTTGCCGGAAACCGACAGCGCCTCATGCCGATTGAAGGCCGTCTCGATGGCCTCGTTCTTCAGCAGCGGCGTGATATTGGGAAAGCGCTCGAGCATCGCCGGGGTAGGGAAAATGTCCCGGTTCGGTTCCTGCATGCTCTACCCCCGCCAAGCCCGCCGCGCCCTCCCGAGAGAGGCGCAGCGGCACCCTGCTTATACGGTTCGTTTCGCCTTGTCCTGTGCGTTTGTGGCTTCGATGGCGCTGCGGGCGGCGGCCCATTGTTCGTCGCCCCAGCTAGTCAGCATGGCGAAGTTGCCGCCGGAGGCGTTGTACATGGCGCCGTCGATGGCGATCGTCTGGCCGTTGATGTATTCCGCGCCGGGCGCCATCAGCAGGACGGCGAGATTGACGAGTTCGTGCATCTCGCCGACCCGGCCCATCGGGTTGGCGACGCCGCGCTCCATCCGCTCCGCGCCGTCTGCGTCAGGCGAGAGGCGTTTCGACATGCCTTCGGTCGGGAAGGGGCCGGGCGCGATGGCATTGAAACGGAGGCCGTAGCGGCCCCACTCGACGGCGAGGGATTGCGTCATCGTGTTGACGGCGGCCTTCGACATCGCCGAGGGCACGACGAACGGGCCGCCATTCCAGACCCAGGTGGTGAGGATCGAGATGACATTGCCGCGCGTCTTGCCGGAGATCCAGCGCTTGCCGATGTCCTGCGTCATGTAGAACGAGCCGCGGAAGACGATATTGGAGATCGCGTCAAAGCCGCGGATCGAGAGGTCCTCGGTGCGGCTGATGAAGTTGCCGGCGGCGTTGTTGACGAGGCCGGTCAGGGGGCCGTGCTTGGCCCAGATGGAATCGTTCATGTCGCTGATCGCTTCGGCGACCCGGATATCGCAGGCGTGCGGGACGACAAGGCCACCATGCTTGCCCATCAGTTCCTTGGCGGTCTCCTCGCAGACCCCGCCGCGCCGGCCGCAGATGTGCACCTCGGCGCCCAGCTTCAGGAAGCCTTCCGCCATTTCCTTGCCAAGCCCTGTGCCGCCGCCGGTGACGAGGATGCGCTCAGCCTTCATCAGGCCGTCTTTGAACATGAGTTTCGAGGTATCCATTTGTCTCTCCCTGCGGGTCAGTCTATTTTGACTGACTATAATGCCACTTTCAGCGGAGACACCCATGAAACGAATGCTTGTTGCGGCTGCCCTCGCGTCAGCAATCTGCCCTTCGGCCTTGGCCGATCCGTTCAACGTGTTCGGCACGTTTGCCCTCCCGTCCGGAAACTCGCGGATCGAGATTGCCGACTGCGGCAACGGTTCGCCCTGCGGCAAGGTGGTGTGGATCAATCCGGCCGACCTTCCGGAAGGCCAGACGGTCCAGACCATCACTGACGCCAGGGGCGCAAAGATCCTCGGGCTGAAACTGCTGCACAGTTTCGAGCGTAAGGGAAAAGACTGGCGCGGCGGGAAGATTTACGATCCCGAAGAGGGCAAGACCTACGACTCGCGGCTGAAGCGGCTGACCGACGGCACGCTGGAAGTCAAAGGCTGCATCGGCCCGATCTGCCAGACGCAGATCTGGAAGCCGGTGTCCTAGGGGCGAGGCTTGCCTATTTGCGGAACGGTGCGCGGACAAGTCGCCAGAGCGCCCAGATCGGCAGGACGATGACGAGGCCCGCGAGCGCGGGCTTCCAGAAGCTTTCGAACGCCCAGCCGATCGCCGTGAAGGTGCGGTGGAGGATGGCGGTGAAGGCGCCGCCGATGTCGAAGCGGGTGCCGGTCGGCGCAAAGTCGAAGGCGAGGACGAAGAAGCCCACCAGCGTGCTGAGGGCGAGAAGGCGGAGCGCCTGGCCGAGGCTCAGACTGAACGTCCGCACGAGGAAGGGTTTCTGAACGGCGGGGGTAGGCGACGGCGCATCAGACGCCGGAATTTGCTCCGGAGGCGGAGGAACGACGTCACTCACCCGGCGTGCCTTTGGCGTCACTGTCCGGCGCAGCGGGCCGCTTGCCCTTGTAGTCAACATGCACCTGATGCGGGAACGGGATGGAGATGCCTTCGCGGTCAAACGCCTGTTTCACCGCCTTGTAGAGGTCCGCCCGGATCTGGACGAAGTCCGAAGTGGCGACCCAGGCGCGCAGGCGCAGCTTCACGCTCGAATCCGCCAGGGCGTGCACGCCGGTCCAGGTCGTATCCTTCTGCAGCACATGTTCATGCA
>JBBSAZ010000057.1:0-11030 GCA_038251755.1 Caulobacterales bacterium
CAGCTGCCGGACATCCTCAGCGCGCTGCATGGGGAGATGGTGGCGCGCTAGCGGATCAGTGCCCTGCCAGCCGCCCCATCGGGCGGCCGTCAATGATCTGGTCGAGATACTCGCTCATGCCGTAGCCGACCTTTCCGTCGCAATGATATTCCGTCATCGCCTCGGTGATGCGCGTCGTCAGCTCGACGCCGTCCGGCGTCGTGCGCCGGTTGCGCAGCGGGATCAGCGACAGCACCTTGCCGGTGACGGTGTAGGACTTGCCCGCCTTGGTCTCGATCTTCGCCGTCAGGTCCGTCTGGTATTCGTTTTCGTCCCAGGTGCTCGTCAGGTCGCAGGCGATGATGTCATCGTAGACGCCGTCGCGGTACACCATGCCGCTCGGCTGGGCTCCGCCCTTGCCGTCGCTCATCACGTTGAACATCATCCCGAAGTCGGGGCCGAAATTCATCGGGCACCAGCGATACCATTCGATCGCCTGCCAGTGGCGCGGCCCCCAGGACTTGTCGCGCAGGCCGTGCCCGTCGATCTCCAGCCGGACTCCGTCGCACTCGATAAAGCCCTTGGCGCCGCAATGCTGTTCGTAGTGCGCCTTGGCGAACGATTTCTCGGGATCAATCTCGATCGGCGAACCGTCCGCCTTCAGCACCTCGCCGCCATACATCGGCGACAGCCCGGTATAGGTGATCTCCATGCGGCACGGCAGGCGCGGATTGTTCCGGAAGGCCGCCTTCGGATCCGCCATCTGAAGCGGCTCCTTCATCACGAGAAGCTCGCCCTTGTAGGTCACGCGCAGTTCCTTGAACGGCGTCACGACCTCGATCTTGAGCCCGCCCGCATTCATCTCCGTATTGCCACTGATCGCAGGCCGCGCAAACATGAAGCCGACCCGGCCATCCGGGAAATAGACGCACATCGACATCTCGGCATAGTTCTGGTTCGGACGGTTGCCGATCCGGAACCACGCGCCGGCGCGCTGGCCCGCGTCGAACACGTTGAAATACATGCTTTCATTGTAATTCTCGGCCGTGCCGGGATCGTGCGTGTATTCGTCTTCCGGCACGAGCCTGACCTGGAAACCTTCAGCCGCAGCCGCCATGACGCTTCTCCCAATAGGTGAATTCGAAGGGAAGCATGCCACGGCCCGGCCCGCGCGCAAGGCTGACGTGGAGGCACAAGTGGTGCGGATGAGAGGACTCGAACCTCCACATCTTGCGATGCCAGAACCTAAATCTGGTGCGTCTACCAATTCCGCCACATCCGCACGTGAGGGGGTCTTACGCGAGGGTTTTGCCGGGGGCAATCGCCCGTCTCGGCGGGCGTCCGGGCCGGGGCGGGGAGGGGCGCTGCACTCGCCCGCCACGCGGCGTGGACAGGGGCTTCCCCGTATGACATAAGCCGCCGCTTCAGGCAGGATTCAGCGTATCCGGGGCCCCAGGCGGCTCCCCCGGCGGCGCATTCATTTACGAAAGACGAGGACATGGAAGTCACTCAGACCAAGGCAGAAGGTCTCAGCCGCACCTTTGAGGTGAAGGTTAGCGCCACGGAACTCCAGGCGAAACTCGCCCAGCGGATCGAGGAAATCCGCCCGCAGATGAAGCTCAAGGGCTTCCGTCCGGGCAAGGTGCCTGCCGCCCATGTGCGCAAGATGTATGGCCGCGACCTGATGGGCGAGCTGATCGACAAGCTGGTCAACGAGACCAACCAGAAAGCCCTCGAGGACAGCGCCCTGCGCCCCGCCGGCCAGCCGGCCGTGAAGATGGACGGCGACATCGAGAAAGTCGTCAAGGGTGAGGCTGACCTCGCCTATGAGATGAACGTTGACGTGATGCCGGAGTTCACGCCGGTCGAGGCCGCCAGCCTGACGATCACCCGCCCGGTCGCGGACGTCACCGACGCGCAGATCGACGAATCGCTGACGCGTATCGCCGGCCAGAACATCAAGTACGAGCCCCGCGGCGCTGACGAAGTGTCGGTTGATGGCGACGCCGTCATCGTTGACTTTGTCGGGAAGATCGACGGCGAAGCCTTCGAAGGTGGCGCTGCCGAGCAGCAGTCTGTCGTCCTCGGCTCGAACCGCTTCATCCCGGGCTTTGAAGAGCAGCTCGTCGGCGTGAAAGCCGGCGACGAGAAAGAGCTCAACGTCTCGTTCCCGGAGGATTACCAGGCGGCCAATCTCGCCGGCAAGTCCGCAGTCTTCGAGACGAAAGTCCACGAAGTCCGCGCCCCGCAGACGCCGGAGATCGACGAAGAGTTCGCCAAGGGTCTCGGCCTCGAAAGCCTCGAACAGCTGCGCGGCCTCGTGCGCGACCAGATCACCGCCGAGCATGCCAACGCCTCGCGCGCCAAGGCGAAGCGCAACCTGCTCGACAAGCTCGACGCGGCCCACAGCTTCGACCTGCCGCCCGGCATGGTGGAGCAGGAGTTCAACCAGATCTGGCAGCAGCTGCAGACCGAGATGGATGCCGGCCGCGTGTCGCCGGAAGAGAAAGCCAAACCGGAAGACGAGCTGAAAGCCGAGTACCGCAAGATCGCCGAACGCCGCGTGCGCCTAGGCCTCGTGCTGGCCGAAATGGGCCGGGTCTCCGACGTGCGCATCACCGAGCAGGAAGTGAATCAGGCGCTGATCCGCGAAGCCCGCCAGTATCCGGGCCAGGAGCGCGAAGTGGTGCAGTTCTTCCAGCGCAACGCTAACGCCATGGCCCAGCTGCGCGCCCCGATCTACGAGGACAAGGTCGTCGACCACATCCTCTCGGTCGCCACGGTTGAGGAAACTTCGGTTTCCCGCGAAGACCTCTTCAAGGAAGAAGACGCCTGAACCCTGCTTCCAGACGATAATCTGACAAACCGGCCGGAGAAATCCGGCCGGTTTTTTCTTTGCGCGATGGTGCACGAAAGGCGGCTTGGTAAACGGATATTAACCAGCCTCGCCCAGGGTTCGGCCATATTCCGAAACTGAGGATTGAGCCCGCCATGACGGTCCAGAGCATCCGGCCCCAACTGACTGAGGACGATATCCTTCGCCTGATGCGGGGCGAAACGCCGGAGCAGCGTGCCTCCGTTGCGCACCGGCTTTGCCGCCGAATCGCGCTGGATGTGCTGACCGACACCGAAAAAGCCTTCGCCGAGGAGATCATTGGTATCCTTGCCGAAGACGCAGCCGATCTCGTGCGGCGGACGCTGGCGGTCACGCTGAGGTCTTCTCCGATCCTGCCGCGCGAAGTCGCATTGAAGCTCGCCCACGACATTGAAGCCGTTGCGATCCCCGTTCTCCAGGACTCGCCCGTCTTTTCCGATGAAGACCTTGTCGAACTGGTGCTGTCCGTCACCGCCGCGAAGCAGGCCGCCATCGCAGGCCGAGAGGCGCTGTCGATCACGCTCACCGAAGTCATCTCCGAGCACGGCGCCGTCGAGGCGGTGCGCGCGCTGTCCGCCAACCGCGGCGCGGAGTGGACCGACAAGGCCTTTGACGACACGCTGCGCCGCTTCGGCCGCGACGAGATCGTCCAGGCCGGCCTGATCAAGCGCGACTTCATCCCGACGCACATTGCCGAGAAGATGGTGTCGCTGGTGTCCGGACAGCTGTTCGACATTCTGGTGAACCGTCACGAACTCCCGGCGCAGCTCGCCATCGACCTCGCCGCCAGCGCCCGTGAGCGCGCGACCATCGATCTCGTGGAGCAGGCCGGGCGCACCAACGACCTGCCGCGCTTTGTCTCGCAGCTGAACCTCAATGGCCGTCTCTCGAACTCGCTGATCATGCGCGCGCTCTGCTGCGGGCAGATGCGCTTCGTGGAGCATGCCTTGTCGGAGCTCTCAGGCGTCGCCCACCAGCGCGTCTGGCTGATGATCCACGATGCCGGCCCCCTCGGCCTTCAGGCGGTGTTCGACCGGGCCGGGCTGCCGCGCAAGATGCTGCCGGCGTTCAAGGCCGCCGTGACCGTGTTCCATGATACGCAGCATGATGGCGGCCCGAATGACCGCGCGCGCTTCCGTGCACGGATGATCGAGCGCGTTCTGACGCAGTTCCAGGCGATCCCGAAGGACGATCTCGACTACCTGCTCGACAAGCTCGACTATTATTCAGAGATGGCGGCCCGGGACGATGCGCTAGAGGATACGGACGCAGCCTGAGGTCAGGCATCCGTCTGCGGCGCAACAGCCCCGGCGACACCCAGATCATTGAGATAGCCGCCGTCGCGCCAATTGGCGTGGTCCACGACAACCAGGATGCCCGCCGACTTTGCGGCAAAGACCACGTCGCACAACTCGTTTGAGGCTTCCAGCGCGTCGGCGTCCACGCGGATCGTGTCGATCAGTATACGGAAGCTTTCACTGAGCGGTGTCTGCCAGGAGTGGCGCATGTCGATGCCGACACGAAAGCCCATCCGGCGCAGGCGCGCGATGCGGGCCGTGCTGTCGGCGGGGTCTCCTGCAAAGGCAGCGTCTGTAAACATCAGGCAGAATTCCTGCTGGCAGAGGATCGTGCGGCGCACGGCGGCGTCGCACGCAACTGCCGTGTCCGGATCAGAAAGGCTGGCCATCGGCGCGGCCACAAGAATGGGCCGGTGCGGCAGTTCCTGCGCGCTGGCGGCGCTGGCTATCCTCTCGAGACGCCCCGCCATCCATTTGGCCGGGCTCGGAATGTCATTGTCATTGGCGACCGGCCCGAAAGAGACGCGCTCCTCGAACTCGATCGGCTCGTCGGCCACCAGGCCGAGCGAATCCCCGCCCAGCAGGTGCATCACCGGCTTGAAGCGAACGGAAGGCGCGCGGGCCGGTTGAACGAGGTTCATATTGGGGCGAGGGAAGGGGCGCATCAGGTTTCCTTGTTGCGTCAGATGTCTGGCTCTTGCCTTCCCTAACGGCCGGAGTTGAACATCACGCGCAGCCGGCCAGTGAGTTTTCCCGGAAATTTTAAGGATTTTGGCCACCATGACTGAACCCGCCCTGTCCGAACCCCGGCTGTCCGCCACCATCCTGCTGCTGCGCGACGCCTCGCCGAAGCCGGAAGTGCTGATGGTGAAACGCCATTACGAGATCGATTTCGCGGCCGGCGCACTGGTTTTTCCGGGCGGCAAGGCCGCTGCTGCGGACGCGAGCCCGGATTGGGATGACTGGACCGACGGCGATTTCGGCCCGGTTCAGCAGGATGCGCGGATTGCCGCCATCCGCGAGGCCTATGAGGAGTCCGGCCTGCTGATTGCCCGCCGCCGCGCCGTGCGGGGTCCCGGCGCGCCGCTGGTCGGCGCCGATATTGCCGAACTGCTGAGTCCCCACCGCAGCGCCGTGGACTGGGGCGAGATGTCTTTTCACGCCCTGATGAAGGAACACGAACTTGTGCTCGCCCTCGACAGCCTCGTCCATTTCGGACACTGGATCACGCCGGTGATGATGCCGAAGCGGTTCGACACGCACTTCTACGTCGCCCCGGCGCCCCTCTGGCAGATCGCCGCGCATGACGGCCGCGAGACCACCGATGCCGTCTGGCTTTCCGCCGAAGACGCCCTCGCGCAGGAACGCGGCGGCACCGCCACCATCATCTTCCCCACACGGATGAACCTCGCGAAACTGGCCCGTGCCACCTCTGTTGAAGAGGCCATCAGCACCTTCGGTGCAGAGCCGGTCATCAGCGTACTGCCGAAAGTGGGGAAGTCACCGGACGGCGAGCCCTGTCTCTACATTCCCGAGGAAGCCGGATACGGCCAGACGATGGAACTCTTGTCCCGCGTCAACGTCTGATCAGCCGGCGAGGCGCGTCGCAACGCGGCGCTCCAAGGCGTCGCACACGGCGTCTGCCACCGAATGGCTGGCATCGCCTTCCGGACCTGCGGCAATCGCCGCCCGGCACGCTTCGACGTGCAGGTTGATCAGCGGCGCATTCTCTCCGGGACGCGTCTGCGACAGCAGCAGGCACAGCGACTTGCTGAGCCGCGCCACCGCCGGGAACCCGTAAGATGGCGCTGCGCCGGTGATATTGTGGGCGGCCGTATAGAGACGCCGGTACTCTTCAGCGGACGCCTCCGTTGTCTGGGCGCCTGCCCAGGCGTCGCGCAGCGTTTCGAGGTCGCGGCGCATCCAGACTTCGAACTGCTCGGACAGGCTGTCCACCGCGCGCTCGGCTTCTTCGCCCAGCGATTCGGTCTGGGCCTCGGTCAACGCGGCCGCATAGGTGGGCGCGGCGGGTTTGATCACCCTTGAAATGTCCGGTGGTGGCAGGGGTTGGCCCGCTTTTCCATTGCCGGAAATGGCGAGGTTCGCCTTGGAAAAAAGTTTGCCGAGCATGCTTCAGGCCCTTGATCTGACACCCGAAGGTTAACCGCCAAGCCTTAACAGTAAGCTGACACGCGTCCGGCAAGAATGCGTTAGAAAGCAAACTGTTCGGTCAGGATGCGTTCGTCCAGCGCATGGCCCGGGTCGAACAGCAGGGTCAACCGGCTCGAATGGTCCGCCTCCACCGAAACCCGGACGATATCGCGCACTTCCTGGTTGTCCGCCGAGGCGGACACAGGCCGCCGGTCCGGCGCCAGGATCTCGATATCCACCCGCGCATCATGGCGCAGCAGCGCGCCGCGCCAACGCCGGGGCCGGAAGGCGCTGATCGGCGTCATCGCCAGCATGTTCGAGCCGATCGGCAGGATCGGTCCATGAGCGGACAGGTTATAGGCGGTTGAGCCGGCCGGCGTGGCCACCATGATGCCGTCGCACACCAGCTCATCCATCCGCACCCGGCTATCGACCGCGATTCGCAACCGGGCCGACTGGGCCGTCTGGCGCAGCAGCGACACTTCGTTGATCGCCAGCGCCCGGTGCTCTGCGCCGTGAATGTCGACCGCAAACATCTTCAGCGGAGTCAGGCTGGCCCGCTCCGCCGCATCGATCCGCTCCGGCAGTTTGTCTGCCTGGTATTCGTTCATCAGGAACCCGATGGTTCCGAGGTTCATGCCATACACAGGCTTGCTGTCGCCAAACCGGCGCCGCAGCGTGTCCAGCATGGCGCCGTCGCCGCCAAGCGCGACGACCACATCGGCCTCTTCTTCCGGCACATTGCCGTACTTCGCGGCCAGCAAGGGCAGGGCCTCCTGCGCTTCAGGGCGTTTGGAGGCGAAAAATGCAAGTCTGAGGTCTGCCATGGGCGGCATCTGCAAATGCTTTGAGCATGGCGTCAAGGCGAGGCGCCTGAGGGGCGTAGGCCGAACCTGACACGCGCGTCACCTTCATCTGGCGCACCCGCCTGACTTGGGTTAATGTCACAGGCACAAACAGGGAGAAACACACCATGGCCGACGGCAACCCGAATATCGACATCCGCACGGCGGTCAGCGAAGCGGAATGGAAAGCGCGGGTCGATCTCGCCGCCCTGTACCGTCTGACAGCCCTCTACGGCTGGGACGACATGATCTTCACCCACATCTCCCACCGGATCCCCGGCCCGGAACACCATTTCCTGATCAACCCCTATGGCTATTTCTTCGAGGAGATCACCGCCTCCTCCCTCGTGAAGGTCGATCTGGAAGGCAACATCGTCCAGGAAACCGACGCGATGATCAACCCGGCCGGTTTCACCATCCACTCCGCCATCCACGCCGCCCGCGAAGATGCCACCGTCGTGATGCACCTCCACACCGACCAGGGCGTCGCCGTCTCCTCGCAGAAGGAAGGCCTGCTGCCAATCAGCCAGACCGCCATGATCGTGCGCGAAGACATCGCCTACCACGACTATGAAGGCGTCGCGCTGGACCTAGACGAGCGCGAGCGCCTGGTCGCCGACCTCGGCCCCAACAAGCACTCGATGCTGCTGCGCAACCACGGCACCCTGACCTGCGGCGAAAGCGCTGCGCTGACCTTCACGCGCATGTTCTTCCTCGAGCGCGCCTGCCTGATGCAGATCATGGCGCTTTCCGCTGGCCGTGACGGCGTTCTGGAGTGCGGCGAAGAGCTGCAGGGCAAGGTTGCCGGCCAGGGCGGCCTCACCAAGCACAGCTCCGGCATGTCTACTCTGACGGACCGCCTCGTCTGGCCCGCGCTTCTGCGCAAGCTGGACCGCCAGCTGCCCGGATATGCCGCATAGGTATTTTTGCGGATAAGCCTAAATAAACGCCGGGCTTAAGGACGGTCAGCCCGGCGTCCCCTTGCGGGGCACCCTCACAGTGAAACTCAGCGTGCGGCACATGAAGCATCTCAAATCTTTCGAAGACGCCCTCAACAATATCCGCGGCGAGGGCCGTTACCGGGTCTTTATCGACCTGCAGCGCCACAAGGGACGGTTCCCCAAAGCGACAGCTCGCATGGAAGATGGCGAGCGCGAAGTCACGATCTGGTGCTCCAATGACTATCTGGCCATGGGCCAGGACGACGACGTCATTGCCTCCATGCACGAAGCCATCGACAGTTTCGGCGCCGGCTCCGGCGGCACCCGCAACATCTCTGGCACCACCCGCTACCATGTCGATCTCGAGCGCGAGCTGGCTGACCTGCACGGCAAGGAAGCCGCGCTCCTCTTCACCTCCGGCTACGTCTCCAACGACGCGACCCTGTCCACCCTCGGCAAGATCCTGCCGAACCTCATCATCTATTCGGACGCCCTGAACCATGCCTCGATGATCGAAGGCATCCGCCGCTCCGGCGCCGAATACCGCGTGTTCCGCCACAACGATGTCGAACACCTGAAAGCCCTGCTCGAACTCGACGACCCGGCCCGCCCGAAGCTGATCGCCTTCGAGAGCGTCTACTCGATGGACGGCGATTTCGGCCGCATGCAGGAAATCTGCGACCTCGCCGAAGAGTTTGATGCGCTCACCTATCTCGATGAAGTCCACGCGGTCGGCCTTTACGGCGATCAGGGCGCGGGCGTTGCCCAGATGCTCGGCCTCGGCGACCGGATCGACATTATCGAGGGCACGCTCGCCAAGGGCTACGGCGTCATGGGCGGCTATATCGCCAGCCATACCAGCGTCGTGGACGCGATCCGCTCGATGGCCTCCGGTTTCATCTTCAGCACGTCGACCTGTCCGGTCATGGCCGCCGGCGCGCTCGCCAGCATCCGCAAGCTGCGCACCGACGAAGGTCGCCGCCTGCGCGCGCTGCACCAGCAGAAAGCCGCGCAGCTGAAGCAGAAGTTCCAGGAGCAGGGGCTGCCGGTGATGGACTCGCCGTCACACATCGTCCCGCTGCTCGTCGGCGATCCGGAACGCTGCAAGGCGCTGTCGGATACGCTGCTGTTCGACTTCGGAATCTACGTCCAGCCGATCAACTATCCCACCGTCCCGCGCGGCACCGAGCGTCTGCGCTTCACGCCGAGCCCGGTGCATGACGAGATCATGATGGACGAGCTGGTCGCCGCTTTGCTGGCGGTTTGGAAGCAGTTGGGGCTGGACCGGGCCGCTTGAGGGTCTCCTCAGCGGCCCCTACCGCTTTTTTCCGAGGCCGATCTGCTTCGCATGCCGCGAACGCAGTTTGGCATAGTTGGGCGCGACCATCGGATAATCCGCCGGCAGCCCCCACTTTGTGCGGTATTCTTCCGGCGTCATGTCGTAACGCGTGCGCAGATACCGCTTCAGCATCTTCAGCTTGCGGCCATCTTCCAGGCAGATGATGTACTCAGCCGTCACCGATTTCGCGATCGAAACGGCCGGCTCCAGTTTCTCCTTCGGCGCCTCGGCGCCCTGCGTCAGGCCAACAATGGTGGCGTGCACGGTCTTGATCAGATCGGGCAAGGCCGCCGCCTGCAATACGTTGTTCGCCACATAAGATGACACGATCTCCACGGTCATCTCGAGCAGCTCGGATTCTTCGAGTTCTTTCATGTCCCACCCCTACTGGGCCTGTATTCTTAGAGCCAGTACCAGAATAGTATCACGTTTAATTGTAATCGGCTGTATCCGTAAAGTATCTGACCCGTAAGTCCTCGAATATATTTGGATATTGCCAGTTATCGCGGCAGCCAGAACATCGCTGCAGCCCTGTTGCCCCGATGGGCGCACACGCGTAAACAGCGCGGGACTCGGATCCGGAGGTTCACATGGCAGACTCGGCGCACATCCCGCAGACCCTCTCGGGCGGCTTTTTCACCACTTCGCTGGCAGACCGCGACCCTGAAATCGCCGCGGCCATCGCCAAGGAAGCCACCCGCCAGCAGCACCAGATCGAGCTGATCGCTTCGGAGAACATCGTCTCCCGCGCCGTCCTCGAAGCGCAGGGCTCCATCCTCACCAACAAGTACGCCGAAGGTTATCCGGGCAAGCGCTACTATGGCGGCTGCGAATTCGTGGACATCGCCGAAGAACTCGCCATCGACCGGGCCAAGAAACTCTTCAATTGCGGCTTCGTGAACGTCCAGCCGAACTCCGGCAGCCAGGCCAACCAGGGCGTCTTCCAGGCCGTCCTGAAACCCGGCGACACGATCCTCGGCATGAGCCTCGCAGCCGGCGGCCACCTGACCCACGGCGCCAAGCCTAACCAGTCCGGCAAATGGTTCAACGCCGTCCAGTACGGCGTGCGCCCGGACGACCACCTGATCGACTTCGAGGAAGTCTCGCGCCTCGCCCGCGCGCATCGTCCGCAAATGATCATCGCCGGCGGCTCGGCCTATCCGCGCCAGATCGACTTCCGCCGCTTCCGCGAGATCGCGGATGAAGTCGGCGCCATCTTCCTCGTCGACATGGCCCACTTCGCCGGCCTCGTCGCGGGCGGGGTCCATCCGAACCCGCTCGACCATTGCCACATCGCGACGACCACCACGCACAAGACCCTGCGCGGTCCGCGCGGCGGCATGATCCTCACCAATGACGAAGCCTTCGCCAAGAAGATCAACTCGGCCATCTTCCCCGGCATCCAGGGCGGCCCCTTGATGCATGTCATTGCCGGCAAGGCCGTCGCCTTCGGCGAAGCGCTGACGCCTGAATTCCGCACCTATGCCGCTCAGGTCGTCGCCAACGCCCGCGCCATGGCAGCCGCCTGCCGCGCCGCCGGCCTGGATGTCGTCTCCGGCGGCACCGATACCCACCTCGCGCTGATCGACCTGCGTCCAAAAA
>JBBSAZ010000058.1:0-10948 GCA_038251755.1 Caulobacterales bacterium
CGCGAGGGCGGCCTCAAGGTCAGCGCGGCGTTCGCGCTCGGTGACATAATCGGAGAGCGACGTCTCGGCGTCGGACAAGGCATCGAGAACGGTCGCTTCATAGTCGGCGACGGTGCCAAGGGTGCGGGCGTCGTTGACGTCAATCTGCGCATAGACGCGGCGCAGGTCCGGGCCGGCCCAGCTGATCGAGGGGCCAATGGAGAAGCCGATGGAGTCTTCGTTGAAGGCGACGCCGGTATCGCTGATCAGGCCGAAGAGGTTCGCATTGAGCGTGATGCGGGGGAAGAGGTTGGCGCGGGCCGCGTCGCCGAGGGCGAGGGCGGCGCCGATGCGGGCTTCGGCGAGGCGCACATCCGGGCGGCGGCGGAGCATGTCTTCCGGCGCGCCGGCGGCGAGCGATGTGGTGAGGCGCGGTACGCGGGCGGCGCGCTCGCTGTCCAGGCTTGTGACGGGTTCCGGCAGGGTTGCGGCGGCGCCGGTCAGCGCGGCGAGGCGGTTGCGGGCTGCGGCAATGTCCGCGCGGAAGACGGGCAGGGAGGCGAGAGTGGTGCGGTACTGGGTCTCTGCGCGATTCAGATCGAGCTCATTGGCGCGGCCGTTGTCGAACAGCGTCTGGACGAGGTTGAGGCTCTCTCTCTGGGTTTGGGCATTCTCCTCGGCCACCGCAAGGCGCGCCTCGGCGCTGCGCAGGTCGATATAGGCAAGCGCCGTTTCGGACGCGACGGTGACGGCCAGGTCGCGGCGCAGCTCACGCGCGGCGGTTTCGTCAAAGCGGGCGGCTTCGATGGCGGCGCCGAGGCGGCCGAAGGCATCGAGTTCCCAACCGGCGGCGAGCCCGGCCGTGCCGCTCGACTCGAAGTCGTCTGCCCCGCCGCTGGAACGCGCGGCGGTGGCGCTGGCGAAAGACGAGAGTGACGTGCTGCGGCCGAGCAGCGCGAGGCGGAGCAGGGCTTCAGCCTCGGCGACGGAATAATCGGCGCCGCGCAGAACCGGCGACGCCTTGAGGGCGGTCTCCACCAGGCGCTGGAGCTCGGGGTCGTCAAATCCGGTCCACCAGGCCGAAGAGGGGGCGCCGGTGCCGGTGAGGGCAAGGAAGCCGGGGCCGGCTTGCGTGACCGGGGTTGCCGCGATGGGCGCCGCAGGCACGCCGGCGCAAGCTGCGGCCACGAGCGCAGCAAACGCGACTCCCGCGAGGCGGGCCGGGCGGACAAAAGATAACGTTGTCATATGCCTCGACACATAGACGGTGAACCTTACTGATCAAGGCTATAACAGCCGTGGGCGCGTTAAGTCCGGGATATTTGTTGTAAACGGTTCAGGTCGGCTTGTCCGTCGCGCCGGCCACTTAAGTTTTCGCATAATAGACATGCAAAACAGCGGCGAGGCGCTTCGCCGCGCGCGGTTCACGGCTTCGTGATCGGGCGGCGGTGCGCCTAGAAGTTCACCCGGCCGGAGACGGCGCCGTCGACAATGAGGTTCGAACCGGTCGTGTAGGAGGAGAGGGGGCTCGCCAGGAACACGGCGGCGTTGGCAATCTCCTGCGGGGTGGCGCAGCGGCCGGTGGGATTGCGGGCATTGGCCTGGGCGAAGAAGTCCGGCGCGTTTTTCTTGACCATGTCCCAGACACCCCCCTCGAAGAAGACCATGCCGGGCGAGACGACATTGACGCGGATGCCGGCCTTAGCGTGCTGGCGGGCGAGTCCCTTGGCCATGTGGATCAGGGCCGCCTTGATCGGGCCGTAACTGTCGGCGCGGTCGGCCATCGCGGCAGAGATCGACGAGATGATGACGAAGGCGGCGTCGCCGGAGGTCTGCGCGGATTTCTCGAGGAAAGGGTGGGCGGCGTCGAAGGCGTTGACGGCAGCGAGCACGTCGAGCTGGAAGTTCTTCTCCCAGGCGTCGATGTCATTGCCCTGCGCCATGGCGCCGGCATTCGAGACGAGGATGTCTAGCCCGCCGAGTTCACCAGCCACGGCAGCGATCCAGGCCTTGAGGGCGGCGCCGTCGGTGACGTCGACGCTGGCGCCGGTCGCCTTGACGCCGAGGGCTTTCAGTTCGGAGACGGCGGCGGCGACCTGATCCGCGTTGCGCGCGCAGACGCCGACATTCGCGCCTTCGCTGGCCAGCGTATCGGCAATCGCCCGGCCAATGCCGCGCGTGCCGCCGAGAATGAGCGCGTTCCTGCCTTTGAGCTGGAGATCCATGGGGGCGTTTCCTCAATTGAACTTTTCCCGTCACACTTTGGCGGGAAACGCAGCAGAGTCCATATCCCGGCAAGGGGTGCGGCATGGCTGGCTGGTGGGCGTGGCCGCCGCGATACTGGGTGGATGGGTATTCTGGGCCGGGCGTGTTACAGTTGCTTAGGGCGCCGGGCTGCAGGGTCTTGAAGAGCGGCGCTCCTGCCGAGCAAAGTCTCACGCCGTGAGTCTCCGGCCCTTGAGGGCCTAGACATGCCGAAAACCCCAACTGTTCACTTCGAAGCCGCCAGCGCGCTGGCGATCGTGGTATCGTCTCATGAGCCGCTGCTCTTTCTCACAAGCGACCAGAAAGTGATTGCTGCGAGCGCCTCGTTCTGCCGGACTTTCGAGATTGATCCCGCCACCGTTCCCGGCAAACGGCTTGGAGAACTGGGCAGGGGTGAGTGGGCGATGCCCAAGCTGGCGTCCCTGCTGGCGGCGACCGCGTCCGGAAGTGCGCAGATCGAAGCCTACGAACTCGATCTCCAGAGGCAGAACCAGACCGTGCGCAACCTGGTCGTCAATGCGCGAACGCTCGATGACGGCGCCAAGGGGGATGTCCGGCTTCTTCTGGCGGTGACCGATGTCACCGAGGCACGCGCGGAGTCGCGGCTGAAGGACGATCTCGTTCGCAAGAACGAGGTCCTGCTGCAGGAGGTCCAGCACCGGGTTGCCAACAGCCTCCAGATCATTGCCAGCGTTCTGATGCAGAGCGCGCGCCGTGTGCAATCGGACGAAGTGCGCGGGCATCTGCACAACGCGCACAACCGGGTGATGTCGATCGCCGCCCTGCAACGCCAGCTGTCGGCGTCGGCGGGCGGGATCGTGGACCTGCGCACCTATCTGACCCAGCTTTCCCAGAGCCTGGGCGCGTCGATGATCGATGATCCAGCGCGGCTCTCCATTCAGGTCGATGTTGACGAAAGCGCCGTGGGCGCTGACATTTCCGTCAGCCTGGGCCTGATCGTGACGGAGCTTGTGATCAATGCACTGAAGCACGCCTTCCCGGGCCAATCGTCGGGCAAGATCGTGATCGCCTATCACTCTTCGGGTGATGACTGGACCCTGTCGGTTACCGATAACGGGACCGGCATGCCCGAAGGAAAGGATGCGCCGAAGGCCGGTCTGGGCACGGGCATCATCGAGGCGCTCGCCAAAAACCTGCAGGGCAGTATCCAGACGAGCGGTGCCGGCCCGGGCACCGCTGTGACCATCAGGCATCGGGAATTGGCCAGCATCGAACCCACCCTTTCTTCTGCTGCCTAGGAACCCAATGACTTCCGAGACGCTAAGTTCATGCCCACTTCAGGCTAACCTGCCTTCCCGTCACCGGAGCAAACGATGAACAATGGCAAACCTGTCGTCCTTGTTGTCGAGGACGACATCCTGATTCGTCTGGGCGCCGTCGATATCGTGCTGCCGGCCGGCTACGAAGCGCTTGAGGCGAGCGATGCGGACGAAGCGATCCGCATTCTGGAAGCCCGGTCCGACATCGATCTCGTCTTCACCGATGTTCAGATGCCGGGGACAATGGACGGGATCAAGCTGTCGCATTTCATCCGCGAGCGGTGGCCGCCGGTCAAGTTGCTGGTGGCGTCCGGAAACGCCATCCTGGCCGAGAGCTTCCTTCCTGAAGGGAGCCGGTTTTTCGCAAAGCCGTATGACGACCATGCGATAACGGATGCGATGGCAGCGCTGCTGGCTGGCTGACGCCGAGTTCTTCCGGCCCGGTGATTTTATCCGTCTGCGGACGGATACCCGAAACCGGAAGGTCGCAGACACGCCTTCGGGGTAGTCTGATCATGGCCTGCTTGGCGCTGGCTCCAGATTTCTCGATTTGCCGCAAACTCTTGCGCTCAACCGGGGCGCGCCTTTGCGGGAACCTATAGCCGGTGGACGGGTTGTAGAGAGGGTGGATCCATATATCGCCTTCCTGCTGGGCCTCGGCCTTGTCATCCTGCTCGTGGCCTGGTTGCCGCTGGCGTTGAAACAGGCGCCGCTTTCGCTGTCGATTGTGTGCCTCGCCATGGGGCTGGGCTTTTTCGGGCTGGGCCTGCTCGATTTTGATCCTGACCCGCGCACCTACGACACGATCGTGGAGAAGCTGTGCGAGGCGGTGGTCATCATCTCCCTGATGGGCGCGGGTCTGAAGATCGACCGGAAGATCGGCTTGCGGTCCTGGGCGACGACCTGGCGGTTGCTGGCGGTTGCGATGCCGATTTCCATCCTGGCCGTGATGGCCGTCGCGGTTTACGGGCTCGGCCTGCCGGTGGCGATGGCGCTGTTGCTGGGCGCAGCGCTGGCGCCGACCGACCCTGTGCTGGCGTCCGATGTGCAGGTCGGGAAGCCGGGTTCAGGTGAGGAGGATGAGGTCCGGTTTGGTCTGACATCCGAAGCCGGCCTGAATGACGGGCTCGCCTTTCCGTTCGTGCATCTGGCGCTGGTCTTTGCCGCAGCGGCGGCGTTGCCGGGCGGATGGCCGGACGCGTCCGCGCTGGGCGGCTGGTTGCTGGAAGATGTGCTGTGGCGGATCGCTGCGGGGATCGGGATTGGCTGGGTGGTCGGGCGAGGGCTGGGCTGGCTCACGTTCGACCGGAAGAGTTCGAACCTGTCGGGCACGCGCGACGGGCTGGTGGCAATCGGCGCCACGCTGCTGGCCTACGCGGCCGCCGAAGTGTTCCACGGCTACGGGTTCCTCGCAGTGTTTGTGGCTGCGCTGATGCTGCGCGACAGCGAACGCGATCACGAATACCACGAGGCCCTGCACGACTTTTCCGAGCAGATCGAACGCCTGCTGATGATGCTCGTTCTGGTGCTGTTCGGCGGGGCGATCACGACCGGGCTGTTCGACAGCCTGACCTGGATCGATCTGATGGCCGCGCTGGGCATCGTTTTCCTGATCCGGCCAGCGGCGGCGTGGATATCCCTCATCGGCTCCGGGCATCCCGCACGGGAGCGGGGCCTGATCTCGTTCTTCGGCATCCGCGGCATCGGATCGTTCTACTACCTTGCCTATGGCATCAATCACGGCGATTTCGGATCGAGCGAACGGTTATGGGGCATCGCGGCGCTGGTCGTGCTGATATCGGTGCTGACGCATGGGATCAGCGCGACACCGGCGATGCGCTGGATGGACCGGTCACGGCGTTGAACGGCGCACCGGAGCGGGTGAAGATGGGCACGCCTATCGGATCGTTATTTCGCGAAAAGGGGTATGCAAAAGCGCTGATACCTTTCCCGAGCAATTGTATGAATAGTTCATACATGCTATATCCAGCGCTGAAGGAGCATACGTTATGATGCGCAAGACAATCTCCATGCCCGACCTTATGGCCGACTGGATTGCGGCCCGGATCGAGCGCGGCCAGTTCAATAATGAGAGCGAGTATTTCCGCGATCTCGTGCGCCGCGATCAGGAAGAGGAAGATCGCAAGACATATCTCGTTTCACGCCTTGAATCCGGCGCGCAACAGCTGGCCGAAGGGTCATACCTTGACCTGACCTCGGATAATGAGATCGACCGGCTTTTTGATTCCGAAGGCTGACTCAGGATGACGACGCTTCGCATAACTGATGATGCCAGGCGCGATCTGTCAGAAATCCGAACCTATACGAGCCGCGAGTTCGGAGCGCGTCAGGCGGCGCTCTACATGGGCCGTCTCAAAGAAGGCTTCAACGCCCTGCGCAGGCATCCAGACATCGGATTTCCGATTGATCACCTGAGGCCGGGCTATCGCTGTTTCCGTGTCCAGCACCATGCCATCTTTTACATTCAGACAGACGAGGTTATCGCCGTCGTCGCGTTGCTTCATGAAAGCCAGCTGCCGACGCGTCATTTGGATCAAAGGTCCGGCAACTGACATTGGGGAAACTTAGTCTGGAAACTCGCGCGTTTGGCGAATGACGCACGCAAGAGGATTCGAACCTCTGACCTTTGCCTTCGGAGTGTTTTCGCAGGTCGGTATATCTCGTTTCTGCAGATCCGGCCCAATCTTCAAAAATCTCTCGGCCACCTCCGCAACGGGCCCGACAGAATGGGGTAGGCCTCGCCAGTAATGTCGACGGCAGCGTGCAGCACCCAATCTGTAAACGTTGCGCCTCAATGGCGACGGCTTCTATAGCTGATGCGTGCTCGCAGAACTGGAGCGCACTTGGGAGGCGGCGAACGGGATCCTTCTGGAGGATTGCGAACTGGCGAGCCAGCCCGCCTATACGGCTTGGCTGGACCAGCACCGCAACGAAGCGATTCGCCTGCGCGTGCGCTTGGCGCGTCGGCTGGCGATTTTTCCTGAACTGAAGCCGGATGATACGGAAATTTGGGCCGAGCGCTGGTTACAGGATGCGCCATTTGATCCGTTGGCAGCGCAATATGCCGTTTTCAGTCGCCGGCGCCAGGGCCGTGAGCGCGAAGCGCGGGCGCGCATCGAGGAGCTAGAGCGCGAATTCCGGGAGGCAGGTCTTGCCGCGCCGGACTGGTCATCTGATCCGGCGACGCCACACTCCGCTCGCCTGATTTCCGATCCGGAAACCGAAGGCGTTGTCATGCCGCGCCAGTCCATCCGGTTTGTTCAGTCGACGGATGGAACATCATTGGCCTGGGCCAGCGTGGGTTCGTCTTCCAATCCGCCTTTGGTGAAGGCGGCCAACTGGTTGTCGCACCTCGAACTTGACTGGGAAGCGCCGATCTGGAGCCCGTTGTTCCGGGAACTTGGCAAGTCCTTCCAGTTCATTCGCTACGACGAGCGGGGATGCGGTCTGTCTGACTGGGTTGTACCGGAGATCAGCTTTGAGACTTTTGTCTCGGATCTTGAACTCGTGGTCGATGCGGCGGGGTTGGACCGGTTTCCGCTACTGGGCATCAGTCAGGGTGCGGCTGTGTCGATCGAATATGCCGTTCGACACCCGGACCGGGTGTCCCACCTGATCCTGTTTGGTAGCTATGCAGCGGGATGGCGCCACACAGCCGACCCGGACGAGACCAGCGAGCGTGAAGCGGTGATGGTGCTCACCGAAAAGGGCTGGGGGCGGCCGAACCCGTCCTACCGGCACCTCTTCTCGCAATCTTTCATGCCGGATGCGACGCTGGAGGAGCTGGCCTGGTTCGATGAGTTCCAGAAGAACACGACCTCGCCGGAGAATGCCGTGCGCTTCCTCGAAGCGTTTTCCATGCTCGATGTGCGCGACCGATTGAAGGACGTGAAGGCGCCGACGCTTGTGCTCCATTGCCGGGGCGACCGGCGCATTCCGATGTCGTCTGCGCGCGCCATTGCCGCCGAAATTCCGAACGCAGAGTTTGTAGGGCTCGACAGCAACAACCACCTCCTGCTCGGACGCGAACCGGCCTCGGCCGAATTCATCGGGGCGGTGCGGCGGTTCCTGCTGACGTAGACCATAAGCGCTGACTGCGGGTTCTGGCGAATGGCGCACCCAAGAGGATTCGAACCTCTGACCTTTGCCTTCGGAGGGGATTGAACGCGGCAAGATTTCCTTGAGCGTTCAGATCACGCGTTCATCAAAACGCGGCCCTGTGGGACCTTTCCTGACGCCGGCAATGCTACCGGTTAGACAGCGATGGCTTCGGCCGGTTTAGGCGCGCTATCTCCGAAGACTTGGCGCAGGGCGCTGCCGTCGGCGGGTTCGGTGGTCTGGACGAGGACGATGCGGCGGGTCTGGAAATCCGGGCCGATGACCGCGCGGCCGCGTTCCACGACCTGGACCCATAGACCCGACGACATGCGGATACGCATGCGGTGGACGAGTTCGGTTTCGCGGCCCTCGAGCATGGCCTGATAGGCATCGCGGGCGGCGATCCGGTCGTCCGGATGGATGCGGGCGATCCAGTCGAAGATTTCTTCGGATGTGGGCTGAGCACCTTGGGCGAACATGTCGGCCCAACCTTCGGAATAATCGACGCGGCCATCGGCGACCGACCAGTCGATGACGCCGGCGGCGAGCAGGTCGCAGGTCACATCGGCGCGGGCGGCGAGGAGGTCGGCGTCGCGGATCTGCAGGTCATGGCGCTGCCATTCGTTCTGGATGATGGAGATGGCGAGAATCATCGCGAGCATAGCGGCGCCAAGCAGTGCGGCTAACTCGTAGCGGCGGCCAGACAGCACCGAGAAGATGGAGCGCGGCGCGCCGATGTAGGCGATCTGCAACATGTCGCCAGCGACTGTGCGGGTTTCTATGAAGGCGCCGGTGTGCCGGCCTTCCACGCGGGAGACGACGGAGGATTCGTCCGGATGCAGAGGACGCCAGCCGAGGGCGGCGGCGGCGAGCTGCAGATCGGACGCGGCGAAAGGGCCCGAGGCGGTGGCCGCGGTGAGCACGGGCTGGCCGTCGCGGTTGAGCAGTGCGGCCCGCCAGCCGGGGCCAGCGGCGGCGCCGACATTCAGCGCTGCCTGGAAGGCGCCGGTGCGCAGGATCATCGCAGCGGGCAGGGTGCGGCCATCCGGCGCCTGCAGTTGGAGGTAAAAGGCGGCGCGGTTCGTTGAGACGGGCGCGAGTTCAAGAGCGAGCAATTCGCCACCCGCGCGGCGGCTAGTCGAGGGCGGCGCGATGAGACCGGCGGCGTCGGATGGCATTTCCCCGTGCACGCTTGCGAGCTTGCCGTCCGGTGTGAAGATGATGACTGCGGTAACCGGTGAGGGCGTGAGAAGGCGCATGAGCGCCGCATTGAGGGCGACCCGCTCTGCGGCGGAAATGTCTGGTGAGCCGGCTGCGGTAATCAGCGGGGCAGCGGTGGCGGCGACGGACTGGATGCGGGACAGCTCGGCTTCGGCGGCGACCTGTCCGGCAGCGGCAGCTTCGGTCAGCGCGCGGCGATTGGATGCGGTATCTCCGTACACGGCCTGCCATGCATAGATCAGCATACCGAGGATACATCCGATCAGGGTGGCGGCCTGAACGGCACGCATCAGGAAGGGATCGCTGCGTTCGAGGCGCCGGGTCAGACGGACGCCGCTGCGGGCCGGGGAGGGGGAAGCTTTCGTCATGGCTGTATCCAGGCGCCGGGATTGAAGGGGTCGGTGGGCAGGTCGCCGCGCACGAGGTTGGTGTGTTTGCCGGGCGCCCAGGTCAGCGCGAAGCCGACACGGACATCCTCGTACGCTTGCGAGACGATGGCTGCGGCATTGGCCGAGAAAATCACATTGCGAGTGACGCGGCGGGCGAGCGAGAGATCGAGCGCGCCGGCGAGGCCGGAGCTGTTGCTGCCGCCTATGAAAGGTTGCGGCGCGGGAAACAGGGGACTGGCGGCCGCCGCATCTTCCTCGACCGACTCATGTGCGACGGCGATATTGGCGCGCGCGATCCAGTCTTTCAGAGATTCCGTCTGGGCATTGAGCGACCAGCCGGCGCGGTGGAATGACTGCGGGCTGAAATAGCCGCCATGGCCGGGCGTAAAGAAGTTCGTGTTCAGGTCATAGGACTGGTACTGATAGAAGGGACCGGTGACGAGATAGGCGAAGCCGTCGCGGTCGAAAGCGCGGGAGGCGGAGAGGCCGCCGCCGATCATCGCATTGCCGGCAGTGTTCACCCCGTCGAGCGAGGCGGCTGAGAGTTCGGCTTGAACTGAAAGCGACTTGCCGGCGGGCAGGCGCGCCGAGAGGTGGGCGCCGGTTTCTGTGACGCGGCCGAAAACATTTCCTGCGCCGTCTGTTTGTCCAGCCATGGCAAGAACGCTTTCCGTCTTGGGACGGACGAAAGCGCGGGCCTCCAGCGCGCCGCCGCGGACATCGCGGGCGATGGCGAGCTCGGCGGTGAGCGCGGGATAAGCGTCAGCGCCGATGGGCAGGAGGCCGACGCGGGCAGCGAGGCTGATCTCGCCTTCGCGGCTCCAGGCGGCAAAGGGCGCAGCGAAGGTTTCGCGCTTGGCGCTGCCGCCCGCGTCCAGCGTGTAGACGGAGACGCCGGCTTCGAAACGGTCTGCGCCGCGCGTGGTTCCGGCGGATGTGGTGGAGACGAAACCGGAGAGGCGGCTTTCGCCCTGCGTACCGCCCTGACGCCGGGCGGAGACGGCCTGCCTGTACCAGCTGCCATCCATGCCTTCGAGGGCGTCATAGGCTTCGGGCGCATGGGCGCGGGCGATCAGGTAGTCGCCCTGATCGAAAGCGGCGGCGGCATAGCGCGCTTCGACCTTCGCGCCGAGCGGGCCGCCGAGGGTGCGCGCGAGGGCAGCGACGGCATCGAGGTCGCCGGTGCGTTGCGCCGCGAGAGTGTAGCCTTCGGCGGATTCTGCGTCCGGCGTTTCGAGGTAGAGGCGGCTGAAGGCGCTGGCGGCGTCGCGGTTTTGGCCGAGCTGAAGGTCGGACCAAGCGGCGCGCATCAGGGCGGCGCGACGGAGTGGTTTGTGACCGGCGGCTGCAAGGGCAAGGCCGCGGGCTTCGGCGAAGTTGCCGGCCTCATAGGCTGCGGAGGCCAATTCGAGACGGGCGCCGGCGATGAGAGCGTCCGCAGGCTCGGCAAGTTCCGGGTTGCCACGCGCTGCGCTGGAGGCAAGCGTGATGGCGCCGGTCCAGTCGCCGGCTTCGCGGCGGGCAGCGGCTTCGACCAGATCAATGCGGGCGCTGAGTTCGGCGGCGAGGACGGCATCCTTAGCCTCTGCTGTGCCGGCGCGGGCGGAAGCGACCCTACCGGTGGCGAGCGTCGCCATGACAAGACCGCGCAGCGCGTCGGCGCCCCCGCCGAGGGCGTAAGCGCGCTCGAAATAA
>JBBSAZ010000059.1:0-10897 GCA_038251755.1 Caulobacterales bacterium
ATCATGCTGGCCGTGCAGAATGGCCACGCGCTCATCGGCCGCCAGAAATTCTGGCCCGCCGGTTTCATGTCCTGCCTCGCGGGCTTCTGCGAGCCGGGTGAAACCATCGAGCAGGCCGCCTCGCGCGAAATGTTCGAGGAAGCCGGCATCAAATGCGATCCGGCGCAGGCGGAGTATGTGGCCTGCCAGCCCTGGCCCTTCCCGTCCTCTCTGATGATGGGCTTCATCCTGCCTGCACAATCGGACGAGATCACCATCGATTCGAAAGAGCTCGAAAGCGCGCGCTGGGTCTCGCGCGCCGAAATGCGCGAAATTCTTTCGGGAAAACATTCTGAACTTTTTTGCCCGCCTCCCTCCGCAATTGCCCATCATATATTGAAGGTTTGGGCTGAGCGGGACGATTGACCGTGCACGGACGAATACATGAACTCGCCTGAAAAATGAATTTTAGGAGTTGCATTCTCGCGAATCACGATATTATTGCGATGCCACTCAAAGGAGATCGAAGATGGCTGTTGCAAAAAAACCTGCCGCTAAAAAACCGGCTGCTAAACCTGCCGTGAAAAAAGCTGCACCGAAGGCCGCTGTGAAAAAGCCGGCTGCCAAAACTGCTAAAGCTGCCCCGGCCAAAAAACCGGCCGCCAAAGCAAAAAAGAAGTAAGTCTACGGACGACTTCAAAATACAAAAGGGCGAGCGGAAGCTCGCCCTTTTTCTTTAGTGAAATCAAGGAATTTGCTGCCGGAGTTCAGGTTTCGCAGCAAGGAGAGCGCGCCGCTCGCTGCCCCTATTTTTTGAGCCGCGCTGCGCGCACCGCACTCTCCCCGCCGCCCCGTCTCGCGCGCCCCGCGCCTTCGCCGCGCTCGCCGCAAGACCATCGCCCCGAAATGAAACGGCGCCGGAGAGAAACCCTCCAGCGCCGCGCGATCCGTAGTCGGGAAATCCTAGTTGATGACCTCGGGCCAGTTCGTGTTCGCGGACGCGATGAAGCCCGGGACGTCGCCTTCCCACTTCTTTTGCACCGAACTGTTGTAGTTGAGATACAGTTTCCCATCGACGATTTTCCAGAACTTCGCATCGCCCTTCGCGGTGTAGCCCTGGCTCACCGCCCAGGCGCAGTAGCCGCCATATTGCGGCGCGTAGGCGTCCGGCTTTTTCTTGAAGGCATCGCGGTTCGCTGCACTTGCGAAGCGGAACTCGGCGCCGTTCCAGGTCGTCGAAAATTCCTTCGCGCCTTTCACAGGCTTGCCGTCCTTGAAGTAGGCGACAGGGTCATAGCCCTGCACGGCGATATCGTCGAAGGCGCTTGTATAGATCGGCGCTTCGGCCGCCGCGACCGGCGGGAAGAGAATGACGGGCGCCAGCGCGATGGCGGCGGCGGCAAAGAGAGAGCGGAGTTTCATCGGGTCGTTTCCAGTGTTCGGGTTGAGTTGAAGAGGTTTGATAAAAGTCTGGCTGCGAAGGAATGGAGGGGGGAGCTGCATACCTCCGCAGCCAGCATCAGGACCGTGCCGGGGTCAGCGCCGGTCCCTCAGACGACAGCGCGCGGGGCGGGAGGAGAACCCGCGCCACGGCGCTGCCCAGTTCAATCAGCACGCTGCGGCCGGAGATCAGCATGGCGAGCGAGCACAGCCAGACAACCACCGCCATCGCGAATAGTCCGCCGCCATCATTGTTCGGATCAATGCCGAGCGGCGTGAAGAGATGGAAGCTGACGGCGCCGCTCATTACGGCAACGGCGATCAGGGCCCCCAGAATACGCAGGCGCTGAAGGCCGGGAACAAGGCTTGCGATCAGCAAGGCGGACGCCATCATTTCGGCCGAACCGATCACATACTGGCTGAAAAGTCCCGTCTGCGCGAACAGGCCTTCGGCGCCGAAGCCCGCCGCCCATCCGTCGAGTTTGCCGAAGATCGTCTGCGTCTCCGGTGCATTGGTGAACTTGAATCGCAGGCTGTCGAGAAAGACGGCCGAAGCCACCAGCGAGTAGGCAATGGGCGCATACGTGCGCAGGCGGGTAATCATGGCGCGTTTCCTTGAGGTCTGTGTTGTGTGGCATGGACCGGGGCTGAGGCTCAAAGCACGGCTTCGTGAGCCGGCTTCACGCCTGCGTGAGCCCCGGTGTTAGGAATCAGGCCGGTACGGCTTGCTTGCGTGAAGGTGTCCAGGCGAAGGCCTTGAACGGCGCGTTCAGCGGGGTTTCGGCAATGTGGTTGACGTAGTTGGTGATCGACTTCATCGCGACGTTCAGGATGACACCAAGGATATCGGCGTCGCTCCAGCCAGCGGCCTTGAAGGCGGCAACATCAGCGTCGCTGACGAAGCCTCGCATGGCGACAACCTGCGTCGTGAACTGGCGGAGCGCCTCGAGGCGCGGGTCGGATATCGGCCGGCGATCGCGCACCGCGGCGATCACCGCGTCGTCGAGCTTCTGGCCTTTGGCGACCGCCGTGTGCGCGGCGACACAGAAGTGGCATTCGTTCTCGACGCTGGTCGCGATCTGGACGACCTGGAGTTCAAGGGCGTTGAACCCGGACTTGGCGGTAAAGCCGGCGAGCGCGAGATAGGCGTCGAGCACGGCAGGGTTCTCGGCCATTTCGGCCATGACGTTCGGGATCATCCCGTAGGCTTTGCGAACACCCGAAAGCGCCGCGCGGGCGGCTTCCGGGGCGGTGGTTTCATCATGCAGGGTGAGGGTTGTCATCGGTCTGTCTTTCAGAGTGCTGGCGGTTGGGTGAGATGACCCTTTTGCCGCCGGTGAAGACAAGATGATCCATTCCGGCCTCTCGCGGAACGCCTGCAGATATCATATGGTCCATGCAGAATTTGCATGCGGAGCATAAAGTTGGACCGGATTGATGCAATGCGCCTGTTCGTGCGAGTGGCCGACGCGGGCAGTTTTTCCCGCGCCGCGATTGACCTCGAACTGGGCCAGCCGACGGTTTCCCGTCGCATCCAGGACCTCGAAGCCATCCTCGGCTCGACACTGTTCCAGCGCACGACCCGCGCCCTCAGCCTGACGGAAGCGGGCCAGCGATTCTATCGCCGCGCCATCGACATCCTCGCCGAGTATGATGAAGCTGAAGCCGAAGCGCGCGGACTTGAGCACGAACCAGTCGGCTTGCTCCGCATGTCCTGCGCGGCCTCGATGGGCCGTATGCTGATCGGTCCGCAAGTCCCCGAGTTTCTCGATCGCTTCCCGCATGTGCGCGTCGACCTGATGCTCGATGACACCTACACCGACCTTGTCGGCGAAGGCATCGACCTCGCGTTTCGCATGGGCACCTTGCAGGACTCCAGCATGATGGCGAAGAAGCTCGGCGAAGCGCCCCGCGCGCTGTGGGCCTCGCCGAACTATCTGCAACGGGCCGGCACGCCCACGCACCCGAAGGACTTGTCTGAACACCTCGCACTCACATTCCGTCAGGTCGCCCACACCGAGTGGAAACTCACGCGCAATGGCGAGACGGCGTCTGCTTCCGTGGATGGCCGGTTCAAAGCCTCGTCGGGCGAAATGCTGTTGCAAGGCGCGGTGGCCGGCCTCGGCATCCTGCTCGGCCCCAACTGGCTGGTGCGCGAGGCGGCCAGCCGCGACGAACTTGTCCGTGTACTTCCGGAATGGACCGGCGAGCCGTCCCCGCTGCACGCTGTCTGGAGCGCCGGCAAGCTGCGCGGCAAGGCGAAGCTCTTCGTCGAACACCTCGAATCGCGTATGGACTTCTCGACCAGCTGCTGACCGTCTCACGACGCCCGGTTCAACCGCTCTGTGAGAAATGCAATCAGCGCCGGATCCTGCGTCAGCGAGATCGCTTTCGCCTGCGCCAGCGCCGCTTCGTTCAGCTGCCCCGCCGCCTGCAGCAGATGGAACCTCGCCGCCCAGTACGGCTGGTAGCTTTCAACGCGCGCCGCCGCAATCTCGTCCAGGCGTGCAAGGCCTTTCTCCGCGCCCCGGTGTTCCCCGTACGCGACTGCCCGCGCCACCGCCGCCCCGATCGCCGGTGACTGGCGCACCAGGACATCATACAGCTGCAGCAGCGCCGGTGCCGGCACTTCGCCCAGCATGACCGACTGGTTGTGAAGCGACTGGATAGCTGCCTCGGTCTGGAACCTGCC
Organism: Caulobacterales bacterium; assembly: GCA_038251755.1. GTDB lineage: Bacteria > Pseudomonadota > Alphaproteobacteria > Caulobacterales > Hyphomonadaceae > Hyphomonas. The sequence goes on from JBBSAZ010000059.1 coordinate 4,112, forward strand.
AGGCCGCCCGAACGCCGCCGCTGCCCGCAGGCACGCTTCGGCCTCGGCGATCAGCGCTCCATTCCAGAGCCGAACATCCTGCTCCTTGAGCGGAACATACTCGCCGCCCGGTCCGCGCCGCGCTGCCGCTCGGGCCTCACTCGCCAGCATCAGGGCGAGCAAGCCCTTCGCCTCCGGCGCCTGCGGCAGCAACAGCACGACGAGCCGCGCAAGAAAGACCGCCTCCTGCGTCAGCGGTTCGCCCGCCGCCGCCTCCCCCGGCACATCATCCAAGCCGAGCGTATAGGCCGCGTAGATCGCCGCGAGCACATCCTCGAGACGCTCTTCCAGTACCGATGCCTCGGGCACCTCGAACGCGACCCCCGCATCGCGGATCTTCGCCTTGGCCCGCACCAGGCGCTGCGACATGGCGGGCGCCTCGACGAGGAAGGCGCGGGCGATCCGCGCCGCGTCGAGCCCGAGGATCGTCTGCAACATCAGCGGCGTGCGGATGGTCTCGTCGATGGCCGGATGTGCGCAGACGAACATCAGCTTAAGGCGCTCGTCGGGAAACTCGGGTGTGGTTCGGCTCTGCATGGCGTCGTAAACCTGTTCAAGCGCGGGCGCGGCGGCCTCGCGCACGCCCAGATGGCGGCGGGCATGACCCGCAGCGCGCCGCGCGGCGGTCAGCAGCCAGGCTTCGGGATTGTCCGGCACACCGCGCTCCGGCCAGACGCGCAGCGCCTCAGCGAACGCATCCGCCAGCGCATCCTCGGCAGCGGCAATGTCGCGCGGCGAGCGCACGATGAGAGACAGGAGACGCCCATAGCTGCTGCGCGCAGCGGTTTCGGCAGCCGTGCGGGCGTCTCCCTTGCTCATTCAGCGCGCCGGCGGCGGCAGCACGGGGCGCACTTCCACCGAGCCGTAATGCGCTGAGGGCGACTTCGCCGCCCAGTCGAGCGCCGCATCAAGGCCGGCGACCTCGATGACGACATACCCGCCGAGCTGTTCCTTGACATCGGCATAGGGGCCGTCCTGCACGTCGCGCTTGCCGTTCCGGACACGGACGGTCGTCGCGGTGTGCGGCGGATGGAGGCCGTCACCATTGACCATGATTCCCGCCTGGGCAATCGCGCCCATGTAGGACGTCCAGGCGCCCCAATAGGCGGGCGCTTCGGCCGGATCTTCGCGCCTGGCGAAGACTTCGGTCGGTTCGGTGAAGATCAGCATGTATTGCATCGGACGGGTTCCTGCGAGTTGCCGGCAGGTTCATTCCTGCCTGACATCATGAGCCGCAGGGAGCGCCTGTTTCGACAATCGCACGAAATTTTTCTAAAATCTGGCGTTCACCGTCTTCGGAAATACGCCGAGGATCTTGAGCGACTGCGAGAAGAAGCCGAGCTCCTCCAGCGCCAGCTGCACCGGGCGTTCGTCCGGGTGGCCTTCGATTTCGGCATAGAACTGCGAGGCTTCGAACGAGCCGCCGGTGAGGTAGCTTTCGAGCTTCGTCATGTTGACGCCATTCGTCGCGAACCCGCCGAGGCCTTTATAGAGCGCGGCCGGAATGTTTCGCACCTCGAACAGGAAGGCGGTCTTCGCCGGGCCGTCGCCCGCATCGATATCGGCTGGGTCACGCGACATGATGACGAACCGCGTCGTGTTGTGCGCCGCGTCCTCGATATCCTCGGCGAGGATTTCCAGGCCGTAGACCTGCGCCGCCAGGCGGGGCGCGATGGCGGCGACGGAAAGGTCGCGCAGCTCCGCCACTTCGCGCGCGGCGCCGGCGGTATCCGCCGCCGTGACCGCCTCGATCCCATGCTTGCGCAGGAAGTTGCGGCACTGGCCAAGGCCCATGATGTGCGAGCGGGCTTTCTTGACGTCCGCCAGCTTGGTGCCCTTCAGGGCCATCAGCTGGAACCGGATCGGCAGGTAATACTCGCCGGTAATGTGCAGCTGGGTGGACGAAAGCAGATAGTGGATATCGCCGACCCGCCCAGCGATCGTGTTCTCGACCGGGATCATGGCGAGGGCGGCCTCACCCTTCTCGACCGCGATGAAACAGTCCTCGAAGGTGCGACAGGCCATCGGCTCATGGGCCGGAAAGGCTTCGCTGCAGGCGATGTGCGAGTTTGCGCCCGGTTCGCCCTGATAGGCAATTTTCTGGCTCATCGAGGAATTCCCTGCCCTGCACCCCCGATTCGACGTGCGTCTGATCGCCGCGACGCCCGGGGGAAGCGCCTCTGCGAGGCACCGGTTATATTGTGCGCACCCGGTTAGCGTGCCAAAACCCGCCCGCCAAGACACAAGTAACGGAATAGATTCGAAGGATTGCCCAATGGGAGAACTCGGTCTCAACAAGATCATGGGCGCCCTGCTCGCCACCGCCCTGTTCATGATGGGCCTGGCGACGCTGCCCAGCCTCGTATTTGCCAGCGGCGGCGGCCATCACGGCGATGAAGCAGAGCCGGTGAGCCTCAGCGAGCAGATGTGTTCGCAGTTCCACTACTGCGTCGAGATCGCCGAGGCCGCCTCTGCCGGCGGCGCGGTCGAGGCCGTGTTTGACCTCGGCGCGGCCCTGCTGACCGCAGATGTTTCCCGCGGCGAGCGCACCTTCGCCGGTCAGTGCTCGACCTGCCACACCATCACCCCCGGCGGCGCCAACGGCACCGGCCCGAACCTTCACAATATCATCGGCGCCGAAAAGGCCCACCTTGCGGGCTTCAACTATTCCGGCGCGCTGTCGGCCGCAGAAGGCAACTGGTCTTATGAAAATCTCGACGCCTGGCTGAAAAGCCCGGCAGGCTATGTCAAAGGCACCTCGATGTCCTTCGCCGGTATCAAGAAGGATGCTGACCGCGCCAACGTGATCGCCTATCTCGCCGCCAACACCGAAGGCGCTGTGCCGTTCCCGGCTCCGATGGCCGCTGCGGCCCCGGCTGAAGGCGAAGCGCTTCCGGCCGAGGGCGAAGCGGTTCCGGCTGATGCCGCCACCCCGCCAGCGGACGGTGAAGCCGTTCCGGCCGACGGCGCCGCACCCGCAACCGGCGAAACCCCTCCGGCAGAAGCGCCCGCCGAAGAAGTTGCGCCGACCTGATCGTTTTTTGATCCGCTGACAGACAACTCCCGGCCCGCGCCGGGGTTTTTTGTTGGCGATCACACCAGGTGCAGCCACTCGCCCTGCCCCTCAAACATTGCCGCGATACGCGGATCGTCCGGCGTGCAGGCATAGACCTCCTGGTAGATGGTGCTGACAGCCCGCCTCAGGCGCGCCGTCTCAAGGCCGGGTCCTTCGGCGCCGAGCACCAGCAGGTTCATCTCCGGCGCCGGACCGTAGGACTCCAGGGGCAGAATATAGTCAAAGCCCTGTACTTCGCGGCAGCCAAGGCGGCGATAGAACTGCTTGCGCTTCAGGCGCACGGTGCGTTCCCCAGCCTCAAGGGCACCGGTCTCGGAATCCACTTCGATCAGCAACAACGTACCCGGATCAATCCGGCTCGCCTCGCAGGAGTCTGAGAACAAGGCGGATCCGATCCCGCCGCCCCGCGCATTGGCAGCGACGGCCAGATACTCCAGCAACATCACGCCTTCGCGGGGCGGCGCATACAGGATGGACAGGCCGATGACCGCGCCGCCGCGTACACAGGCCCAGAAGCGCACATCCGGATGTGCCAGACCCGCGAGTATTTGCGGGCGCGTTTTCTGTTCTGCCCTAGGGATCTCGGCCTCATAGATCGCCATCGCTGAGCCAAACAGCTCGCTGCGCGCGTCCGTCACCTCAATCAAGTTTGGCGCTCCGGAGTTGAGATCCGGCATCAGACAGCTTTCAGCCAATCCGGCGTCCCGCCCGGCACCAGCGGCACGCGCCGCACGCCGGTCACTTCGCCCACGACGCTCCGTATACGGTCAACCGCCTCCGAAAGCGGCTCCCGGGCGACACCGAGGTGGTGGGCATTCGCATGCAGCAGGGTATCCGGCGCAGTAAGGATGCCTGCATGACCTTCCCAGAAAACGAGATCGCCGCGTTGTAGCGCGCCCGGCGACGCCCAGTTCGCAACCGGCTCGCCGGCCCAGGCCGCCTGCATGTCGGAATCGCGCGGCAGGATCACGCTGCAGGCTTCGAAGGCCTGCTGGATCAGTCCGGAACAATCGAGCCCGAGGCTCTCGCGCCCGCCCCAGAGGTAAGGCGTCTCGAGATAGCGTTCGGCCACACCGGCGGGATCGGTCTCGAACGCCGTCAACGCTGAGAGGTGGCGTTGGTGCACCCAGCCTGCTCGTTCGCACGCTACCCACGGCCCCTCTGTCCGCCCGGTCGCCGCCACAAGCGCGCCGAGGCAGAGCATGAACCGCGGCGCGGATTTGAGGTCCGGCTCCGAGAAACAATAGGTACGCAGCGCGCTGACCTTGTGCGTCACCGGCAAGGCGGGCGAGGACAGCGCGTCCATGTTGACCCAGCCGACATAGCGGTCCCGGCGCAGCTGGCAGAGGCCGAACTCGCCCTCTTCCCGGAACACGTCCAGCATTTCGCCATGCAGGGCCTGCGTGCCGAGACGGCCATCCGGGGCCGGCGTCTCGCGGATGGCGGCAACTCCGGCGGTGACCTGAAAGCCGATGCCGACGCCTTCGGGGCGTTTCAGACGAACGTCATTGAATTCCGGCATGATCCATTGGCTCCGAGGCAGACGCCTCAGGCCGCGTTGGAACGCTTGGCCGAAGGCTTTCCGCCAGCCTCTTCGCCGGAAGCGGCGGCGAGAACAAGGCGGGCGAAGGCGCGCAGGTAAGTCATGCCGTCCGGCGTACGTTCGATAAAGATGGAGCGCAGGTCCGAATCGTCCGGCAGGCGGCGGATGAAGTTCAGCCGCTCCAGTGCGTCCAGGGCCCGGGTGATGGCTGGTTTGGCGACGCCCAGATGCTCTGCAAGGCCCCGCACGGTATGCGGACCGGGCGTCAGCGCCACCGACATCAGCACGGCCTGCTGGCGGGCTGTCAGGTCCGGCGCATCCGAGCGCACCGAGGCCGTGACCGCCTTGCGCCAAAGCTCGAGCCCTTCCCGTTCGGATAACTGCATTTCCCAGACCTCCACACCGCGCCGGACCTCTTGGCCCGAGTCGCGTAAAAGGCGAATTTCGTGTGATTTGCAGGGGCCGTCCAGACCTCGAAAGCCGCTCTCCCCTTCACATTGCATGCGAAACACCCGAAATAGGGGCATGGCTACGTCCCAACCTCATACCCATACTCACGGGCACGCGAATACGCCCTGCAGCCCGGCCGATACCGAGGCCTTCCTGCACGAGGCGGAAGCACTCGTTGTGCGGCAAGGCCAGCGGATGACGCGCATCCGCCGCAAGGTGCTGCGCCTTCTGCTGGATAGCGACGGCCCGGCGAAGGCCTATGACCTTCTGGCAAACCTCGACGGCGAAGGCGCGGCGAAGCCCCCGACCATCTACCGCGCGCTTGATTTCCTGCAGGAGACCGGCCTCGTCCACAAGATCGAGAGCCTCAATGCCTATGTCGCCTGCGGCCATACCAGCCACAGCCATTCGGCTGTCTTTCTCATCTGCGATACCTGCAAAGGCGCCGAGGAATTGCACGCCACCGCCACCAGCGAGGCATTGAAAGGCGAGACCAAAGGTGCCGGCTTCCGGATGACCCGCGCGGTGGTGGAGGTGCGTGGCACCTGCCGGAACTGCGCGCCGTGATCCCCCTCTGGCAAGGCAGCTGCAACCAGTGGGATTGCGACGAGATGGGGCACATGAATGTGCGCGTCTATGTCGAGAAACAACTGGAAGGCCTGGTCGCCCTCTGCCACGCGGCGGGCATGCCGAATGCCTTCCGACCGAACTCGCCCTCCACCGTCTCGCCGGTCGACCAGCATATACGCTTCATCCGCGAAGTGCTGCCCGGCCGCCCCCTTGTGATGAAGGGTTGCGTGCTGGAAATCGGCACAAGCGACGCGGTGATCTACCAGGAACTGCGCCACACCGATGGCACGCTGTCGGCGGCATTCCGCACACGGATTGCCCACCTTGATACCGCCGAAGGCAAGGCGTTCCCCTGGACGAAGCGTGTTCTCGCCAGGCTGGAAGCCCTGAAGGGCGAGACGCCGGACGAGGCGAAGCCGCGCTCGTTTGATCCGGATGGGCCGGGACTTCCGGTGGACGACATCACGCTCGCCAAAGTCGAGACCGTTGGCGCGCCGCGCATCGGGCTGGGCGCGGTGCCGGCTGCGCATTGCGGGGCACACGGATGGATGTCGCCTTCCTGGATCATAGGGCGTGTTTCGGATTCTGTTCCAAACCTCCTTTATGATTGGCGCAACCGCGTTGGCCAGAATGCCGGCGGGCGCCGAATGGGCGCGGCGGTTCTCGAGTACCGGATCCGCTATCACCGGATGCCGCGCGAGGGCGACCAGTTCGTGGTTCACACCTCGCTCGGCAAGGTGGCTGGCAAGACGCACAACCTGATCCATTGGGTCATGGATCCGCAGACGGGCGGCGTCTGGGCGACCTGCGAAGTGATCGCGATCTCGCTGGACCTCGATGCGCGCAAGGCGGTCGAAGCGCCGGCGGAGATGATTGTGGAGCTGGAGAAGATCGCGCCGCGCGGGCTGTCGATCTAGCCTCCCCTCACCTCCCATCGCTGCGCGATTTGTCCCTCCTCTCCCATTGCATGGGAGAGGGATTAAGAGGCATTCGTGGCGGCGAGGTGAAAACCCCTCTCCCGCATCGCGGGAGAGGAGGGGCCCGCGACCGCAGGTCGTGGGAGGTGAGGGCCTTGCCTCGCCGGACTAAACATCCACCTCAGCTTCCA
>JBBSAZ010000060.1:0-10858 GCA_038251755.1 Caulobacterales bacterium
CCTTCGATGTCGAGGGCGCCGAGCGGCGTGACATTGACGGGTAGGTTCAGGCCCGCGAATTTCGTCAAGGCATCGATCTTCGGCGCGTCGAAGGTGAAGCTGCCGGTGATCGTGGGTTCGGCACCGAGATTGATCTTTCCGATAAAACCGGTCTTCGCGAGTTCGGAAGACTGGGTGAACTTCTTGACGTTGATTGCGAGCGTATCGAGCGCGCCGGAAACATCGCCCTCAGCATTGATCTTGCCGAGCTTGGCAAGGTCGAACGGAACCTCGACGTTGGCATAGTCTAGCAGCGAGCTGACGGATTCCGAACTCGCCGAGAAACTGCCGTCCAATGACGGCACAGCGCCGAGCGTTATACCGCCATCATAGCGGGCCTTGACGAAGTCAGTACCCAGCGTCGCTTCGAGCGTCGCCGGCTTGCCGCTCGTGGCCGATTCGAGAGAGTCTAGGTTAGCGTGAATGTCGAACCGGTGGCTCTGGAAGAAGCCCTTTGCATCCAGCTCGAAAGGCTTGTCCAACGCGGTCATTGCCGCTGTGAGGTCCAGTTCGCGCAGTTCATAGCGGGCACCCGCCTGGTCGTCCTGGTAGGTCAGGCTGGCATTTTCGAGGCGCAGATGCTCCACGGCGCCGTTGAAGCCGCCGCCTTCGGTCGCCGGGCCTTCGGCAGGCGCCTTGTCCTCAAGCACCCAGTTTGTGGTGCCGTCAGCTTTCTTCTGGAGCGACACGGACGCGTCGACAAAGGCGAGTTCGTGCACTTCGACACGCTGACCGAACAGGAGCGGGCCCCATTTGACCGCGCCGCGCAACTCGCCTGCCTCGATCATGTAGGGGCCTTCGAATCCCGCCGGGTTGGCGACCTTCATGCCGCCGACACTGGCCGCAATGCGCGGGAACAGCGAGAGACGGACCTGGCCGTCAAGCGTGACCTTGCGCTGCAAGGCTTCGCCTGCCGCCCGCTCGATCTGGGCGCGGTAGACGGATTTCGGGATCAGGAACGGCACGGCCAGCGCCGCCCCGATCAAAAGGACAAAAATTCCACCTGCAATCAGGGCGATACGCTTCATGTGCCGAATCCGTCTGTGGGTCTCGCTTCCAGATGACCAGATACTATGTCCCTTGAATGGCAGCTGAAGCGGAAATGACAGGAAACGAGCCTTTTACGGGGCACTGGTGGGCGGCCATCAGGACCGCTTGACCCGGCAGGCAGGCGCGATTAGAGAGGCGCTTCGCTCGAAGGGGCGGCCAGAAAATGCGCGGGTGTAGCTCAGTCGGTTAGAGTGCCGGCCTGTCACGCCGGAGGTCGCGGGTTCAAGTCCCGTCACTCGCGCCACTCTGGACCTGTCTTGGGCCTGCCCGCGACTGAAACGCCCGGTTCTGCCGGGCGTTTTCGCGTTCCGGGTCAGACGACCGTGCCCGTCAGTTTTCCGATTAGGGTAGTAACAGCCATGGCGAGGGCGCCCCAGAAGACGACCCGGAACATGGCGGCTCCCATCCTGGCGCCGCCTGTGCGCGCGCCTGCTGCCCCGAGCAAGGCGAGGAAGACAAGGGTTGATGCCGAAACCGCCAGAACAAGCGACGAAAGCGGCACCAGCGCGGCAATCAGCAAGGGTAGCGCTGCGCCGACAGCGAAGGTTGCGGCCGAGGTAAACGCCGCCTGGACCGGCTTCGCAGCGTGCATGTCGGAAATGCCAAGCTCGTCGCGCAGGTGCGCTTTCAACGGGTCTGTCGCCATCAGGTGTGTGGCGACCTGGAGGGCGAGAGCCGGGTCCAGCCCGCGCGCGGCATAGATCCCGGTCAGTTCTTCGAGCTCTCCTTCCGGATCGTCCCTCAGTTCGCGCGTCTCGCGTTCCATGTCGGCCTTCTCGGTATCGGATTGTGAGCTGACCGACACATATTCGCCGGCCGCCATCGACATGGCCCCGCCCACGAGCGCTGCGATCCCGGCCGTCAGCACCGAACCGCGTGAGGCCTCGGCGGCCGCGACGCCGAGAATGAGGCTTGCCGTGGAAACGATCCCGTCATTTGCGCCGAGTACGGCGGCCCGCAGCCAGCCGATCCGTCCGAACGCGTGGCGTTCGGTATGGAAATGAAGGCGGCTCATTGAGGATATCCCATGCAAAAGTCAGAAAGCGGATCAGCCATCCGCCAGGTTCATTGAGAGGGAGTCATAGCGCTGTCGGGCGCCGTCGTCCAACGCGGCAGACGATTACAGGAGAAACCGTCCGTAAACTGCACAAATGGTCATGCACACCGGCTGGAACATCCGGACGCCTGCTGCGTTCAGCATATACGTTCAACAAAACATGGAGTGCACAATGAGTGATACAACAACGCAGATGCCGGGCAGCCGTACGAAGCCGGGCGCCGATAAAACCTCTTTCGCCCACGAAGCTGCCCACAAGGCCTCCGACATGGCTGAAGGCGCTGCAGACAAAGCCGACGCTGCCCTCGAAAAGGGCAAGCAGATCGCCGAAGTTGCAGGCGTTCAGGCCAAGGAAGCTCGCCAAATGCTCGTCTCCCACATCAAGGAAAATCCCCTTGCTGCGGTCGGCATCGCATTCGGCGCCGGTATGCTGATCGCTATCCTGCGGAAGTAAACCTGTGTCAGCGATAACATTCCGCGTTTTCGCTGCGATCGCCGGGGCCCTTCTGGGCCTCGGCGCATTCGTTCTTGCTTGCCAGGCGCTCACCGTTTCTCTGATCGAAAGGCTGGGGACCGCCGGCGGATTGAGCGCGGCGGCCGCCATCTTGCTGGCGCTTGCAATCATGGCTTTCTGGTTCGTATCAAGGCCTAGTGAGGAAGTTGCCGCTGAAACGGAGGAGGCAAAATCTGCAGCCGCCGGCATGCTTGCAGGGTTGCCCATGGAGGCTGCCATGTCCGCGATCCGCAAACACCCCGTTGCGTTGGTACTGGCCGCACTCATGCTGGGCTATACCTTGATAAGGGATCCGGGCAAGGCCATGCGCCAGATGCAATCCATCGTCCTGGGTCTGCTGTAGCGCTCAACCCGCTCATTTCCGCAAGGTGACCCCTTTCAAGCCGGGGCGCGCCTGTGTCATCTTTCGCGCATTCTGAACAGATAAGCGCCTGGACGAACTTTGCAGGGTCCAGCGACAGGGAGATTGACGACATGGTAGCGACACGGATTACGGAAATGTTCGGCGTCGAGACGCCGATCATGATGGGCGGCATGACGGGTGTTGGGTATGGCGAACTCGTCGCAGCCGTGGCGAACGCCGGTGCACTCGGGTTCATTACGGCGCACATGTTCAAATCCGGCAAGGAACTCCTCGATGAAATCGAGAAGACCAAGCAGCTGACCTCGAAGCCGTTCGGCGTGAACCTCACGCTGCTGCCCTCGATCAATCCCATTCCGTATGATGAATACCGTGAGGCGATCATCGCGTCGGGCATCAAGATCGTAGAGACGGCCGGCCGCGCGCCGACCGACCACCTGCCGCGCTTCAAGGAGCATGGCGTGAAGGTGATCCACAAATGCACATCCGTGCGCCATTCGGTGTCGGCAGTGGCGAAGGGCGTGGACGTGATCTCGATCGATGGGTTCGAGTGCGCCGGTCACCCGGGGGAAGATGATGTAGGCCTGATCGTTCTGCTGCCGGCGACGGTGGACGCGGTCAACGTGCCGGTCGTTGCGTCCGGTGGCATGGCAGACGGCCGGGGTCTGCTTGCCGCCCTGGCGCTCGGGGCTGAAGGGGTCAACATGGGCACGCGTTTCTGCGCGACTGTGGAAGCAAAGATCCATGAGAACGTGAAGCAGCAGATCGTCGAGAACAACGAACTCGACACGGTGCTGGTCGGCCGCACGCTGCGCAACACAGCGCGGGTCGCCAAGAACCGGGTTGCCAGCCAGGTCGCCGAGATCCAGCGCGATCCATCGAAGACCTTCGCGGACGTCAAGGAGCTGATGGCCGGTGTGCGCGGACGTGAGAACGTGCTGCGCGATGGCCACATGGATGACGGCATCTGGACCACCGGCCAGAGTCAGGCGCTGATCCATGACATCCCGACCTGCGACCAGCTGGTAAAGAATATCATGGCGCAGTTCGAGGCAGCGCGCGCCAAGGTCAGCCGGTAAGGCGGCGGCCGGGGCAGGGGCTGCTCTGCCGCCATGGCGGTACGGGGCAACGGCAGATTTCCCGTTGACCTTGACCGCTGTGAACTCTATTAGCCCGCTCCTACCCCGTGCGCTGATGGCGGAATTGGTAGACGCACTAGCTTCAGGTGCTAGCGCTGCAAGGCGTGGAGGTTCGAGTCCTCTTCAGCGCACCAAACCGCTCTCCGGGGCGGTTTTTTTTGTCCAGAGTATCCCCCTGGCCTTCCATGGTCTGATCGCCCTCAGAGGCCGGCCCAGGTTGCGGTCCAGTAGGTGATGCCGGCAGCGATGTAAGCGAGTGCAAACAGGTACACGACGATCACGCCGGTCCAGCGCCAGGAGTTGGTTTCGCGTTTGGCGACGGCGAGGCTGGCGAGGCATTGCGGTGCGTAGACATACCAGGCGAGGAAGGCCAAAGCGGTCGGGAGAGACCAGGACGATTGCAGCGCCGCGCCGAGGCTCTGTTCGTCCGCACCCTGAAGGGCATACACCGTCCCCAGTGCGCCAACTGCCACTTCGCGCGCGGCGAGACCTGGCACGAGTGCAATCGCGATCTCCAGGTTAAACCCGATCGGCCGCAGGATGGGCTCCAGCAGCCCGCCCAGCATGCCCGCAAACGAGCCGCGAATCCCGTCAGCCGATTCCGGATAACTGGCGAGGAACCAGAGGACGACCGAGACGACGAAGATGACGCCGCCTGCACGGCGCAGGAAGGCCCAGGCGCGGGCGCCGAGATTGGTGAGGAAATCGCGCAGGTCCGGCGCCTTGTAGGTCGGCAGTTCCATCAGCAGGGCTTGCGGCGGTCCCTTGGTGATCGTGCGCTTCAGCACAAAGGCCACGATCACGGCGCTGACAATGCCTGCTGCATAGAGTGCAAACATCACGACGCCCTGCAGGCCGAAGGGGCCAACGCTGATCTGGGGAATGAACGCTGCTATGATCAGCGTGTAGACCGGCAACCGCGCGGAGCAGGTCATCAGCGGGGCGATCATGATGGTCGTCAGCCGGTCGCGTTCGTTCTCGATGGTGCGCGCCGCCATCATGCCGGGAATGGCGCAGGCAAAGCTGGACAGCAGGGGAATGAACGCCCGCCCGTTGAGGCCAACCCGCAGCATCAACTCGTCCATCAGAAACGCCGCGCGCGCCATGTAGCCGGAGGATTCCAGCAGCAGGATGAACGCAAACAGGATAACGATCTGCGGCAGGAAAATCACCACACTGCCGACCCCGGCGATGATACCATCCGTCAGCAGGCTTCGCACCCAATTGTCCGGCAGTACATTGCTGACCCACGCGTTGAGCGCCGAAACAGCGGCATCAATCGCATCCATCGGCGCGGTCGCCCAGGCGAACACCGCCTGGAAAATGAAGAACAGCAGCAGGGCCAGAATGACCGGCCCCGCAATCTTGTGCAGCACCACGCGGTCGACCACGCGCGTCAACCGGTTCATCACCGGCTCCGCCAGGATTGCCTCATGCGCAATATCGCGCGCCTCGCGCTGCAGCTGCTTGAGGTCCACTTCCGGCGCCGGCGCCGAGGGTTGCAGCCAGGCTTCCGAGGCAATCACTTCATCCAGCCGCTTCAGTAGCGCATCCCGGCCGCTCGACCGGGTAGCGCGTGTCGTCACGACCGGCACACCCAGCCGCCGCTCCAGAGCCGCAACATCAATCTTCACGCCGTCGCGTTCCGCGAGGTCGTACATGTTCAGCGCCAGCAGCATCGGCCGGCCGAGCGCGCGCACCTGCAGGATGAAGTGCAGCTGGGTGCGGATGTCGCCGGCGTCGATCAGCACAAGCAGCCCGTCCGGCGCCGGCTCGTCGGCGTTGCGGCCCATGATCGTATCCACGGAAATGCGTTCGTCGAGCGAGCGGGTCGTCAGGCCGTAGATGCCGGGCAGATCAATCAGCTCGATCTTCTGACCATTCGCTGTCGTAAATTGGCCGCGGCGGCGTTCCACGGTCACGCCGGCATAGTTGGCGGTCTTCGCGCGTCCGCCCGTCAGGCCGTTGAACAGTGTGGACTTGCCGCAGTTCGGCGCGCCGACCAGTGCAAAACGAAGTTCGCTCACAGCTCGACCTCGATGGCCCGTGCTTCGTCGATCCGCATCGCGATCACGCGCCGGCTGAGGCGCACGGCCAAGGGCTGTGCGCCCAGCGGGCCACGGGTCAGCAATTGGACTTCATCACCCTCGCAGAAGCCGATTTCGCGCAGCTTTGCCTCCAGTTCCGGCGCCGCCGCCGAAATCGAGAGAATATGCGCCGTGCCGCCTTCGGGCAGGTCATTGATCGTCATTGCGAGGCTCCAGGCAGCCGCCAGTTCGGGGTAACAAGGTCAGTGATCTGCGCACCGGGCCGCACCTCTTGCTTGCGGAGCGCGCTCGCTGGCCGACGCGCCTTTTTGCGAGTCATTTGCAAATAGAGCCAATACCCGAACTTGCCAACCAGATTCTTGCAGGGCGACCGTGGCGTCATATTAGCCGGCAATCAGGTGTTGCGGCCCGATGTCCGCCAGCGTGGCGCACCCCATCAGGGCCATCGTGATCTCGAGTTCCTCCCGCAATGTCCGGATCAGGTGCGCAACGCCAAGCGGTCCGGCGACGCTCAGGGCGTGAATGTAAGGGCGGCCGATGAGGACAGCGCTGGCCCCAAGCGCCATCGCCTTGAAGGCGTCCTTCCCCCGCCGGATGCCGCCATCCATCAGTATCGGCACCGCGCCCTGCAAGCGTTCGGCGATCGCCGGAAGCGCCTCGATGGCCGCTGGCACGGTATCCAGGACCCGGCCACCGTGATTGGAGACGATCACGCCTGCAGCGCCGCTCGCGACGCAGCGCGCCGCATCGTCCGGGTGCAGAATGCCTTTGACGAACACTGGCAGCGGCGTGATCCCCACCAGCCATTCGATATCGGCCCAGCGAGGCGCCCAGGCCATGGCCTGATTGAAAATCGCTGAAATGGAAGGCGCCGTGGTATGCGGCGCCGGCAGGTTCACGGCAGAGAGGTGTGCGGGCACCTGGTAACCCGCACGCTGCTCCCGGTTACGAACGCCGCTCACCGGCGCATCGACCGTCACCACCAATGCACTGCCGCCGGCAGCTTGCACCCGGCGTACCAGGTCTTCCGTCTGCTGACGGTCTGGCTGCATATAGATCTGGAACCAGAGCGGGCCGGTGGCCGTTGCGGCGACTTCCTCAATCCGCGTTGTTGCGTAGGTTGAAAGAATAAACGGCGTATCGAGAATGCCGGCTGCCTGCGCGACGGCCATTTCGCCGTCCGTGTGGAACAACCACTGCCAGCCGACCGGTGCGAGCAGGAATGGATGCGCCAGCGATTGCCCCGCCAACTCAAGCCGCGTGCGCCCTCCGGCGACTGGCTGAAGAACGCGGGGCAGAAGCTTGATCCGGGCAAAGGCCGCCTGGTTTTCGCCGAGCGTGATCTCGTCTGCGGCGCCGCCTGCAAGATAGGCCCAAGCGGCGGCGGTCATGTGCTGGGGCGCGCGCCGCGCATAGTCCGCTGCAGACACGATGTCCTGCGGAATGTAGTTCAGTGGCGGCAGGGAAGGGCTCATGGATGGATCAGATCTCTGCCCATTGGCGCAGCAGGTTGTGATAGTGACCTGTCAACTTCACGATTTCCGGCGCATCCGAAAGGCGGCTGCGCAGGGACAGAATCGCCATGTTGAGCTGGAACAGCATTGCGCGCCGGGCATCATCGCGCACCATGCTCTGTGCCCAGAGGAAAGAGGCGAGCCTTGCCCCGCGTGTGACGGGCTCGACCCGGTGCAGGCTGGTCGATGGATAGATGATGGCGTCGCCAGCCGGCAGCTTCACTTCGTGCGCGCCGTACGTATCTTCGACGATCAGCTCGCCGCCATCATAGCCTGACGGATCGTTCAGGAACACGGTGATGGAGACATCCGTGCGAACTATCGCGCCGGAAATAGCATCTGTGTGCACGGCGCTGTCGATATGATCGCCGTAGTGGCCGCCGCCTTCGTACCGGTTGAATCGCGGTGTCAGGATTGTCCGTAGCAGGACGGCTGAGTGCAAAAGCGGACTGCGGAGCAGGGCGGCGCGCACCATTCCGGACAGGCTAGCCGCCTCCGGCGTATCGGCCGGAAGCTGCCGGTTCTGTTTCACCTTTGCAGCCTGCGCGCCGGCCGTGAGGCTGCCGTCGCTCCAATTCGCGGCGTCTAGCCCGGCGCGAAGGGCGCCGAGATCGCCTGCAGTCAGGACTTCCGGAACATGCAGAAGCACAGCGCCCTCCCGGATCAGAAGCGGACGTTGAGGGAGATATAGCCTGTCAATGGCTGGCCCGGGATCAGGCGGGCGCCGCCATTGTTCAAGGTCGCAATATAGTCTTCGTCAAACAGGTTGTAGACGTTCGCCTGCACCGACACGTTCTCCGTCAGGTCATATCGCGCCATGGCATCGACGACAACGTATTCCGGTATGGAAGGCATGTTCTGCGTGGAGAGATACGTTCCCGGTACAACCACTCGGTCCTGTTCACTTGTATAACGCGCGCCCCCGCCGATCGTGAACGCGGGTGTGACAGTGTAGGTGCTCCACAAGGTGGCCGCCAGGCTGGGCGACCAGCGGGCGGTGGAGCCGGAAGTATTGTTGCCCGTCGTGCCCTCGGTGATTTCGGTGTCGGTTGTCGTCACGCCGGCCGTCACCTGCCAGTCCGGCGAAATCATGCCGATGGCGGAAAACTCGAAACCTTCCACCTTGCGCTCGCCCAGCTGTTCGTAGGTTTTGGTGTTTGTGTCGAGCAGGGCCAGTTCATCCTTGTTTACCGTCGAATAGTAGGCCGCTGTCAAAGCCAATGCCCGGTCAAAGAACTCCCACTTCGTTCCGGCTTCAAGATTGTCCGTTTCCTGAGGATCGAAGGCTGGGTAGTTGATGCTGTTGGCGGCCGTTGAGAGCGTGAAGTTCGCTTCGCCCGGAGGGGTCAGGGAATTGCTGTAGCGCACATAGACGCTGCCATTTTCGGCAGGCTTGTAAAGGAAGGCCGTCTTCCAGCTCAACAGCTGGCCATCCGCCTTGATCGAAGAGGGCACCAGCGTGCCGACGGGCAGCGTCGGGTCAGAGGCCGCCGTGGCGGTCGAAATCGTGCGCGGCAATGACCGCTACCGAGACGCCGAAGGCGGCCTCACACTGACGACCGGCGCCGATGGCGGCATCACCTTCAATCCAGAAGAAGCGGGTCCCTACTGGCTCAGCGCCGAGTTTGAAGGCACCGGCACTCTGGACGGCGACCCGGTCAGTGTGCGGACGACCTACGTCGCGACTTTCGAAGCCCTGCCTTTGTGAGCGAGGTAAAGCTCCTCATTCCTGACACTTTCGACCGCGGCGACGCTACGCCGCGGCCCGATGCGTTTCTGGCCGGGCGTCTCTTTGGCGAAACGATGGGCACGAATTGGTCCGCAGCCTGGTATTCGCCGCTCGGACCAGCAGAGGCGACCATTGAAAATGCATTCGAGCGCCTGTTCGAAACACTCATCGCCTCCATGAGCACGTGGCAGCCCTTGTCCCTGATTTCCCGCTACAATCGGCTGGCGGCAGGCGAACAGATCGCTATAGACCCGCATTTCGCCAAGGTGATGGAGATGTCGTTCAAGATCGCCCGCCTCAGCGGCGGCGCGTTCGATCCGTGCCTCGGCGGAGAAGTGCTACGCAGAGGATTTGGCGCGCAGGGAATCGCAGATGCCACTTCTGGCCTAACGTTCGGACCTGACGTGTGGCGCCAGATTCTTCCCGATTCCGGCACACTTTATCAGCCGGGCGGGGTAGCGCTTGATCTCTCCGCCATTGCGAAAGGCTACGCGGTCGATGCCATGGCGGGAGAAATGCAGCGGCAGGGAATCACCCAGTTCCTTGTCGAGATCGGCGGCGAGATTGTCGGCCGGGGCGTCAAGCCGGACGGGATGCCCTGGTGGGTCGATATCGAAAATCCGTACCCGGACGGCACGCCTTGGCGGATCGTCCCCTGCGGCGGCGCCTTGGCGACATTCGGCGACTATCGTCAGAGCCGTCTTGATGCGGGCAGGTGGGTCTCGCACATCATCCCGTCATTGGACCGCGTTTCTGACGGCGGCGACCTCTCCAGCGTGAGCGTGCTGCATGACACCTGTGCGCTCGCCGATGGCTGGGCGACTGCGCTGTTCGCCGCGGGCTACGTGGCGGGCATGCAACTCGCGGAGATGCATGGCCTCGCCGCCCTGTTCCAGTACCGCGATGCTCCGCCGCAACTCTCGCGCCGGATGACCGCGCTGCTCGACTAGCTTCGTCAGATTCCAGACACAAAAAACCGCCCCGGCGGTGAGGCCGGGGCGGTTCGATTTTTCGAGCTCAGAGAGCCTTAGACGCCGGCACGTTCCGGACGGCGCGAGCGATTGCCGCCGCCGCCATGGCCGGGACCACGGCGCGAACCGCCGCTATTGCCGCCCGGCTTGCCGCCGCCGGACGTGCGCTGGAAGTGGCCGCCATTGCCGGACGAACGCTCACCATTGCCCTGCGAACTGCGTTCGCCATCACGTTGCGGGCGGCGTTCTCCGTCCGCCTGCGGACGACGCGCGGCAGGATCATAGGCACGGCGTTCGCCGCCGCCCTGGCTACGCGACTGGCCTTGGGGGCGCCGGCTCTGCTGCTGCGGTTTACGCGAGCCGCGGTCATCGGATTCCTTCTCGCCGGCGGGACGCGGGGCGAGCTTGTTGCCGATCAGTTTCTCGATGGCGCGCA
>JBBSAZ010000061.1:0-10858 GCA_038251755.1 Caulobacterales bacterium
GAACCCGCTCGATCATTGCCACATCGCGACGACCACTACGCACAAGACCCTGCGCGGCCCGCGCGGCGGCATGATCCTCACCAATGACGAAGCTCTCGCCAAGAAAATCAACTCGGCGATCTTCCCCGGCATCCAGGGCGGCCCCCTGATGCACGTCATTGCCGGCAAGGCCGTCGCCTTCGGCGAAGCCTTGACGCCTGAATTCCGCACCTATGCCGCTCAGGTCGTGGCCAATGCCCGTGCCATGGCAGCCGCCTGCCGCGCCGCCGGCCTGGATGTCGTCTCCGGCGGCACCGATACCCACCTCGCGCTGATCGACCTGCGTCCAAAAAACGTCAACGGACGCGACACCGAAGCCGCCCTCGAGCGCGCCTACATCACCTGCAACAAGAACGGCATCCCGTTCGATCCGGCCCCGCCAACCGTCACCAGCGGTGTGCGCGTCGGCTCGCCGGCCGGCACCACGCGCGGCTTCGGCGAAACCGAGTTCACCCAGATCGGCAAATGGATCGGCGAGATCGTGGACGCCCTCGCGTCCGGTGACAGCACCGCCACGGAAGACAAGGTCCGCGCCGAAGTGAAGGCGCTGACCGCACAGTATCCGATCTATGACGGTCTGGGAGCCTGATACGTCTTGCGGTGTCCCTTCTGCGGCTCAGACAACACTTCGGTAAAGGACAGCCGCGCGGCTGAAGACGATACCGCTGTCCGCCGCCGCCGCGTCTGCGAAAACTGCGGCGCCCGCTTCACCACCTTCGAACGCGTGCAGCTGCGCGAGATCATGGTCGTCAAGCGTGATGGCAAGCGCGCGCTATTCGACCGCGAGAAGGTCCAGCGCTCCATCATGGTCGCCCTGCGCAAACGCCCGGTGGACCGCGAGCGGATCGACCAGATGGTTTCCGGCATCGTCCGCAAGCTCGAAAGCGGCGGCGAAACCGAAATCCCGTCCTCGGAAGTCGGCGAACTGGTGATGGAAGCGCTGAAGCGCGTCGATCCCGTCGGCTATGTCCGCTACGCATCCGTCTACCGCGACTTCAAGGATCCGAGCGACTTCGCCCAGTTCATCGAAAAGGCCGCGCTCGACGAAGAAGACGCCGGCGAGGCATGACCGGTATCCGTGTCACCCTGAAGCTTGCGACCTCGCTCGACGGCCGCATCGCGCTCGCCGATGGCACCAGCCAGTGGATCACCTCCAGTGCCTCGCGGGCCCGCGCCCACGAGCTGCGCGCCGCACATGACGCCGTCCTGGTCGGCGTCGGCACCGTCCTTGCCGACGACCCGCTGCTCACCGCCCGCACCATCCCGCTGCCCGCCCGCCAGCCGGTCCGCATCGTGGCCGACTCGCACGCCCGCACGCCGCTCACTTCGAAACTGATGACGTCCCTGAATGTCGGCCCGGTCGTCATTATCACCGCCGGCAGCGACGCCCGGCCCCACACTGCCGCCGGCGCCGCTGTCTGGCGCTGCGGCAATGGCCTGCGCGTCAGCGTCGGCGAAGTCCTCCGCCGCGCCGAGGCCGAAGGGATCCGCACCATCCTCCTGGAAGGCGGCAGCCATCTCGCGGCCAGCTTTGTGCGCGAAGGCGCCGTCCACGAACTCGCCTGGTTCCGCGCGCCCATCCTGATCGGCGGGGAGGGGCTGTCCGCCGTCAGCGAACTCGGCCTCACCGACCTGAAGTCTGCGACCCGCTGGCGCCCTGTCGCGACGGAACGGATTGGAGACGACGTCCTCGATACTTATGTTCGATCTGAGCAATAGTCAGGCAGGAACTCCCATGTTCACAGGTCTCGTCACCGATGTCGGCACCATCCGCCGCGCAGAGCACCGCAACGGCTTGACCCGTTTCGAGGTCGAGAGCGGCTACCCCCTCGCCGGCGTCGCCATGGGCGCCTCGATCCTGCACTCCGGCGTCTGCCTCACCGTCGTGGACAAGGGCGAAGCGACCCGAGGCGCGTGGTTCGCGGTCGAGGCCGTCCCCGAAACCCTCTCCAAAACCTTGCTCGGCAGCTGGAAGGTAGGCGCCCGCGTCAACCTCGAGCAGAGCCTGAAACTCGGCGACGAACTCGGCGGCCACTTCGTCTTCGGCCATGTTGACGGCGTCGGCGAGATCGTCTCGGTCGAGCCCGAAGGTCAGAGCTTCCGCGTCACCGTCCGCCCGCCCGCCGCCATCGCGCGCTACTTCGCCACCAAAGGCTCCGCCGCGATCGACGGCGTCTCGCTCACCGTCGCCGCCGCGCTCCCGAACGGAGACTTCCAGGTCGCGATCATCCCGCATACCTGGGAAGTGACGACCCTCAGCACACTGAAGGCCGGCGACAAGGTAAACCTCGAAATCGACATGCTGGCCCGCTATGTCGCACGCATGATCGGCGCCGACGCGCCGGAAGGAAAGTAATTCGCCATGAGCAACGAATTCCACGCCGCCATCTCCTCCATCGAGGAAATCATCGAGGACGCCCGCAACGGCAAGATGTTCATCCTCGTCGATGCCGAGGACCGCGAGAACGAAGGCGACCTCGTCATCCCCGCCAACTTCGCGACGCCCGAAGCGGTCAACTTCATGGCCAAGCATGGCCGCGGCCTGATCTGCCTGTCGATCACACAGGAGCGCGCCCACGCCCTGCAACTCGACATGATGACCCGCAATAACCGCGAAAGCATGCAGACCGCCTTCACTGTCTCTATCTAGGCAAGGGAAGGCGTCACCACCGGCATCTCCGCGCATGACCGCTCGCGCACCGTTGCGGTCGCGATTGATCCGACCAAGGATTATGCCGACATCGTCACCCCCGGCCACGTCTTCCCGCTGATCGCAAAGGAGGGCGGCACGCTCGTCCGCGCTGGCCATACCGAAGCCGCCGTCGACATCTCCCGCATGGCCGGGCTCTATCCCGCCGGCGTGATCTGCGAGATCATGAACGATGACGGCACGATGGCCCGCCTGCCGGAACTCGTCGCCTTCGCCCAGCTGCACAATCTCAAGATCGGCACCATCGCCGACCTGATCGCCTGGCGCCGCCAGAACGACCGTTTCCTTGAGCGCCGCGTCGAAGCCCCGCTCAATTCCGCCTACGGAGAAGGCTTCCGCACCGTCTGTTTCCGCAACACGATGGACGGCTCCGAGCATATCGCCATCGTCCACGGCGACATCCGCCCGGACTCCACCACCATCGTCCGTGTCCACCGCACGGACGTGCTCGCCGATGTCCTCGGCGAGACCGGCCCCCGTGAAGGCCTCGTCGGCAAGGCGATGCAGATCATCGCCCGCGCGCCAGAGCCCGGCGTCATCGTCTTCGTCAACATGATGCACCCGAACGCCCTGGCCGAACGCCTGGGCCTCAAATCCGCCACTCCCCGCGACCCGACCGCGCCGATCCGCGAATACGGCATCGGGGCGCAAATCCTGCGCGAACTGGGCATCCGGCGCATGATTTACCTGTCCGATACGCAGCCAACCCGCCTTGCGGGTCTTGACGGATACGGCCTGACCATAGAGGGCTGGCGCCGCCTGAACGAGGAG
The DNA here is from genome assembly GCA_038251755.1 of Caulobacterales bacterium. Taxonomy (GTDB): domain Bacteria; phylum Pseudomonadota; class Alphaproteobacteria; order Caulobacterales; family Hyphomonadaceae; genus Hyphomonas. The sequence goes on from JBBSAZ010000061.1 coordinate 3,521, forward strand.
AATACCTGATGGCCGTCCGCGTCCTTGTCGCGATTTCGCGCTATTACAAACATATCAGCGACGAGCTGGAAGCCGGCGCGCTGGAAACGCTTGAGGCCGCTGGCGCGAAAGTCACGGTCATGGAAGTGCCGGGCGCGTTCGAAATCCCGGGCCTGATCGCCATGGCCGCCGATTCCGGCCGGTTTGACGGCGCCCTGGCGCTCGGCTGCGTCATCCGGGGCGAAACCTCGCACTACGATTACGTCTGCGGCGAAAGCGCCCGCGGCCTGATGGACCTCATCGTCCAGCGCCGCCAGGCCATCGGCTACGGCATCCTCACGGTCGAAAACGAAGCCCAGGCCATCGCCCGCGCGGACCGCAAGCAGAAGAACAAGGGCGCCGAAGCCGCCAAGGCCTGCCTCGCCATGATCAAGTTCCGCAAGGAACTGATCGGTTGACCGGCCAGAAACTCCCCTTCGACGTCACCCGCGCCCGCCGCGCCGGCGCGCGCCTTGCCGCCGTGCAGGCGCTCTACGAAATGGACCAGACCGGCAAGTCGGCGCGCGCCACCGTGCGCGAGTTCATGGAAGACCGCCTCGGCCTCGGCCCGGACGGCACGCCCATCGAAGACGCCGACCCCGACCTCTTCAAGTCCATCGTCAATGCCGTGGTCGAAAACCAGGCCCGCATCGACAACGCCATCCTCGCCCGCCTCGCTGAAGGCTGGAAACTCACCCGCCTCGACGCCACGATGCGCGCCCTGATGCGCGCCGCCGGAGGCGAGTTTATCGCCCACCAGGAACTCTCCGACGCGGTGATCCTCGACGAATACGTCTCCCTCGCGCACGACTTCTTCGACGAACCCGACGCCAAATTCGCCAACGCCCTCCTGCAAAACGTCGGCCGAGACCTGCGCGCCTGAGGCGATGCCGGGCGATAACAGATCGCGGCTGCGCGATAAAAAATGAGAATGATTGATAATATTTCGATAGTCCGTGTGCATGGATTGCATGCGGATGAAGACGTCTGGCACGGGTAGGCGAGGGCAGGTACCCGGACTTGCGCCTACAAAATCCGCCCCGCCCGAAAAATAAAACCCTTCCGGGTCAAGCCGTTACAAAATACTTCGGCCTTCCTTCCGCTACACCTCAGTGTACGGAGGTATACTTCCTGCATGATCTCTCAAGAAAAATTCCGATCAAAAGCCCCTAACTCCTCTCCCGCGTCAGCGGGAGAGGAGGGGCCCGCCGCGAAGCGGTGGGAGGTTAGGGTCTTTGCCAAACAACACAAACCCCAAAACCACCCAATCAAATCTACCGCTTATTCCGCGCCGACCCGCACCACCCGCCGTCCTGCATTTTCCCCCCGGAACAGGCCGCAGAACGCCTCCGGCATCGCGGCGATACCGTCAAAGCGCTCTTCCTGCGTCTTCAATTGCCCCCCGGCGATCATCTTCGCCATCGTGCCAAGCGCTTCCGGAAACCCGCGCGCAAAGTCGAACACCACGAGGCCCTGCATGTTCACACGGTGGGTGATGAAGGGCTTCGTATTGACGATGCCCGGCGTTTGCTCCGGGGTCAGATTATAATCGGCGACCTGTCCAGAGATGCAGATCCGCCCGTTGAGCGCCATCAGCGGCAGCACGCGGTTGACCATTGCGTTGCCGACATTGTCGAACAACACGTCCACACCCTTCGGAAACTCGGCAGCGATTGCGCCGGTCAAGTCAGCTGCGGTCTTGTAATTGATCGCAGCATCGAAACCCGCCTCGTTGACCAGCCAGTCGCACTTCGCCTGCGAACCCGCCACGCCGACAACTTTCGAGGCGCCCCACGCCTTCGCCAGCTGGCCTGCCGTCGCCCCGACCGGGCCAGCTGCAGAGGTCACCAGCACCGCGTCACCGGCCTTGAAGCGCGCCACATCCTTTGTGCCGAACCAGGCCGTCAGGCCTGGCACGCCCAGCACGCCGATCCACGCCGACAGCGGCACGCCCGGCACGTCCATCACCTTGCCGATAAAGCCTTTTCCCGACTGCAGCGAATGGGTTTTCCAGCCGCCCGCGCAGAACACCTGTGTGCCCACCGGCCAGTCCGGATTGTTCGAGGCGTCGATCACGCCCACGCTGAACCCGTCGATCGGCTTGCCGAGGGGCAGGGCGGCCGCATAGCTGTCGCCGCCGGAGAGGCGCGAACGCGTGCCGGGATCCACCGAACACCAGACATGCCGTACACGGAACTGTCCGTCCTTCGGTTCCGGCAGCGGCAGCGTCTCGAGCTTGAAGTCCGAAGGCTTCGGTTCGCCAACACAATACTGCGTCAGCACGATCTGTTGCATGTCACCCATGGGCCAGTTTCTCCGTTATTGTCTTGCAGGCGATCTTCAGCGCCTCGGGATACAGTCTGTGTTCAGCAGGCAGTGTGCGCGCGGCCAGTGTATCGGCAGTATCGCCTGGCAGGATGGGCACGCTTGCCTGCGCAATGATCTCGCCTTCATCCACGCCCGCGCTGACCCAGTGCACCGTGCAGCCCGCCTCCGCATCGCCCGCCTCAATCGCGCGCTGGTGCGTACCGAGGCCCTTGTACTTCGGCAGCAGGGACGGGTGGATATTGATCATCCGGCCTTCCCAGCGCTTCACGAACCAGGGCGTCAGCACCCGCATGAAACCCGCCAGCGCGATGATCTCGACTCCTGCGCCGCGCAGGGTCGCGTCTACATGAAACTCGAAAGCCTCGCGGTCCTTGCCAAAGGTCCGGTGGGCAATGGCGACGGCGGCAACGCCCATCGCTTCGGCAATTTTCAGTCCGTGTGCGTCCGGTTTGTTCGAGAGCACCAGAACGGGTTCCGCCGGAAAATCAGGGTCGGCAGCGGCCGCCTTCAGCAGCGCTTCCATGTTCGAGCCGCGCCCGGAAATCAGGACGGCGAGCTTCAACCGCCTCATGCCGGGGCAAGCTCGCCCACCACGCGCGGGTCTTCACCGGCGGCTTTCAGGTCGGCGATCACCTGCGCGGCATCGCCCGGGCTGACGGCCAGTACCATGCCGATTCCCATATTGAACGTGCGGTGCATCTCGTCGCTCTCGACACTGCCGGCCTCCTGCAGCCACTGGAACACCGGGGTCGGGGTCCAGCTCGCGCGGTCGATCTTCGGCACCAGACTGTCCGGGCACATGCGCGGCGTATTCTCGGTCAGGCCGCCGCCGGTGATGTGCGCAAGGCCCTTCACGCGGCCGGAGCGGATCAGTGGCAACACCAGCTTCGAATACAGGCGCGTCGGCGTCAGCAGCGCCTCGCCGAGCGTCTGCGAATTGGAAAAGGGAGAGGGGCCGCCATAGAACAGGCCCTCACGTGCCACGATCCGGCGGACCAGCGAATAGCCATTCGAGTGCGGGCCGGACGAGGCGATGCCGATCAGCACGTCACCCTTCGCCATGTCCCCCATCCGCGGCAGCACCTTGTCGCGGTCCACCGCGCCGACGACGAAGCCTGCCAGATCGTAATGTCCCGGCGGGTACATGCCCGGCATCTCGGCCGTCTCGCCGCCGACCAGCGCGCAGCCGGACAGGCGGCAGCCTTCGGCGATCCCGGCGATCACCGCCTCGGCGATCCCGCCTTCCAGTTTGCCGGTGGCGAAATAATCCAGGAAAAACAGAGGCTCGGCGCCCTGCGCCAGCACGTCATTGGCGCACATGGCCACCAGGTCGATGCCGACCGTGTTGTGGATGCCGGTCTCGAAAGCCAGCATCAGCTTGGTGCCCACGCCGTCGGTGCCGGACACCAGCACCGGATCGTTGTATCCGGCGGCCTTCAGGTCAAACAGCGCGCCAAACCCGCCCAGGCCGCCCATCACACCGGCGCGCGCGGTCGCCTTGGCCATCGGCGAAATGGCATCCACCAGCCGCTCGCCTGCCTCAATATCGACACCGGCATCGCGGTAAGACAGGGGCGGTTTGGATGTCGCAGTCATCTGGAATTGCCCCGCAGCTAGCCGAACCGGCGCGTTAGCATGAGGCTGGCACAAGTTCCAGTGAAGGTTCGGAAGTGAAGCTCGCGGTTTCCGGTTCAGAATGGGCCTGATAGAAGACCCTCAGCTAAGGAGTTCGCCTTCCATGATTCGACTGGTTCTGGCCGCGATGCTGTTGTCCCTCGTGGGCACCGGCTATGTTTATGCCGACACGAAGGACGTCTACACGATCCGGGGCATCTCCGTTGACGAGACGGCGCCCAGCGTGATCGAGGCGCGTGAGAAGGCCATGGGCGCCGCCCGCATTGCTGCGGCCCGCCAGCTCATCAACAAGATCACCCTGGCCTCTGACCGCGCCGCCGCCGGCGGCATCCCGATCGATGGCTCCCTCGCGGCCCGCTTCACGGCGGCCGTCGATGTCGAGGAAGAAACCGCCGGCGCCGGCCGCTACCGGGGCAAGCTCGCCGTCGTGCTCAACCCGCTGACGGTGCGCGCCCACCTTGATTCGCTGAAAGTACCCTATCTCGACGCCCAGGCCCCGCTGGCGCTGATCGTTCCGGTCACCTCGTCCAGCCTCCAGTCCGTCTGGACCACGGCATTCGGCGACCGCAACCGGGGCGCCCTCGTGCCCACCGTCACGGCCACCTATGGCGGCTACACCGCCTTCAGCACCTGGTCTGATATCTCGCAGGAAGCCACGCCGCTGAGCGCCCGTCGCGGCATTCTGGCGGAGCTTCAAGGCCGTGATGGCGCCTGGCGCGTGGTTGTCTCGACCGTCACCCCTACCGGCACCGAGTCCGTCGGCGCCACACCGCCCGCCGCCACGCTCGAAGCCGCCGCTGACGCGGTGGCCACGCTGATGGACGAGTCCTGGAAGCAAGCCTCGATCGTCCGGGACGGCTCGCGCACGGATGTGTCCGCCTCGGTCCTGTTCACCTCGCTGGTGGAATGGAACACGCTGCGCGGCGCGCTCGCGCGCTCGCCGCTGGTCTCGGACTTCCGCACCAAGGCCGTCGCGCGTGAAGGCGCGGTCGTCACCTTCTCCTATGCCGGCGACGAAAACCGGCTCCGCAATGACCTCATCCAGCGCGGCGTCACGCTGGCGCGCGAGCAAGATGAACTGACCCTGCGCTCAGCGGTATCGACGTCCGTCCTGCAGTGAGCTCTGGCGACGCCGAACCGGACCGTTCGCCGCAACAGCCGATGTTCGGGTTCCCGGCGCCGATGGCGCGCTGGGAGGGCTTGCTGGCGGGCCCGCATAACGCAGGCGCCCTCCGCATCGCCGGAAACCCGGAGGAGTGGGCGACGCCGGTGCTTTGCATCACGGGGCCCGCGAAGTGCGGCCTCACCTTTCTGGGCGGTGCCTGGGCCAGCCGCTTCAACGGCGAGGCGCTGACCCCCGCGCAGCTGGCCAAGGCCGGCCGGCGCGGACTGGACGCACTGGCAGGGCGGCACGTTTCGGTCGATGACGCCGACCTGGCCGCCGGCAAGCAGGACGAAGCCTTGCTCTCCCTCATCAACCTTGTTGCAGCGGGCGGCGGCCGCCTTCTCCTGACAGCGCACCGCCCGCCTTCGCAATGGCGCACCGCCTCGGCGGATCTCAAATCGCGGCTGAATGCCCTGCCGGTTGGCGAGATCGGCCCGCCGGACGACAACATCGTGTGCGCCCGGCTGGCCATCGCGGCCGAGCGGCGCTTCCTGCGACTTTCGCCTGAGACGCTCAACTATCTGGTGCCCCGGCTTGAACTTGCCTATGAGGCCGTTGAGAACTTCATGGACAGGCTCAGCGACGCTGTCAGCGACCACGACCGTGCCCCCAGCTTGCCGCTGGCGCGCCGGGTTCTGGAGCAGATCAGCGAGGCAGCGGGCGAGGATGAGGCAGAAGGGTGAAACGGCATGCCGGACGGCCAACAGCGGTTGAACAAGCAGCTGATGAATTCGCCGCAGCGATTCCTCAATCGCGAGCTGTCCTGGCTGGAGTTCAACCGGCGTGTGCTGGAGGAGGCCGAGAACAACGCACATCCGCTCCTCGAACGCCTGCGCTTCCTCTCGATTTCCGCCAGCAACCTCGATGAGTTCGACATGGTGCGCTATGCGGGCCTGCGCGAGCAGGTGCGGGCCGGCGTCACCAAGCTGAGCCAGGACGGTCTGACACCCGCCCAGCAGGTCGCCGAAGTCGAAGCCGCCGCGCTTCGCCTGATTGGCGCACAGCAGCAGGGCTGGCGGAGTATCAAGGCCGACATGGAGCAAGAAGGCCTCTTCGTGCTCGAAGCGAAGGACCTGACCAAGCGTGAACGCGCCGAGATCGAAACCTATTTCCACGCCAACATCTTTCCGATCCTGACGCCGCTGGCGATCGATCCGGCCCATCCGTTTCCGTTCATTCCGAATCTCGGCTTCACCATTGCGTTTGATCTGCAGTCCCTGGGCGGCGGCGAGGCGCAGGTCGGCATTGTGCCTATGCCGACTTTCGTGCGCCGGTTCATCCGTCTGCCGAAAGGCAACAAGCCCGGCATCCGCTTCATCGCGCTGGAAGACGTGATCGGCCTTTTCCTGACGACACTGTTCCCGGGCTTCAAGGAAGCCGGGCGCTGCCTGTTCCGTATCGTGCGCGACAGCGATATCGAGATCGAGGAAGAGTCCGAGGACCTGATCCGCGAATTCGAAGTGCTGCTGAAGCAGCGCCGCCGCGGGCGGATCGTCCGTCTCCGGATGCAATCCAGCGCGCCGGAGCACCTGCGCCATTTCATCATGCGCGAGATCGGCGCCGAACCGTCCGACATCGTGATCTATGATGGCATCCTCGGTATGGCGCGCCTCGCCGAGATGATCGTGGACGACCGGCCGGACCTTCTGTTCACGCCCTATGAGCCGCGATATCCCGAACGCATCCGCGAGATGGGCGGGGATATCCTGGCCGCCATCCGCGCGAAGGATATTCTGGTTCACCACCCGTTCGAGAGTTTCGATGTGGTGGTCGAGTTTGTCCGGCAGGCTGCGGCGGATCCGCAGGTCGTCGCGATCAAGCAGACGCTGTACCGCACAACCGTCAACTCGCCGATTGTCGGCGCGCTGATCGAGGCGGCAGAGTCCGGCAAGACGGTGACGGCGCTGGTCGAGATCAAGGCCCGCTTTGACGAGGAGGCGAACCTGCGCCTGGCACGCGATCTCGAGCGTGCCGGCGTACAGGTCGTGTACGGATTTATCGAGTACAAGACCCACGCGAAGGTCTCGCTGGTCGTGCGCCGCGAAGGCAACGAGCTGCGCACCTACACGCATTTCGGCACCGGCAACTATCACCCGATCAATGCGCGCATCTATACAGACCTCTCGCTGTTCACGGCCGATCCGGCGCTCGGGCGGGATGCCAACCGGCTGTTCAACTACGTGACCGCCAAC
>JBBSAZ010000062.1:0-10481 GCA_038251755.1 Caulobacterales bacterium
TGAAACTCCGCCCCGCCGCGCTTCTTGCGGGCCGCCTTCAGTACACGGCCGATTGGCAGAGCGAACATGGCCGGGGCAGCGCCGACCTCTCCGCCGGCGCCGGCGGCAGGGCCTCCGCGCGCAACGTCAATCTCGATCTTGATCTCGCCGGCCTCGAACAGGCCGCCCTCTGGATCCGCCAGTCCGGCGGCCGCGTGCAGCTGCAGGCAGACGCCATCCGCTTCGACCGCGACGGCTGCCTCGCCGCCCGCGGCACCGCCCGCAGCGACGTGCTCGAACGCAACCGGGAAATCCTCGGCGCCGGTTGGTCGCCAATGCAGGGCGAGCTGCGATGCGACGGCGCGGCGCTCGTGATCCCGCTGGAATCGGAAAACACCTCGGGCACCCGCTTCCGCGCCGAGCTGCGCCTCGCGCCGCAACAGCCGGGCCGGTTTGATGCCCGCGTCTCCGGCCTCATCCCGCGCGAGCTCGCTTTCGCGCTCCCCATCGCCGGGTTTGCGGCCGACGGGCGGGACTGGGTATACTCGTTTTCGACCTCAGACCGGAGTGGTCCCCCATGAAGAAGTCCCTGTTCCTTGCCGCCGCCCTCTGCGCGCTCGCCGCCTGCGCCAGCTCGCCGGAGCAGGAGGCGGCGAAAGCCGCCGCAGCCGCGCCCGCGATCAGCACCGTCCCTGCCGAAGGCCTGCCGCCCCAGCGCCTCGCGCCCGGCGAGTGCGGCCTGTTCCTTTGGAGCATGTCGGCGCCGCGCCGGTTCGTCTTCTTCACCAAAGGCTCGTCCGGTGACGCGCTGGTGCTGATCGGCGACAAGACCACCACAATCCCTATGACCTCCGCCGGCGGCGATGTCTTTGGCCAGTTCCTGACGAAAATGACGTTCGAAGACCTCGCCTCGAAGGCAAAGGTCAGCGTCTCCATCGACCCCGGCAAACCGCTCGAAGGCGGTCAGCGCGTCGAAAGCGGCAACATCCAGTTCCGCGACGCCGACGGCTGGGAAACCGTCCTGCCCGTCACCGGCGTGCGCGCCTGCATGCCCGGCTGACTCTGGAGGGAAAATGGTGGGCGATGACGGGCTCGAACCGCCGACATCCTGCGTGTAAAGCAGGCGCTCTACCAACTGAGCTAATCGCCCCCAAAACGGGTATGCCGCCTCTTTGCCGGGGGCGCGCCCGGTTGGCAAGTGCGTTGCACCTCGGCCGCCCCACCCTAACCCTCCCCATTTTGGGGAGGGCTAGGGTGGGGCCGGCACCCAGTGCCGCAAAAAACTGAAACGAAAAAAGGCCCGCCGAAGCGGGCCTTTCCATTATCGTTTCAATTCCAGCTCAATGCGCGCGGATCGTGTCCGTATCATCTGCCGGTTTCGCCGGGCCGCCCGAAAGGCTCTGCTGCAGCGCCGCCTCATCGGCCTCGGACCATTCAATCGGCACCAGCGGACGCGTCAGCGCCAGTTTCAGCACTTCCTGGATATCCGAGACGGGGATGATCTTCATCTGCGTCTTCACATTGTCCGGGATCTCGTCGAGATCCTTCTCGTTCTCCTTCGGGATCAGCACCGTCTTGATGCCGCCGCGCAGGGCCGCGAGCAGTTTCTCCTTGAGGCCGCCAATCGGCAGCACCCGCCCACGCAAGCTGATCTCGCCGGTCATCGCCACTTCGCGGTTCACCGCAATGCCGGTGAGCAGCGACACGATGGCCGTCGTCATCGCGGCGCCGGCGCTCGGGCCATCCTTGGGCGTCGCGCCATCCGGCACGTGCACGTGGATGTCCGTCGTGTTGAACGCCGTCGGCTTGATGCCGAGCGAGACCGACCGTGCACGGACGAGCGAGCTCGCCGCCTGGATCGACTCCTTCATGACATCGCGGAGGTTACCCGTGACCTTCATGTTGCCGCGTCCCGGCATCTTCACCGCCTCGATGGTCAGCAGGTCGCCGCCGACTTCCGTCCAGGCAAGGCCGGTGACAGCGCCCACCTGATCGGTCTCGTCCGCGAGGCCATAACGATGCTTCCGCACGCCCGCGAACTCGGAGAGGTTCTCCTCGGTGATCGTCAGGCTGCCGCCTTCGTTGAGCGCTAGGTGGCGCACCGCCTTGCGGGCGAGGCGCGCCATCTCCCGCTTCAGCGAACGCACGCCTGCTTCCCGCGAATAATAACGGATCAGGTCGCGCACCGCGCCGTCGGTGACGATCCACTCCTCGGCCTTCAGGCCGTGATCCTCGCGCACCTGAGGGATCAGGTGGCGCTTGGTGATCTCGAGTTTCTCATCCTCCGTATACCCCGCAATCCGGATGATCTCCATCCGGTCGAGCAGAGGCTGCGGCATGTTGAGCGAGTTCGCCGTCGTCACGAACATCACGTCCGAAAGGTCATAGTCGACCTCCAGATAGTGATCGTTGAACGTCGAGTTCTGCTCGGGGTCGAGCACTTCGAGCAGGGCCGAGGCCGGGTCACCCCGGTGGTCCATGCCCATCTTGTCGATCTCGTCGAGCAGGAACAGCGGGTTGCCGCTCTTCACTTTCTTGAGGCTCTGGATCACCCGTCCCGGCATCGAGCCGATATAGGTGCGCCGGTGCCCGCGGATCTCGCTCTCGTCGCGCACGCCGCCCAGCGACACGCGCACGAAATCACGCCCCGTCGCTTCCGCGATGGACTTGCCGAGCGAGGTCTTGCCGACACCCGGAGGGCCAACGAGGCAGAGGATCGGCCCCTTCAGCTTGCCGGTGCGTTTCTGCACGGCGAGATATTCCAGGATCCGCTCTTTGACCTTGTCGAGACCATAATGGTCATCGTCGAGCTGTTTCTCGGCCTTGCGCAGATCGGTGACGATCTCCTTGCGCTTGCCCCAGGGCAGCGCCAGCAGCCAGTCGAGATAGTTGCGCACCACCGTCGATTCCGCCGACATCGGCGACATCTGGCGCAGCTTCTTCAGCTCCGCCTCGGCCTTGGTGCGGGCCTCCTGAGACAGCGGCGCATCGGCGATCTTCTGCTCGAGCTCGGCCATCTCGTCGCGCTCGCCGCCTTCGCCGCCGGCATCGCCCAGCTCGCGCTGGATCGCCTTCATCTGCTCGTTGAGGTAATACTCGCGCTGGGTCTTCTCCATCTGCCGCTTGACGCGGTTTTTGATCTTCCGCTCCATCTGGAGCATGCCCATCTCGCCTTCCATCAGCGCAAAGACCTTCTCCAGCCGGTCCTTGGCGTCCGGCATCTCCAGCAGTTCCTGCTTGTCGGACAGTTTCACCGACAGGTTCGACGCCACCTGGTCGGCCAGCCGGCCGGGCTCGGTCATCTGCCCGATCGACGACACCGCTTCGGGCGGGATCTTCCGGTTCAGCTTCACATAGCTCTCGAACTGTTCCTGCACGGCGCGCATCAGCGCGGTGACGTCGCCGCCGACCGTATCGCCCTCGGCAATCGGCTCGATCGCAGCTTCGAAATATTCGCCCCGGTCATGCAGCTCGACCAGCTTGGCGCGCGACTTGCCCTCGACCAGCACCTTCACGGTGCCGTCGGGCAGTTTCAGCAGCTGCAGGATGGTCGCCAGCGTGCCCACCGGGTGCAGGTCGCCGGAATTCGGGTTGTCGATGGACGCATCGCGCTGGGCCACCAGCATGATCTCGTTCTCGGACTCCTCAATCATTTCAAGTGCCCGCACGGACTTGTCCCGGCCGACGAACAGCGGCGCGACCATGTCCGGGAAAACAACGATGTCCCTCAGCGGCAACACCGGCACTGTCTTCGATCTTGGCATTTGAATGCCTCCTTTACGTGGGCCCCGCATGGCAGCAGCCCGGAAACCCTAGACCACCATATGGGGCGATTATCGGGCGATGCGAAGGATGTGGAAACCGTTAAGCTCCCCTTCAACGCCAGCGCTGCTCAACAAAGATGTGAATATAACTCCTGACGGGAACTAAAGCCCCCTCTCCCTTGGGAGAGGGGCTCGCGAAGACAGGAAATCGTATACGATTTCCTGAGCGAGGGGGTGAGGGGGTGCAACGCCCGAAACCAAGCACACCAACACCGGCGCAGTGCCCCACCCTAGCCCTCCCCAAAATGGGGAGGGGACAGCTCAGCTTTTGGGGATACCTTACCTATAGGCCGGAAGCGACAGGTCCCCTCCCCCCCGTGGGGAGGGTTAGGGTGGGGGGCGAGGCAAACGCTGCCGCCCCCTTGCCCGCCGCCCCGAGTCCGGCTTGATACCGCTTCCCGGCAGAAAGCCTGAGGGTTAAGGCGTCATTAACGCTTTCGGAACCGTTTCGGCCTCATCTGCGCTTGTACTTTGCCGGCCTGTCCGGCGCCCCAGAGACGGAGACGCAGCCCATGTCCTCAGCCCGGCAAATCAAGCCCGTCGATGACCTGCTCTCCGGCACATCGGGCTACTCCGCCAAGGACATCGAAGTCCTCGAAGGCCTGGAGCCCGTCCGCAAACGCCCCGGCATGTATATCGGCGGCACCGACGAGCGCGCCTTCCACCACCTCTTCGCCGAAGTCCTCGACAACGCGATGGACGAAGCCGTCGCCGGCTATGCCAACCGTATCGAGATCAAGCTCACCAATGATGGCTACCTGACCGTCACCGACAATGGCCGGGGCATACCGGTCGACCCTCACCCGAAATTCCCCAAGAAATCAGCCCTCGAAGTCATCATGACCACGCTCCACTCGGGCGGCAAATTCTCGGACAAGGCCTATTCCACCGCCGGCGGCCTGCACGGCGTCGGAATCTCGGTCGTCAACGCCCTCTCCGAACATGTCGAAGTCGAAGTCGCCCGCGACCGAACGGTGTATCGCCAGGAATTCTCGCGCGGCGCCCCGATGGGCAAGCTCGCCAAGGTCGGCACCACGCCCAACCGGCGCGGCACCTCGGTGCGCTTCAAGCCGGACCCGCAGATCTTCGGCGACAAGCTGCGCTGGCGCCCCGCGCGCCTGTTCGGCATGGCCCGCTCCAAGGCCTACCTCTTCCGCGGCGTCGAAGTGCGCTGGTCCTGCGACGCAGACCTGCTGCCCGAAGACTCGAAAATCCCCGCCGACGCGGTCCTCTCCTACCCCAACGGCCTTGCCGACCAGCTCGGCGAAGTCTTCGCCGACAAGGCCACCATCACCGAACACCCCTTCACCGGCCTCGTCGATCTCGGCCATGACGGCAAATGCGAATGGGCCATCGCCTGGACGCAGGCCGGCTTCGGCGAGCAGGACGGCTTCGCCCGCTCCTACTGCAACACCATCCCGACGCCCGAAGGCGGCACCCACGAGGCCGGCTTCCGCTCGGCCATCACCAAGGGCCTGCGCAATTTCGGCGACCTGACCGGCAACAAGAAAGCCGCCGAGATCACCGCCGAAGACGTCATGGGCCATTCCGGCTTCCTGCTCTCGGTCTTCATCCGCGGCCCTGAATTCGTCGGCCAGACCAAAGACAAGCTCTCCTCGACCCACGCCTTCCGCCTCGTCGAAGCCGCCGTGCGTGACCACTTTGACCACTGGCTCGCCCAGTCGCCCAAGGAAGCCAACAAGCTCCTCTCCTGGGCCATCGACCGCGCCGACGAGCGCGCCAAGCGCCGCAAGGCCAAGGAAATCAGCCGCAAGTCGGCCACCAAGAAACTCCGCCTCCCCGGCAAGCTCGCCGACTGCTCGGCCAAGGGCCCGGAAGGCACCGAACTCTTCCTCGTCGAAGGCGACTCGGCCGGCGGCTCCGCCAAACAGGCCCGCAACCGCGAGACGCAGGCCATCCTGCCCCTGCGTGGCAAGATCCTGAACGTCGAGAGCGCGTCCGACGACAAGCTGATGGGCAACCAGGAACTCTCCGACCTCTCCCTCGCCCTCGGCACGGAGCTGGGCCGCAAGTTCAATCTCGATGACCTGCGCTATGAGCGCATCATCATCATGACGGACGCCGACGTGGACGGCGCCCACATTGCCGCCCTTCTGATCACCTTCTTCTACCGCCTCACCCCCGGCCTGATCGAAGGCGGCCGCCTCTACCTCGCCCAGCCGCCGCTCTACAAGCTCGCGAACAAGGGCAACATCCACTACGCGATGGACGACGAAGACCGCGCACGGATCACCAAGGAACACTTCAAGGGCAACCAGAAGATCGACCTGACCCGCTTCAAGGGCCTCGGCGAGATGAACCCCGCCCAGCTGAAAGAAACCACCATGAACCCGGCGAGCCGCGTCCTCGCCCGCGTCACCTTGCCCGACGCCGTGGACGAACTGACCGAAATGAAACCGGCCGACCTGATCAACACCCTGATGGGCAAGAAAGCCGAACTCCGCTTCAAGTTCATCCAGGACAACGCCGCGTTTGTGGAAACGCTGGATATCTGACCTTACTTCCCCCCTCTCCCGCCTGCGGGAGAGGGGCCGGGGGTGAGGGGCTCTGCCACCCGCCAAACCATGCAGCTCATCCTGAGCGAAGTCGAAGGATAGGCCAAGCAAAGCAGCTTGTGCCCACATCCCCGCGCGCCCCACCCCAACAAAATCGAGCGCTTGCCAAATACTCCCGCAAACTTGCCCTACACCCCCCGCGCCGGGTGTATCCTCAAGCCTTCAAACCCGCCCCTCAGCCCCCGAAAACCGCCGAACCGGCCCGTTCGCCCCCCTCGTGCATGGATTCCTCAACCAATTCAAAGACTTACGCGCCGCGAAGCCGCTCAACTGCGAGAACAAGCGATAAAAAGTGAGAATCTTTGAGAAAAGGACGACAAAGATTGAGAGAGAAACGAGGGAAAAAGCAGACAGAACGAGAGCGAAAGAGGGGGATTTTGGGCGCCCTAAAGCCGCACCACATCCTCGAACTTCACGCGCACCTGCCTGAGCCCCGCCACCTCGACGATCCGCCCCCGGATCATCACCGGATCGGCGACGAGCGGGATGATCTCCGGCCCGAAAGCCTTGCCCCGCGCCGTCAGGAACAACAGCGCCGCCTTGCCCTCCGCGCAGCGCCCCGTCTCGGCAAACGCCAGCGGCAGACCGCCCTGCGCACACAGCGCCGCGCAGGCCTTGTGCGTCTTGCCATGCCCGGGACGCATCGCGCCAAACCAGCATTTTGCATCGAGGATTTCCCCCGTCACCACCGCCTCACCCAGATCAACCTCCGGCCCTGCCCGCACCCGCCCCGGCGCCGGATCGGGATAGATGCCGTCGACGGCCATCATCGCGTGCTCGCCCCGCTCGATCAGCGTTCCGGTCACTGCCGCGCCGGTAAACGTCAACGCCGGGCGCACACTGATCCGGTCCTTGCCCGCGCCGACAAGGAAAACCGGTCGCAGGCCGCCGCCAAGGTCCTCCGAAAGCAGATGATAGTAAGGCTCAGGATAGATCGTTCCCGTCACCGCCACCTTCTTGCCCTGGTCCCAGACACCCGGCCCCGGCGAAGGCGAGGCCGCGCCAAGCCCGAGCCCCAGCGCCCCGGCGCCGGCCACAAGTCCCACCCCCGCCGCCAGCATCTGGCGCCGAGTCGGACGCGGCATCTCCGCGCTCCAGCCAACGAAGAAAGGATCCTCCGCCATCACCCCTCACCCCCGATCACCGACGGAGGCAGCGCCGTACCCGGCGGCTGCGGCAGGCGGTGCACGAACACGCGGCCGCCGATGATCCGTGTGCGGTAAGTCGGCACCTTCTCGGTATAGGGCGGCGGCGAGCAGCCATCCTCCGGGCGGTACTGGAATCCATGCCAGGGACACACGATACACCCGTCCAGGATACGCCCTTCGCCCAGCGGCCCGCCCTGATGCCGGCAAGCATTCGCCACGGCGTAGATCTTCGCGCCCTCCCGGAACACCGCAATCCGCTCGCCTTCCGGCGGCACCAGGATCACCGCCCGCCCATCCGGAATCTCGGCCGCCATCCCGGCATCCAGCCAGCCCTCGGCCTCCGCCGCCAGCGCGGCATCCCGCGCCGCCTCCCGCCGCCCGGCGGCAAGGTGCAAGCCCGCCACCAGCAGCGCCGAGCCGCCCGCCAGCGCGGCCTGCGCGAGACCCTTCTCGCCCTGCACCGCGCCCAGCATCACATGCGCAATGATCAATCCGTAGGCGGCATAAACGCTCATGTGGACCGCCTTCCAGAGGCGCGGTCCCAGAACGGCGTTCCAGAAATCATGGCTCGTCGCGGCCATCACGAACAGGATCAGCAGCGCCGCAAGCCCGAGGCTTTCGAACGGAAAGCCGCCGAAGGAATCATAGCGCGGGTTCGACACCAGCAGCGAGACAAAGGCATTGATTTCGGAGAACCCGTGATACCAGAGCACCACCAGCGCGCCATGCACCAGCGCGACCAGGAAACACGCCACCCCCATATGCCGCCGGTTATAGACCAGCGGCAACACGCGAGGGTTCAGCCGCGCCAGCGGCCCGAGACAGAGGATGATCGTCAGCAGGCTGAACGCTGCCGCCCCGCTCGCCCGGATCAGCAATTGAATCTCGGCCGGATGCTGCCCCGCCGGCGCCAGCAGGAGACCGGCCCCCACATGCCCCACAAGGAACACCCCAAGGCCCGCCAGCACCAGCGCGTCATAAGCCCGCTTGAACGGGTTCCAGCCGACCAGGGTAAAGCCCGCCGCCATCAGCCCGCCTCCACCGCAGAGGCGGCTTGCGCCACCCGCGCACGCTCCCACAGCCCCGCGCCGATGACGCCCGCCAGCATCAGTGCCAGCACCGGCCAAAGGAGCGCATGCACCCGCCTCTGCCCGCGCGTCACGCCCGGTCCTCCGGCGCCCGCGCGCCGGCGAGGCGCAGCAGCACGACCGGCCACAGCGCCGCCAGCCCCGGCAGGATCAACAGCCGCACCCGCACTGGCACCTCCGCCGCCGTCAACCGCTTCAGCCCGAACAGGATGACGCCCAGGCCGATCACCAGCCCAAAGCCCATCCAGCCCGCCAGCCCCAGCCAGATCGCAACCGCCATAGCCTCCGTCATGTCAGCGCCATCCTCCTGCAATCCTTACAGCGTGAGCCGGGGCGGCCCGCCGCGCAAGTCACATTTTTTCGTCCCTCCCGGCGCGCGAACGCGGCCGAGCCGTCCAGCGCCCCGGAACCGGTCAGGGCTGGCGCGCATCGCCGGTCCAGTTGCCGTCCGCCAGTTCAATCTGCCGGTCCGCATCTGCCTGCCATTGTCCGTGGACGGACCGGTTGACGTTGAAGTACAATCGGTCATTGATCACCGCATAGATGCGCGGGTCCGCCTTCACCTGCTTGTTGCGGGCCATCGCGAAGGCGCAGAAGCCGCCATACTGGGGCAGGTAACGCCCCGGATGGGCGAGGAACAGCGCCTGGTTCTCCGCGCTCGCAAACCGGTAACGCCGCCCTTCATGCACGGCCTCCAGGTCCGCCCGGCCCTCGACCGGCCCGGCCTCCGAGAAATAGCTCACCGGATCAAACGCAAAGGCCAGCGGCACATCCATCCCCATGCCCGGCGAATGGTCATGGCTGATCGCCATCGGCCCGGACGGCTCGATGAGCCCGCCCGCCGCAATCCAGTCCGCCGTCAGCCGCCGCGCCCGTGTGATCAACTCGTCCGCCTTCGAGAAATCGAACGGCGAGACATCCAGCGGGCAAAGATGCGGCGTGATGTGCACGCTCGCCTTCGTCCCGATCAGCTGCAGGTCGCGCTCCATCTGGTTGGAGATCAGCAGCGTCAGCGCATGCAGACCCCGCGCGATGGCGGCGCGCGGCGGTGTCTGCATCGAGCAGGCATAGCCCGTCTGCAGCACGATGATCCGGTCCGCCCCCATCGCGGCGGCGGTCAGGATCGGCGTGTTGCCGGCAATCGCCCCGTCCATCAGTTCGCGCCCCATCACCTCGACGGGAGGGAACGCCACCGGGATCGCCGCGCTCGCCAGCACCGCCAGCGTCGCCGGCCCGGACGAGAGGCTGACCGCCGCGCCGGAAAGATCCGTCGCCACCACGCTGACGGGCAGCGGTGCATCCTCCAGCCGCGTGAAGGGCAAGTGCGTCTCCACGATGCGGCGCAGGCCCGAGGCGCCGAACAGGCTGCCCCGCCCGCGCAGGAATTCCAGCACGCTGCCGGGCGTTACGGGGAACACGTCGGCGCGCGTCAAGCCCCGCCAGATCGCCTCGAGCGCCGCCACCCCCGCCGCATCGGGCCGGCCGGCGAAGTAGCAGGCATTCAGCGCGCCGACCGAGGCGCCGACGACAAAATCCGCCCGCTCCCCCGCCGCAATCAGCTCTGCCAGCGCCCCGGCCTGGATCGCGCCCAGGCTTCCGCCCCCGGCAAACACAAACGCTGTCGGCATGGCCTCCCCGGCGCAATCACTCAGGCGTCAGCGTTAGCGAGCGGGGCGGAAGGCGCAAATCAACTTTTGGGTCGGCGGGATAAATCCCGCCCTACGAGAGCCGGTGACAACGAACCCAACTCAACCTAAATGCTCACCATGAGCAAAAATCTCAAAATCCTGGCGGCGCAGCTTAATCCGGTGGTCGGCGATATCGCGGGAAACCTCGCGCTGGCGCGGGAAGCTTATGCGGAAGGCA
>JBBSAZ010000063.1:0-10436 GCA_038251755.1 Caulobacterales bacterium
GCGGCCTTTGACATAGGCCACCGTCTCGGTGATCGCCCGCTCGATCATGCCGATGCCCTGCAGGCCGATGATATGACGTTCCTGCGGCAATTTCTGCATCAGCTGGATGAAACCCTGCCCGGCCTCCTCGCCCAGCAGGTTAGAGGCCGGCACCTTCACCTCGTCAAAGAACAATTCAGACGTATCGGCGGCATGCTGGCCCACCTTGTCGAGATTGCGACCGCGCCGGAAGCCGCCTTCGCCTTCGACCTCATCCGTCTCTACACAGACGATCGAGATACCCTTGGCGCCCTTGGTCGGATCGGTCTTGGCACACACGAGGATCAGGTTTGCCGTCTGGCCGTTCGAGATGAAGGTCTTCGAGCCGTTGATGACGTAGCCGTTGCCGTCCTTCTTGGCTGTCGTCTTGATGTTCTGGAGATCAGAGCCCGCGCCCGGCTCGGTCATCGCGATGGCGGTGACAATTTCGCCCGAGCAGATTTTCGGCAGCCAGCGGCGCTTCTGCTCCTCGGTCCCGTAGGCGGTGATGTAGGGCGCGATGATGGCGTTGTGCAGCGTGATGCCGAAGCCGTCGATGCCCTTCCATTGCTGCTGCTCGATGATGATCGCCTCGTGGCGGAAATCCCCGCCCGCGCCGCCATATTCCTCCGGCACCGAAGCGCCGAGCAGGCCCATCTCGCCCGCCTTCTTCCAGATGCTGCGCGGAACCACCCCGGCCTTGCGCCAGGCCGGAACATTCGGCGCGCATTCCTTCTCGAAGAACTGGCCCACGGCATCGGCGAAGATGTCGAGTTCTTCATCCTGCCGCCAGGCAGATTTCGGGACGTTCAGGGGGCTCTCATGCATCGGGCTGTCTCCATCGGCGCGGCGCTCAGGTTGCCGCTTACGTTCACGTCAGCATGTAAGAGCTGCGGCCCGGTTTCTCCAGCCGTACCGCAGCGTCAGGATTGTATCAGAATTGGGCCTCGGTGACTGCCATCATTGCGCCCGCGCCGGTCTTCACTTTCGCGAGATGCGCTGCCGTGTCCGGCAGCATGCGCTCCACGAAATACCGCCCCGTCGCAAGCTTCGCGGCGTAGAAGGGATCCTTGGAATCCGCCTTCTCCAGCGAAAGCTTCGCCATGCGCGCCCACATATAGGCGAGGGCGGTGAGGCCCATCAGGTGCAGGTAATCATGGCTGGAGGCGCCGGCATTGTTGAAGTCGCTCATGCCGTTCTGCATCAGCCACATCGTGCCGTCCTGCAGCTGCGCGCGGGCAGTCTTCAGGCCTTCGAGGTAAAGCTCCATGCCCGGCGTCGCTTCGGCGGAAGCAATGAACTCGTCGATCTCGGCGAAGAAGCTGAACACCGCGCGGCCGCCATTGGCGCCGAGCTTGCGGCCGACCAGGTCGAGCGCCTGCACGCCGTTGGTGCCTTCATAGATCAGCGTGATCCGGCAATCACGGACGATCTGTTCAAGGCCCCATTCGCGCGTGAAGCCGGAGCCGCCATGAACTTGCAGGCCGAGGTTGGCGCTCTCGAGACCCTTGTGGGTGAGATAGGCTTTCACCACCGGCGTCAGCAGCGCCATGTAGTCGCTGGCCTTCTCGCGCACCTTCTCGTCAGGCGACTTGTGCTCGAGGTCGCCCTGGAACGCGGCCCAGTAGGTAAAGGCGCGGGCGCCCTCGATGAAGGCTTTCTGCTCCAGCAGCATGCGGCGCACGTCCGGATGCACAATGATCGGATCGGCCGGCTTGTCGGGGGCCTGCGTACCGGTGAGCGAGCGGCCCTGCACGCGGTCTTTCGCGAAATCGAGGGCGTTCTGGTAGGCGACCTCGGCCTGCGACAGGCCCTGCAGGCCGACGCCGAGGCGCGCCTCGTTCATCATGACGAACATGGTGCGCATGCCCTTGTGCTCGTCGCCGATCAGCCAGCCGGTGGCGCCGTCATAGTTCATCACGCAGGTCGCGTTGCCGTGGATGCCCATCTTCTCTTCAAGGCCGCCGCAGCTCGCCGCATTGCGCGCGCCGAGGCTGCCATCATCACCAACAAGGAATTTCGGCACCACGAACAGCGAGACACCCTTGATGCCGTCCGGCGCGCCTTCGATCCGGGCAAGCACAAGATGGATGATGTTTTCGGTCAGGTCCTGCTCGCCGCCGGAGATCCAGATCTTCTGGCCGGTGATCTTATAGCTGCCATCGCCGTTCGGCACGGCCTTGGTTTTCATCAGGCCGAGATCGGTGCCGCAATGCGGCTCGGTCAGGTTCATCGTGCCGGCCCATTCGGCAGACGCCATCTTGGGGCCGTACTTCTTCTTCAGCTCATCCGATCCGCCCGCCATCAGCGCCTGGTAGGCGCCGTGCGTCAGGCCCGGATACATGCCGAAGGCCATGTTCGAGGCCGAAACCATTTCGGTCCAGGCGATGTTGACGGCGTGGGGCAGACCCTGCCCGCCCATTTCCGGATGCGCGGCCAGCAGTGGCCAGCCATTCTCGACGAGTTGCTTGTAAGCGTCCGGAAACCCGTCCGGCGTCTTCACACTGCCGTCCGGATTGCGCTTGCAACCCTGCCGGTCGCCCACGGCGCTCAGCGGGAACAGCACGTTCTTGGCGAACTTCGCGCCCTCTTCGAGGATTTGGTCGATCGTTTCCGGCGTCGCGTCGGCAAAGCCCGGAAGGTTCGAATAGTTCTGCAGTTGAAGCACTTCGTGCAGCACGAACTGCATGTCACGGACGGGGGCATCATAACGGGGCATCGGGATCGGCTCCTGGCAAACGGGATTGTTTGGTAGCCTGAATGGCAAAGCGTGTTGGAAAAGTCATTCCAACACGCTCAACTATCTACATTTTAATCGGTAGCGCGCTCTCAGACTTCGTCGAGCTGCTTGCGCGCGACTTGCTCATAGGCCGCCGCCTGGCGCTTGGTCTCTTCCGACGGGCCGTTATTGGCGACCAGGTCTTCGAGCCATTCGATCCCTTTATAGAGTTCGTGCAGCGCCGTTTCGATGTCGCCGCGCTGGACTTCCAGCTCGGCGGCCTGCTTGCGGAATTTCTCCAGCATCATCTTGGTCTGGGCCCGCTTGCCGTCGTTCAGGGCATAGAGGTCCAGGATTTCGCGGATGTCCGCCAGCGGCAGACCGAGGCGTTTCAGGCGGACGATGATCGTCAGCCGGGCCCGGTCGCGGTTAGAATAGAGGCGCATCATGCCGTCGCGGGTCGGATGCAGCATGTCTTTGTCTTCGTAGAACCGCAACGCGCGGGGGGTCACCCCGAATTCCCGGGCAAGCTCGGAAATCGTGTAAGTGCGGGAATCAGCGGCAGAAATGGACGAAATGGTACGATGTTGCATGACGTGGCTCCTCCGTTGGTGTCTGCAATTTTCTTGTTATGGGGCTGTTCTAAGCAATGCCTTCCGCGAACGTCAACGTAAATTTCCGCTTACGCGAACGGAAACCGCAGCGAGCCGCCCATCCGTAAGGGAAACTCACACAGAATCTTACCTTTAACGCGCTCTTAACGGACGCCCGTCATTTCTGTGCGGGTGTAAATAATTGCGCCGTTCTCCTTAACCTTGTGGGATCGGCACCGGCGTGAGGAGCGGCAGATGAGCCAGACCGGATGGAGCAGGTTCAGCACCGACCAGAGGGCCCGTGACGCAGCACGCGAAGCGGCCCTGGCGGAAGGCATTACGCTGGGCGAATATCTCAATCGGCTGCTGACGATGGTCGAGGAGCCCCAGCCGGGCGAGACGTCCTACTCCTATACCCGCCGCACCGGCGCGCCGCCGGCGCCCATGGCGCCAATGGCCCCGGTGCAGGACTCGGCCTCGACGCTGGACCGCCTGACCCGCCGGATCGAGGCGACCGAAGCGCGCTCCACCCTCGCGATCAACAATATAGACAATGTCGTCAACGGCCTCGCCGCCCGGCTGCAGACGACCGACCAGACGACCGTCGCAATTGCCAACCATATCGAAGGCCTGATCGACGAACTGCGCGTCACCCATGAGACGCTGCAATCGAAGGTCCGCCGTCTCGAGCATGACGACCGCGGCCAGCACAATGTCGAAGCCTTGCGCGCCCTCGAAGGCGCGCTCGGCAAGCTGGCCACCCATGTCTACGAAGAAGGCGAACTCACCCAGAACGAGACCGTCGCGATCAAGGGCCGGATCGAATCAGGCTT
Organism: Caulobacterales bacterium; assembly: GCA_038251755.1. Taxonomy (GTDB): domain Bacteria; phylum Pseudomonadota; class Alphaproteobacteria; order Caulobacterales; family Hyphomonadaceae; genus Hyphomonas. The sequence continues at coordinate 4,164 of JBBSAZ010000063.1, forward strand.
TGCCGATCTCACGGACCGCGTCGAAGGCATCGAAACGCGCGTGGACCGCACCCTGTCGGACGCCGCCGCCCGGGTGGAACGCGCGGTCGAACAAGCCGAGCTTCGCGCGGAAGGCACCGCGCGCGGTCTGGCCGATCGAATGTCGGGCCTTGAAGCGCAAGTCCAGGAACGCCTGGCGGTGTCCGGCAAATCCGAAGAACGCCTCAGCGCTGTCGAAGCCGATGTCTCCGGCGCGCTGAACTCGATGGAATCGACGCTGCTGCGGATTCAGGAACGCCTCAACCGCGCCGAGACCGGCACCGACTCGGCGCTCAAGAGTCTCGAGACGACCTTTGCGCATCTCGATGAGCGGATCGAAGCCGTCGCCAGCCAGATCGATCCCGAACAGGCCGAACGCCTGAAACAGGAATTCGAAGCCCGCTTCGAAGACCTCACCCGCTCGGTACGCAGCGCCGTAGACAATGCCCGCCTCGAACTGGCCACGGAAATCGCCCACGCCGCCGCCGGCCAGGACGAGAAGCTCGAAGAGCGCCTCAAGGCAGAAGTCAGTGAACTGAAGGCCCGCCTGGCCGAAGTCGAAGCGCGCGAGCCCACCGACCTGACGGCCACCGTGCAGGAAGAAATCGGCCGCCTCGGCACGCAGGTCGCCGAGCGGATCGACGCGCTCGCCGCGCATGTCGATGACCGCATCGAAGAAAGCGAAATGCGCAGCGCCGATGCGATCGAGCAGGTCGGCGAGCAGGTCACGGTCGCCGCCGTCCGCCTCCAGAAACGCCAGGACGAAGCGCTGACGGCGCTCGCCCAGGACATCGACGGTATGCGCAAGGCCTCCGATGCCCGCCTCTCGGACGCGCTGGCCAGTGTCTCCGAACGCCTCGAGCGCATGCAGTCGCAATCTTCCGAGTCGCTTTCGCCAGTGCAGCGCGCCATCGCGGCGCTCGCCACACGTCTCGAAAGCCTCGAATCCTTCACCACGCCGCCGCACGTCGAAGCGCAGCCGCCGGTCCTGGAACCGGATTTCGGCGCTTCGATGTTCGGCGCTGGTCCGGAGCCGGACTACGAGTCTGCCTCGATGTTCGAATCAGAGATCGAGGACGAGCCGGCCACCGGCGCGCCGGTCTTCTCGGCTCTGGAAGATGCCGACGAGTTCGAAGCCGGCTTCTCCGGCTGGGAAGTCATCGACAGCAAGGAATCGGTCAGCCCCTACAAGTCCGACTTCGACGCCATCCGCGCCGCTGGCGAACGCTTGATGCCGGCTGATCCCGTGCCCGCCGAAGAAGAAGAAGAAGTTCAAACCTATGTCGCCGATGCGCCAGAACCGGATGCCGGACCCGACGATGGCCGCGGTTTTGATCCCGTCGCCGAACTCGACGGCTTCGACATGATCGGTGACAGCCTCGACGACAGCCAAACCGAAACGCGCGACTCCGATATCTTCGACGTTGAACCGGACTTCGCCCGCACACTGGCCGAAACCGAGGCCCGCCCACCCGAAGAAGCGCCGCCCGAAGAGTCCACTGCGGATTACATCGCCCGTGCCCGCCGCGCCGCGATGGCGGCCGCCGAACGGCCTTCGCGCACCAAGCCGCGCGCCGCCCCGCTGCCGCCAGAGGCCAAGGCAGCCGGCCAGAAATCCGGCGGCGCCCGCGTGCCGATGTTCCTCGCTGCATCCGCCGTCGTGATTACCGGCGCCGGGGTCGGCGGCTTTCTCTATCTGCGCGGCAAGCAACCCGTCACACCGACTTTGTCCGGACCGGTCGACACGTATGTCGATCCGATGACCGGCGCCGCGGCGGCCACAACCACCGCCGCCATCACGGCGCTGCCGGCGCAACCCGACGCCGAGCAGATGTTGTTCGAGGACGACACCGCGCTTGTCACGGACACGCTGTTTGGCGAGGCCGAGGCCGCCCCGGCCGAACCCGAAAGCAGCGAAATCCTCGCTCTCGCCGAAGCCGCATCCGCCAAGTCGCAGGAGACCGCGCCGCCCGTACTCGCCTCCATCCAGCCGGTGGCGCCGGCGCTCAAGCCCGCCCCGAAGATTGCACCCAAGCCCGCGCCGAAACCGGTGGTCGAACTGACGCCGGAACAGGCCGCCATCCGCTCGATCGTGACGGCCGCCGAAGCGATCGAGGCCAGCGGCCCGCCATCGCTGAAGCCGTCCGTACCCGCCCTTGAGCCGCAGACGGTGGAAGAGCCTGTCAGGCTCGCCGTGCGCGGCGGCGCGACCTTCCCCGCCATTCCGGGTGTCGTTACGGTCGAAGCCGAAGCCACTGCCGGCAACGCCGTTGCGCAATACCAATATGCGCAGGTGAAACTCTCGGAGGGCGATCTCGAAACCGCCGCGTCATTCCTGCGCCGCGCTTCACAGAAGGGCGTTGCGCCTGCCCAGTACGAACTCGGCAAGCTTTACGAGCGTGGCCAGGGCGTCGACAAGGACATGATCGAAGCCCGCAACCTGATCCAGAAAGCCGCCGAAGCCGGTCACGTCAACGCAATGTACGACTACGCACTCTTCCTCGCCGAAGGCGAAGGCGGCGCGAAGTCGGAAGCCGATGCGGTGACCTGGTTCAACGAAGCGGCCGAACTTGGCCTCGTCGATGCGCAGTACAATCTTGGCGTCGTGCACGCCGAAGGCATCGGCACGCCGCAGGACCTGAGCAAGGCGCTGTTCTGGTTCGAAGTGGCCGCCAAGGCGGGCGATACCGGCGCGGAGCAGGAAGTGAAGAACCTGCGCACGCGTGTCGCCATGTCAGACTCGCTGGACGCCAGCGAGAAGGCCGCCAAGTGGAAAGCCCAGACGCCGGTCGCCCTCGCGAACGGACGCTTCGGCGCCCAGCGCTGGAACACCGGCAACCCGCTGCAGGTCCAGGCGGTGCAAACCGCGCTCGGCCGCCTCGGTTTCGGGGCCGGCACGCCGGACGGCGTGATTGGGCCGCGCACGGCCGATGCGATCAGCGACTATCAGGCGATGGAAGGCCTCGAGGTCACCGGCACGATCACGCCGGAACTCGTGGACCACCTCAACGCCCGCGCCGGCGGCGCCCGCAGCACCTGATCCCTGGCAACAGGGATCAGTTCTGCGGCGCTGTAAGATCAATCCGGCGCACTTCTTTCACGGTGCCGTTCTCCAGCACGCCTTCGATCAGTTCCGAATTGACCAGCGCCAGCACGCGCCCGCCGGTGAAGATCGGCCGCGCATTGCCATACCAGTCCACGCACGAGACCTCGCACTGATAGCCGGTGGGGTTCGCCGTTTCCGGATCGCGCCGCGTTGCCATCAGGTCTCCGGCCTTGGAAAGTTTGCCGGTCTCGTCGGTTTCAAGATAGCTGAGATCGGAACTCGCCGACCACCACCACCAGCGTTCCGACTCTTCTGACCGCGTAACGGTCGGCAACCCGATCAACCCTACCCCGTCCGCGCCGATCCGGCTGTTGAAAGAATGGCTTCGATTCTCGCTCTCGAACCGGTTTTCCATCACGAACGTGCTCGCGACATCCGGCTCCTTCTTGCGAAGGTCGATGAGTGAAACGCTGAGGCCCTTGGCATCGCGATAACCCGTGAGCGCCATGTAAGGGCCCGCGCGCTCGGCGCGGATCACGCCGTGCGGCACACTGACGGTGAACGGCCAGGCGGGGTCTGCCACCGGCACGATGATGGCGCGGCCATCTTCGCGCGCCTCGTCGCCCTCTTCCGGTGCCCAGCTGCCCCAGCCATCGCGCGCGCCATACACGAGATGCGACTCGGTGAAGCGCGCTTCATAGTCCGACGTACCGGGCGACGGCAGCGGCGTAAAACTCCCGCCGGGCGCATCGGTCAGCGTCGCCGACAGCGCGCTGAGCGGCGTGTCGAAGAAGGTCAGCTTGGCCGGCTCGCCGTAGATCTGTCCGCAGGCGGCACTGTTCCAGTCGACCACGGCGCGGAACGTGCCGGCATCCATGTCCATCGAGAACTGGTTTTGCGGCTCGCCCCGCACACTCAGTACGGACGGCTGCGCGCCATCGATCGGCAGCTTGACCAATACCGAGGGCGTGATCTCGCGCACCTGCGGATGGCTGAGCCGCGGCTCGCAGGCGTTGGCGGCGAGTTCCGTCTCGCTCGAGCGTTCGCTCCAGGCCGGGTTCATCCAGAGCCAGAAGGAATCCTTCGTCACGAGGAACTCATGATCCTCGCTGCCGGCAATCGCCGTCGCGGTGCAGGCCGGCGCCGACGCATCGGTGACGCCGGAGATGTCGCAAACGGTAACGGTATGGATCACCGGCTCCAGCACGCGCTGCACCGGCATCCAGATATCTTCGGCGCGGAACAAGGGCCGTCCGCGCATGTGCTCACGCTCGCCGTCCGGTCCCTCCTTGCGCCACTCGCGGATTTCCGGCGGATCGAACGCGTCCCACCAGCCCTGACCGGAAGTATAGATCGGCGTGTGGATGACGAGCTTCCCGTCGATCATCCGCGAGGCATAGTTGCTGCCCGAGTAATAGTCGTCGGACGAAATGTAGAACGTCGCCTGCCGCGTCGCCGTCCCGTCATCGCCGAGCGTCAGCACCGTGAACTCGCTGGCATTCTCGTCATACGAATAGCCGGTGACGAGGATGGTGCGTCCCGAGACGAGCATCTCGTCATACCAGGTGTCTTCGGCGCTGGAGCGGTACACGTCCGCGCGGTCCGTCAGCTTCAGTCCGGGCTCGCCGCCCGGCAGGATGTCGGTGACGAACAGCCGGCCGTCCTGCAGCACGACAAGGAAGTTGCCGATCTGCTTGACGATGCCGCCCTCATCGACGCCGGCTTTCTGGTTGTTGGTGATTTCGGGATTCGCCGGATCAGCCGGAATCGAGGAACCCGTCACCGTGATCGAATCCATCGCCGCTTCGGCGGCGGGCGGCGGAGGTGGGGGCGGCGGCGGCGGCGAAGGCGAGGCCATCGCGGCGCCTTCCATGGCCGCAGTCGGCGCCGACATCGCCACAGGCGCATCACGCCAGGAATAGACGCCGCGCGCTTTCGCAGCGCCGCGCACCGCCTTCAGCCAGTCGAGAAATTCCTGCTCGCTGGTGAAGCGCGACAGCGTTGCCGAGCGCAGGGGATCGAGCGCCGGATCGGCATAGGCCGGCACGGACATGTCCGGCGCCGCGAGTTCGAAGTTCGCAAACCGGTTCACCGGCGGCGCGGCCTCGGCGAACGCTTCGGCCTCCGGTTCGCTCGCCCACGGACGCACCGAACTGCAAGCGGTCGCCGTGATCATCAGAGCCGCAAGGCTCGCAGCGTGCATCAACTTCATGGGACTCCCCTCCCTGTCATGGCGGGAGTTAGGCCACCAGACTTGGGCAGAGTAAAGGCAAAGGCTTTGGCGCGGGAGATGTTCCCACGCGCGCCAAACCGGACTAGTTGCCGTGCCATGACAAACTCGAACGACATGCCCCTCGCCGCCAAGCCCATCGACCGCGCCGCCCACCGCCGCACGGATGAAGCCTGGCTTGAAGACGCTTTCAAACGCGAGGACGCGCTCGTCTTCCTGTTGCGAGACGGCACGCCGCTGATCGCGCGCGATGGCGGCCTCGTCTGGATGGGACCGGAAGCGGGTCGCGTCTCACCCGGCTCCCCGCGCCTCTTCCTCGGCGAGGACAAGGCCGGCGCGCCCGTCTTCGCGGTGGATCTGCCGCCGAAATTTGATCTCGCCGGCTCGCTGATCGAAGGCATCGGAGAGTTCCTCGACTTCCGCGCCGCCGCCGGACGCCTGCCCGCGATGGACGCCAACTGCGCCTCCACCGCGCGCAGCCTTTTCCTCTGGCACACCTCGCACGGCTACTGCGCGAAGTGCGGCGGACGCAACGGAATCACCGATGCCGGCTGGAAAGCGCAGTGCTCGGCCTGCGGCGCCGAACATTTTCCGCGCACCGATCCCGTCGCCATCATGCTGGCCGTACAGAACGGCCATGCGCTCATCGGACGCCAGAAATTCTGGCCCGCCGGTTTCATCTCCTGCCTCGCCGGGTTCTGCGAGCCGGGCGAAACCATCGAGCAGGCCGCGTCGCGCGAACTGTTCGAGGAAGCCGGCATAAAATGCGATCCGGCGCAGGCGGAGTATGTGGCCTGCCAGCCCTGGCCCTTCCCGTCTTCTCTGATGATGGGCTTCATCCTGCCTGCACAATCGGACGAGATCACCATCGATTCGAAAGAGCTCGAGAGCGCGCGCTGGGTCTCGCGCGCCGAAATGCGCGAAATTCTTTCGGGAAAACATTCTGAACTTTTTTGCCCGCCTCCTTCCGCAATTGCCC
>JBBSAZ010000064.1:0-10324 GCA_038251755.1 Caulobacterales bacterium
AAATGGGTGAAGGGGCATTCGGGCGATCCGAACAATGACCGCGCCGATGAGCTGGCCCGTCTGGGTACGGATGAGGCGCGCGGGCGGAAATAGCGCGCGGCTGGTTTTAGGTTTGCTTTGTTTGGCGAAGACCCTCACCTCCCACGACCTGTGGTCGTGGGCCCCTCCTCTCCCGTTGACACGGGAGAGGGGTAAAGGGGGTGCGCCACTAACCCCTCTCGCATGAAATGGGAGGTGATGGTGTTGGGGCCGGGCGTTTTTTGGGTTTGTGACCCCTTTGAATGCAGGCTTCCGTGGGCGGAGGGTGTGCACAGGAGTTGGGGGTGCAATCTGCAAGGCCCTGGATGTGCTGGATTTTATTTTTATGGTGGGCGGTTCCTTGTAGGCGCAAGTGGCGTCTCCGCCGGCTTCAGGCGGCCTCAGCCTGTTGCATCTGGTGTTTATCGGGTGTCGTTTTTCTCTCAGTTCGTTCTCATTTATTATCATCTGTTATCACTTGTTATCGATTTTTCCCCGCCCCGGCCTGAACGGAGGCGGGTCAGCAAATCATGGCGCAACCGGAGAGGGCGGCGAGGATAACACCGTCCGGAATGCCGCCGGATTCGAAACACAAAAGACTCTCAACCTGCCTGTCATCCCGGCGAAAGCCGAGACCCAGAGAAGTTTGTTTTGTTTGAAGTTCTGGGTCCCGGCTTTCGCCGGGATGACAGAAAGAGAGGCCGGGATGACGACAAACAGAGGGTGGTATGGGGGCCGGATGTAGGCGCAACGCGGAACTCGTGCCCCAAAAGCAAAACGCCCCGGCGCAGGGCCAGGGCGTTTGGAATTTGATGGTTTCGGGCGTCTTAGGCGGCGACTTCGATTTCGCCTGTCTTAGACGCCGGGCGGGGGTCCCGGAGCACATAGCCGCGGCCCCAGACGGTTTCGATGTAATGGTTGCCGCCGGTCGCCTGCTGCAGCTTCTTGCGGAGCTTACAGATGAACACGTCGATGATCTTGAGTTCCGGTTCGTCCATGCCGCCATAAAGGTGGTTGAGGAACATTTCCTTGGTGAGCGTCGTGCCCTTGCGCAGGGAGAGCAGCTCGAACATCGCGTATTCCTTGCCGGTGAGGTGCACGCGGTCGCCTTCGACTTCGACAGTCTTGGCATCAAGGTTGACGAGGATTTCGCCGGTGCGGATGACGCTTTCGGCATGGCCTTTCGAGCGGCGGACGATCGCGGTGATGCGGGCAATCAGTTCGTCCTTGTTGAAAGGCTTGGTGAGGTAGTCGTCGGCGCCGTAGCCGAGGGTTTTCACCTTCGCTTCGATGTCCGGATTGCCCGAGAGGATCATGACCGGCGTGTTGACGCGGCTCATACGCAGCTGTTTCAGCACTTCGAAGCCCGAGATGTCCGGCAGCGACAGATCGAGAAGGATCATGTCGTACTCGTAGACCTTGCCGAGATCGACTCCATCCTCACCGAGGTCCGTCATATAGACGTTGAAGCCTGCCGCTTTCAGCATCAGCTCAATGGAGCGTGCCAGAGCCCGATCATCTTCAATCAATAGGACGCGCATCGCTCGTCTCCCGAATCACTTGAGGCTGGTTTAGCCCGATTGTTAACCTTTGTGAATCTTAACGCTGCAGGGTGTTCAAAAAGTTAATGCGGCGCTTTGACTCAGACGAAATCTTCATAATTCCCAGTACGGATCAATTTCCGATCGTTGCGGGTTGCCCCTCGCCGATAAGCATCTGGGCGATAGCCATCACATCCTGGACAGGCTGGGCCTGGGGATCTGTGGAAATCAGTGTCTTCTGACACCGGATTGCATCGCGAACCTTCGGATCGCGCATAACGGTGCCCGCATGGCGCGGGCGGAAACCGAGGAAAGTGGTGCAGGCACGCGCGATCGCTTCGTACGTACGCTGACCAGCGGCGCGCGTGTCGGCCTGGTTGATGGCGATGATCGGCTCAACGTTCGGGGCGTAACCCTTGAGCACCTTGATGAAGGCGTAGGCGTCGGTCATCGAGGCGGGATCGTCCGTGATTACCACGAGGGATTTGTCGGCCGAGCGCGCGAGGCGCATGCAGTTGGCTTCGATGCCGGCGCCAAGATCGAGCACGAGGTGATCGTACTGGAGCGCGAGGGCCGTGAGGCCGGCGGCGAGGCGCGCGACTTCCTCGGTGGGCAGCTCGGCTAGGGCGCCGGAGCCGGAACGGCCGGGCAGCACGTCAAATCCGCCGCCACCTGCCCCGCCATCGACGGGGGTGACGGCGTCATCGAGTTCGACCCAGCCAGCCACGACGGCGGCGAGATCTGTTTCCGGGGCAATGCCGAGCTGGACATCGACATTGGCGAGGCCGAGGTCGCCGTCGACCAGCAGCACGCGGCGGCCGGCTTTCGCCAGCGCCGAAGCGAGGGTGATCGACATGAAGGTCTTGCCGACGCCGCCCTTGCCGCTGGCGACCGCAATGATCGAGGCGGGCGTCACGCGCGGGGGCGGGCGAACGGCGGGGCGGTCCTGGGATCGTCGCATGGTAAAGCTCATGGGATCAGGCTGCTCCTCTGAGGGCGATGACGTCGCCGCGCGCTTCTTCGATCAGAAGCGCCGACAGACGCGACGGCGCCGCCGGCACCAGGCCGCCGCCGATGAACGGCGTGATGGCGAGATGGGAGAAGGCGATGCCCGCTGACGTCAGGGCCGCGATGGCGCCGCCGCGGCGGCGGACGACATCGAGTTTGGTGAGAATGGCGCGGCGCACCCCGGCGCGCTGGAAGGCGCGGGCCGCTTCGGCGAGGTCGTCCGGGTGGCCCTCGGCGGAGAGGACGAGCACGGGCTCGGCGCGGATGGCGGCCACGAGATCGGCGAGGCTGGCGAGGTCATCGCCTTCGAAGGGGTTGATCGCCGGCAGGTCGATGACGCAGCGGCGGTTTTCCTTGCGCAGTGCACGGAGGGTCGCGAACAGCGCGTCCGGCGTATCGGCGACGCGGATCTGGTCGCGCTCGAGTTCGAGATAGGCGGCGAGCTGGGCGCCGGCGCCGGAGCCGTCGAGGTCGGCAGCGAGCGGGATGACTTCGGCGCGGGCCATCGAGGCGCGGCGGGTGAGCTTGGCGGCGGTGGCGGTGCGGCCATGGCCGGGCGGGCCGACGAGGAGGATGTCGCGGTCGAAGCGGGCCGGGATCGGATCGCAGGTGATCATGCGGCCGAGGCCTTCGGCCATCGCGTCTTCGGGGGCGGAGAACTGGCCTGGCAGGCGGCCGGCGCCTTCATGGGCGACCCGGTCGGCGAAACGCTGCGGGGCGCCGTGCCAGAGGAGCGCATCACGGACGCGGGCATACATCGGGTTGTCGATGCCCCGGCCATGCCCGCCGGCACGGGCATCGCGGAGGAAAACGGGCTCATTGCCAACGGCCGCAGCGCCCATCCGGTCGATGGCCGCACGGACTTCGACGCCGCCGTCCACTTCGCGTTCGGAAAGAATCACGGCATCAGAGCCCATCTCCGCGAAGATCATCGCCTTGGCAGCTTCCATCGACTCTGCAGCGAACATCTTCATGCGCATGGGGCGGCTTCCTCGCGACGCTGGGGCGGGTCCGGACAGTGATACTGCCTGAAACCGCGAAACTCAGGGTCCACAAGAGCCGGGAAATGGTTAATTTTTTGCCAAACCAAGTTAGGATTTAACCTAAATTCACGTCCAGAATCCGGGTCATGACGGGCCGGCTAGGCGCTTCCTGAGGCCCTTCCCTTGGGTAAAGCGAAGCCCCTAACGCGCTGCAGAGACTTAACTTCTCTCCAATCCGTTTCGCCCTACCCTTGAGGTTCACCGAAAAAGGGACCGGTCATGCATTTTGGCGAAATTCTTGCGCTTGTCGGGCTGGGCATCGGCGCGCTGCTGGGGCTGGGCGCGCTGTTTTCGCCGAATTGGGCCGCCGGAGTGGTGCGATTGCAGGCCGATCCGGCGAAACCGGGCGGGTATTCCGAGTTCCGGGCGACCTATGGCGGGCTGCTGCTGCTGATCCACCTGACGGCGTTCATCCTGGTGCTGCGGGCGCCCGACACGATTGCCGTGTTCGTCGTGCTGCCGCTGGCAGCGGGCTGGTTCGGCGCGGCAATGGGGCGGACATTCTCGATGGTTCTGGACCGGGGCAAGGGCGGCGAGGCGAAGATCATTCCGATCTGGATGGCGACCGAAATCGCCCTTGGGCTTGCCATTGCGGCGCCTATCCTTCAGTTCACGGGCTGAAACCAGAAGAAAGACAAGACCATGCCGGAGCGTCGCGAGACGGGCCGCCCCAGCCGGAAACCTTCCGGCGCGCGCCCAGTTGCATCCAAGAAGCCTGCCGCCCCCCAAGCCCCCAAGACGGACGAAGAATGGAGCGAGGGCGGCGAGCGGATCGCCAAATACCTCGCCCGGGCGGGCATCGCCTCGCGCCGCGAGATCGAGCGGATGATCGAGGCGGGCGACGTGAGCGTCAACGGCAAGACACTGACTTCGGCAGCGTTCAAGGTTACCGGGCGCGAGACCATAAAGGTGGGCCGCCGCACGGTGGAGGCGCCGGATGGCACGCGGCTGTGGCGCTATCACAAGCCTTCCGGCCTGATCACGACGACGGATGATCCGGCGGGCCGGCGCACGATCTTTGACGAATTGCCGAAGACCCTGCCCCGGGTTGTCACTGTGGGGCGGCTGGACCTGACCACGGAAGGTCTATTGCTGCTGACCAATGATGGCGAGCTGGCGCGCTTCCTCGAGCTGCCGAAATCCGGGCTGGAGCGCACCTACCGGGCGCGCGCCAAGGGCACGGTGACGCCGCAGAAGATTGACGAGCTGGCGAGCGGCCTGACGGTCGAAGGCGTGCGATATGCGCCGATCAAGGCCGTGTTCGACCGCGAGATGGGCGCCAACTCCTGGCTGACCGTGACGCTGTCCGAAGGCAAGAAGCGCGAAGTGCGCCGGGCGCTGGAAGCGGTGGGCCTGATGGTGAACCGGCTGATCCGGGTGAGTTATGGGCCCTTCCTTCTGGACGTGCTGAAGCCGGGACAGGTCGAAGAGATCCCGGCGGGACTGCTCAGCGAAGCGCTCGCCTCCCTTGGCGCGCCGATGGACAAGTCACCGGTGACCAAAACGCCTGCCCCAAAGTCACACCTTGGCAGAGGCCCACGTCCGGATACACTGCAAACGAAGCGGAAGCCCCCGCGACGCAGCTAGATTCCGGAGCATTCAAAATGGCCGACACTGTCGCCCTCGCCACGCCGCCGCAGACAAAATTCGATCCCTTGCGGACCATGAGCGGGACGGCGGCGGAGACGTGCGACGTGATCGTGACGCCGGCCTTCTATGCCGATCACAAGCTGCAGGATGCGACCTTCAGCCGGCTGCGCCAGGAAGACCCGCTGGCCTGGTGTGAACCGCAGGCTTTCCGCCCCTTCTGGGCAGTGACCAAGCATGCCGATATCATGGAAGTGTCGCGCCAGAACGCGCTGTTCACGAACGGCGAACGCGAGATGCTGTCTTATGAAGCGGCCGAACAGGGCGTGTATGCGAAGTTCGGCCAGCCGCACCTTCTGAAAACGCTCGTCCAGCTGGATGACCCGGTTCACTACAAGCTGCGCCACCTGACCCAGGAATGGTTCATGCCGCAGAACGTCAAGAAGCGCGAAGACGCGATCAAGACCATCGCCAAGCAATACGTTGACCGGATGGAAGACCTCGGCGGCGAGTGCGATTTCCAGCGCGATGTGGCGCTGTACTATCCGCTGCGCGTGATCATGCAGATCCTCGGTGTTCCGGAGTCGGACGAACCGATGATGCTGAAACTGACGCAGGAAATTTTCGGCGCGCAGGACGAAGACCTCATGCGCGACAAGTCGCTGGCCGAAGAGCGCGATGTGGAGAAGGGCCTTGCCTCGATCCAGGCGACGCTGGCCGAGTTCTTCATGTACTTCACGGCGATCACCGCCGACCGGCGCGCCAACCCCAAGGATGATGTCTCGACCGTGATCGCCAATGGCATGGTCGACGGCGAGCCGATCGGCCAACTGGAAGCGATGAGCTATTACATCATCACGGCCGCGGCGGGCCATGACACGACGAGCGCCTCGACCGGCGGCGGCGTGCTGGCGATGCTGCAGGACCCCGGGCAGCTGAAGAAGATGATGGCCGACCCGAAGGGCATGTCGCGCACGGCGGTGGACGAGGCGATCCGCTGGACGACGCCGGTGAAGCATTTCATGCGCACGGCGCAGGATGACTATACGCTGCGTGGCAAGAAGGTGTTGAAAGGCGAGAGCCTGCTGCTCTGCTACCCTTCCGGCAACCGCGACGAGGAAGTGTTCGACGAGCCCTTCAAGTTCAAGGTGGACCGCAGCCCGAACAAGCTGATCTCGTTCGGCCATGGCGGGCATATGTGCCTGGGCATGCACCTGGCACGCCTCGAGATGCAGGCGATCTATGAGGAACTGTTCAGCCGCGTGAAGAGCATGGAACTGGCCGGCGAGCCGAGCTTCATCAAGGCGAATTTCGTGGGCGGGCCGAAATCCATCCCGGTACGGTATAAATTCTGACCAGCCCGAGATTCGGGCCCAGCTGCCCGGACCGCAAATGGCCTGGCACTCAAGGGAGACCCGAATGACACTTTTGAATGTGACCGACACCTACCAGTCAGAAGCGCCGCCGCGCGAGCCGAAGTTCAAGCCTGCCGCCGCGCTGAAGCCGCCGGTGGACCTGACGGACGCGGAAGTGTTTTCGCGCCATGGCGGCTACACCCATGCGGCATTCGCCGAGATGCGCGACAAGGCGCCGGTGATGTGGCACCCGGAAGTGATGGGCGCGGGCTTCTGGGCTGTGACCAGCTATGACCTCGTCAAGAAGGTGGAACTGACGCCAGAGGCCTTCTCCTCTCAAAAAGGAGGCATCCTGATGAATTACGGTATGGACGGCGTACCGCGCCATCCGCTGCTGCATTCATCTTCCTTGAACTCGCTGATCAACCTGGACCGCCCCTACCATACGCCGCTGCGCATGGAGCACATGGCGTATTTCCGGGCCGACTTCGTGGCCGAACTGCGCAAGCGCGTGGACGTGGAAGTGAGCCGCCTTCTGGACCGGATGCAGGCGCAAGGTCCGGTGGTGGACATGGTGGAATTGTTCTCCGCCGAACTGCCACTGTTCACGCTGTGCGAAATTCTCGGTGTTCCGCCTGCGGATCGTCCGAAGCTGGTGCACTGGATGCACTTCCTCGAGATTACGCAGTATCAGGCCCAGCAGGAAGGCCTCGGCAATGTGACGCCGGAACAGATCATGACCTTCATGAGCGAAATCCAGGCGATGTTCGAATATGGCCGCTACCTGCTGGAAGAACGCCGGAAAAATCCGCAGCCGGATCTTCTCTCGGCGATTGCAAACGTGAAGATTGACGGCGAGCCGCTGTCGCCGGAATTCCTCGACGGGTCCTGGTTGCTGATCGTGTTTGCCGGCAATGACACGACGCGCAATTCCCTGTCCGGGACGATGCGGCTGATCACAGAATTTGTAGAGCTTAGAGACCAGCTGGCGGCGGATGCCAGCCTGTTTCCGAACTTCGTACACGAGGCGATCCGCATGGTGACGCCGGTGACGTACATGCGACGCACGGCGACCGCGGACACCGAGCTCGGCGACCAGAAGATCGGCGCAGGCGAGAAGATCGTGATGTACTATCCGGCGGCGAACCGCGACCCCGCGAAATTCGAGAAGCCGGACCGGTTCCAGATCAACCGCAGCAATGCACGCGAGCATCTCTCGTTCGGGCATGGGCCGCACGTCTGCCTTGGGCAGCGCGTCGCCAACATGCAGCTGGAGAGTGCCTACAAACATATCCTCGGGCGTTTCCCCAAGGCGCGCTGGACGGGTGAGCAGGTTCTGGCGCCGAACAATTTCGTGCATGCGATCTCGTCGCTGACCGTGGACCTCGGCACATGAGCGATCTTGTCACGCGGAGCGACAAGGACGGTCTCGCCCTGCTGACGCTGAACCGGCCGGACAAGCTGAACTCTCTGACGGTGGGCATGTTCCGCGAGCTGCGCGATCATGTCAGCGATCTGTACAAGGACGACAGCATCGGCTGCGTGGTGTTGCGCGGGGCGGGCAAGTGCTTCTCGGCGGGGCATGACCTGGCCGACATTGCCGAAGGCGAGAAGGTGCCCTCGCGCGGCTGGCATTCGGAAACGCTGCGGATGATGGAGCGGCTGCCGAAGCCGGTGATCGCCGCCGTGCACGGACATTGCTATACCGGCGCGCTGGAAGTGGCGCTGGCGGCGGACTTCATCCTGGCGGCAGAGAGCGCGAAGTTCGGCGATACGCACGCGAAATGGGCGCTGACGCCGGTTTGGGGCATGAGCCAGAGATTGCCGCGCCGGGTGGGCGTCGCCACGGCGAAGCGGCTGATGTTCACCGCCGAGATGATCAATGCAGCGGAAGCTTTCCGCATCGGGCTGGCCGAGAAGGTTGTTCCGGATGCGGAGTTTGACGCGGCGATCGAAGCGATGGGCAAGCAGATCCTGGCGAACTCGCCGTTCAGCCACGCGGCCAACAAGCGGCTGCTGGAAGCCACCGATGCGCGCGACATGGACAGCGGCCTGCAATGGGAAGTATTGAACTGCGAAGGGGTTGGCCCTGACATGCAGGCCCGAATCGGCGCTTTCATGGGCAAACCGAAAAACTGACATCCAAGGGGACGGACGTTCATGGCAGATTTCCTGATCAAGCGCGCAGACCTGCGCGAGGGCACATGGACCGACACGAAGCCCGGACCGCTGGCACCGGGCGCCGCGCGGCTGAAGGTCGAGGCGTTTGCGCTCACGGCGAACAACGTGACCTATGCGACTTTCGGCGAGGCGATGGGCTACTGGAACTTCTTTCCGGCGGCTGATCCGGCGTATGGCCGCGTGCCGGTATGGGGCTTTGCGACGGTGACGGACTCGAATGCGGACGGCGTCGCCGTGGGCGCGCGCGTGTATGGCTACCTGCCGATCTCGGAGAGCTTCGATGTGATGCCGGTGCGCGTGGGCAAGGAAAGCTTCATGGACGGCGCCGCGAACCGGCAGGGTCTCGCGCCGATCTACAATACCTACATCTTCACTGCCGCAGATCCCGGCTATGACGCGAAGCTGGAAGCGCAGCAGATGCTGTTCCGGCCGCTATTCACGACCGGTTTCATGATTGACGACTGCCTGATGGAAGCGGGCGAGAACGTGCCGGAGACGGTGGTGATCTCGAGCGCATCCTCGAAGACGGCGCTGGCGCTGGCGCATTGCCTGAAGCAACGCGGCGGGGTGGATGCTGTCGGGCTGACCTCGCCCGGCAACAAGACGTATGTCGAGGGGCTTGGCCTCTATGCGCGGGTCGAAACCTATGACGCGGCGGACCGTCTGCATGCGCGCGGGCTGACGGCGTATGTGGATTTCCTCGGCCGCCCGACGCTGACGGCGGATGTGCACAATGCGCTGAAGGACCGTCTGGTGCGCAGCCTGGTGATCGGGGTGACCGACTGGGAAGGCAACCGCGCGCCGATTGCCCTGCCCGATCCGCAGCCGGAATTCTTCTTTGTACCGACTTATGCCGCCGACCGCGCCAAGGCATTGGGGCCGGACGTGCTGAATGCACGCCTCGGCAAGGCGATGCGGAGTTTCTATGCCGCGTCAGCCCGTTACCTGACGCCGCAGACGGCGAAGGGCAAGGACGCGATTGCGACCGCCTGGCTGGATACGCTGGACGCGAAAGTGCCGCCCTCGAAAGGACTCGTGCTGAGCTTCTGAGGCTTAGCGGGCGATGACCTTGAACTCGGTACGGCGGTTCTGGTCGTAGGCTTCCGGCGTTGGCGCAGGATTGAGCGGCGCGGTTTCGCCGTAGCCGACCGAGAGCAGAGCATCTTCCGAGACGCCCTTGCTGACGAGGTAGGCGCGAACGGCGTCGGCGCGGGCCTGCGAGAGCTCCAGGTTGTAGTCATCGGCGCCGCGCGAGTCGGTGTGGCCGCCGATCTCGACGACGAACTGGCTGCACAGCGTGGCGACGCCGGTGACCGCGTCGAGCAGGCGCGCGCTGACCGGCGAGATGCGGGCATTGCCGGATTCGAAGGTGACATTGCGGCCGGCCATCGTGTCGGTGAAGGCGCGCTGGCAGCTCTCGAGGCTGGCGCCGGTATCGGCGAGAAGGGCGAGGCTTTCGCCGACGCCGCGTTCGCCGCGTTCAACCGAGATGGCATCGACGACGATCAGGCCGGCGCGGCCCGCTTCCGGGTGGGCGGGTTTGGCGGCTTCGCCAGCGGAGAGTGCGGCGGCCTTTGCGTCGGCGCTGGGG
>JBBSAZ010000065.1:0-10195 GCA_038251755.1 Caulobacterales bacterium
AGGCTTTCGACGGCTTCGACGCTGATCTCCAGAATCTCGGCCGCCTCGGCCTGTGAGTGTCCCTGTAGGGCGCAAAGCGTCAAGGCGGCGCTCTGGCGTTCGGGCAAGGCGCCGATGGCACCTTCGATGGCGGTTACGCGCTGGAACTGGTCAAGCGCATCGTGTGGGGCAAGCCTTGTGTCGGCCATGTCCGGCAAGTCCCCAGGAAGCGATTCCTTGCGCTTGCGCAGCCGATCGTAGCATAGATTCAGCGCAACCCGGTGCAGCCAGGTCGAGAACTTCGCCCGCGGCTCCCAGCCCGGCAGCGCTTTCCAGGCGCGGAGGAAAGTTTCCTGTGTCACGTCTTCTGCCTCCGCCCGGTCGGCCAGCATCCGGGTTGCAAGACTGAGGACGCCCGGGCTGTATCGGTTGACAAGGGCACGTACCGCAGCCGGATCGCCCGCTGCGGCACGTGTGATCTGGTCAAGGTCAGACGTGAAAGCCACGCGGTAGCGTCTAGCCGATTCCGGACCGGAAGCCTGAGAAACAATTGCAGGGGGGGCGCAAATGTCTCTGCCTGGCTCCGGCCCGGTCCGGTTGTGCTTATTGCTCGGCCGTCTTGTCCCGCCATTTGCCGCGGCGCTCCTTCATCTTGGCCTTGGCTGCTTCCTGCTCGGCGCCGGAGATGTTGCCATCCGCGTCCGTGTCCAGCGTGGTGAAGTGTTCCAGGCGGTGAGCGGTATATTCTACCGCGCTCCAGCGGCCGTCACTGTTGGTATCGACTGCCGCGAACTTCTCGGCGGCCCTGGTTTCCATGCCCGCCTTGCGCTCTTCCTTCTTGGCCTTCCAGGCTTCAGCCTTGGCCGGGTCTGCGCCGGCTTTCGGTTCACGCGGCGGTTTGCCTTCGCGCTTTTCGGCCCATTCGGCCTTCATTTCGGCGCGCTGGGCTTCATGACCCGCTTTCAGTTCAGCCTGGGTCAGGAAACCGTCCGTGTTGATGTCCATCTTGGCGAAGGATTCGGTGGCAGAGGCCTCGACTTCGGCGCGGACAATCGCGCCGTCACCGTTGGTATCCAGCATCTCGAAGTGTTTGCCGCCGCCTTTGTGGCCACCGGCTTGCGCGATCATCGGGACGGCCAGCGCGAGTGTCAGCGCCGAGGCCGCAGCGAGGGTAAATTTCTTCATGGGTAGCTCCTTGTTGATCCCAGCGTTGATGAAACGGGGGGCCTTCAGGATTCCGTCGCTGGCAGGTGCAGTTTTTCCCTCGCGAGTTGGTGAACGCGGGCCTTTACCCCGGAGAGGCGCGCTTCCAGGCCTTCAAAGTCCTCTTCCCCGGCTGCGCGGCACAGGCGGGCTTTCAGGCCTTCCGGCATTGCCTCTTCGACCGGACCGCTGCCAATGGCGAGCCGTTGCAGCTGCTGCATCGCGGAAAGCAGGTTCAGCGCAGCGCGCAGGAAACACCAGTCTTCGCTGTCTTCCCCGTCGGCGTCGGCAAGCCCCGAAAGAGCCATGCCGGTGTTCGGACGCACAAGGTCGGGCCGGGCGCGCAGCAGCATTTCCTGCTGCGCCATGAATTCGATATCGATCAGGCCGCCTTCTGCCGTCTTGAAATCCCAAAGTCCGTGCCCGGCCTTTTCGCGGTAAAGCGTCTGGCGCATGTCCGACACATCGGCCGGAATCTGCTTGCGGCGCGCACTGCGCGCGCGGGCGCAGATGGCATCCGCTGCGATCTGGTGCACCGCCTGGCCGAGCGCTTCGTCGCCGCAGATGAATCGCAGGCGGGTCAACGCCATATGCTCCCAGGTCCAGGCCTCTTCGTTCTGATAATGGCGAAAGGCATCAAGCCTGACGGCGACGGGGCCCGCGCGGCCGGAGGGCCTGAGGCGCATATCGACTTCGTAGAGCTCGCCTTCCGCCGTCGGGGCGGTGAGGCCGGTGATCAGACGCTGCGTCAGCCGCGTGAACCAGTTCTGCGCATTGTCCGAACTGGAATCGTAAATCACGATCAGATCCAGATCCGAGCCGGCGGTCATTTCCTCGCCGCCGAGCTTGCCCATGCCGAACACCGCCCAGCTGCCCGGCACGTCGTCATAACGGCGGGTGGTTTCCATCTCCCCTACCTCTGCCATGTACCGGATGGTGTCATCGGCGAGACGCGTCCAGACCTGTGCGGCTTCGTCCGAAGCGATCAAGCCGTGCAGCAGGCGGTGCCCGGTCAGGAAGCTCTGTTCCCGGTGATACCTGCGCCAGTTGTCAAGCGCGGCATCGAAGGACACGGCCGCCGATACTTCGGGCACCTTAGGAATAGCATTGGAAACGAGCGCCTCCAGCAGGTCCGGCCGCCGCGCCAGGATGCGGGCAAGGCGCGGCGCCAGCGCAAGTGTGGCCACGAGATCGGACAGCAGGTCCGGGCGCGCGAGCAGCATGGACAAGGTCTGAACGCCCGACGACAGCCCTTCGAAGAATCGTGAGTACCAGAGGAAGGCCTGATCCGGTTCGCCCGTCTCGCCCATGGCGTGCAGCATGCCTGGGAGGATCGCGGTGAGCAGTTCGCGCCCGCGCGGCGTGCGCGTCGCAGGCACCTGGCCCCGGTGCCAGTTGCGGATCGTGTCGATCGCAGAGGACGGATTGGAAAATCCGAGACCAGAGAGGGTTTTGACCGTACCCGGATCATCATCGACACCCGTGAACACGAGATTGCCGAGGCTGTGCGTCTCGGAGGCGCGGTCTTCCTGGGCGAACAAAGCATCATAGGCCGCCTGCACGTGCCGGCGTGTGTCCAGCAGGTCGCGGTCGAACTCCGAAAGCGCGCTGTAGCCACAAAGGTAAGCGAGGCTTTCGCGCTCGGCTTCTTTGGCGGGAACCGTGTGCGTCTGCTCGTCCTGGCGCATCTGGATACGGTGCTCGACATTGCGCAGCGCCTTGTAAGCCGCCGTCAGCTCAGTTGCTGTGGAGGAAGAGACCACCCCGGCATCCGCCAACGCCGCAAGCGCGCCGAGCGTGGTATTATCGCGCAAGGCAATGTCGCGCCCGCCGAGGATGAGCTGCTGCGTCTGGACGAAGAATTCGATTTCGCGGATTCCGCCCGGGGCAAGTTTCACATCTGGCGAGCGCGCGTCGAAATCATTGGCGCCAACTTTCGTGTTGATCATCCGCTTGATCGCCTGGATGTCGCCGATGGCCCAATAGTCGAGATTGCGGCGCCAAACGTAGGGCTCCATCCGTGCAAGGAACTTTGTGGCCGCCGCGCGGTCCCCGGCCGCTGGGCGGCCCTTGATCCACACCATACGTTCCCAGTTCTGCCCGACGCTCTCATAATAGAGTTCGGCCATCTCCGTGGAGACGGCGACAGGTGTTGAGCTCGGGTCCGGGCGCAGGCGTAAATCAGTGCGGAACACATAACCGACCGAGGTGATCTCATCCATGATCCGCACCACATCGCGCACCACCCGCTGCGCCGCTTCGCCGGAGTCGCGGTCGCCGCCGTCAAAACGGCCGCGTTCATAGAAGGCGGCGATGTCGATATCACTCGAATAATTGAGTTCGAAGGCGCCCATCTTGCCCAGCGCAATTGCAAACAGGCCGCCACCTTTCAGACCCCGGCCAGACAGTGCGACACGGAACGCCGTCTCCAGGCAGTCGACCGCGAAGCCGGTCAGGCAGTGCGTGACGTCCATCACGCCGCGCTGGCCGGAGAGGTCATCACCCGCCAGCGACAGATGCACGGAGAGCTTTGCTGCCCGCAGCGCCGCCATGGCCTCGGCAATGGGTGTCTGCGCCGGAAGATTTCGCACAGATGCCAAAGCGGCCGGAAAGTCTGCCCTCACCCCGCGTTCGCGCAGGCGCCGGAGATACGGCGCGTGCGGCTCAGCCGCCGCGAGGGCAGCTTCGGAATCAGGGGCGATCGGGCGAATATCCAGCATGTTCGAGACTTAGCCGACACCGCCGCGCGGAACAAATCCCACGCTCCCAAAACCGCCTGAGGCACCAAGGCCGGTTTCGGCGACGCGCAGGGTTTGCTAACTGGAAGGTATGAAAACCCTGATTGCCGCCGCCTTCATTGCCTTGCTCGCCGAAACGCCGCTGGCGGATCCGGACGCCGAGGCCCGCGCCCAGGACCTGATGCGAGAGATTCGCTGCGTCGCCTGCGAAAACGAGCCGGTGTCGCAATCCTCGGCCGCGATTGCCGAAGACATGCGGGTCCAGATCCGGGACATGGTGAACGAGGGCGCAACCGATACCGAGGTGCGGGATTGGTTCGTGAGCCGCTACGGGGATTTCGTCCTCTTCCGCCCGCCGGCCCGGGATGCTTCCGGCTGGCTGCTCTGGGGCCTGCCCTTTGCGCTGCTGGTGGCGGGTGGGATGACGGGGCTCCTGATGGCCCGGAAGGCCCGCGCCAAGACGCCCGAGATTGAGGCAGAAGACGTCTGAACCCGGACATCACAGTCTGCGGAGACCTGTTCCAATCCTGCGGAAATCACCTAACTGTCTTTTAATGACCACATTACCTGTGGCATGTTTATGTTCTGTCTCGTCGCCGGAAATGGCGGCATTTTCAATTCTCTGGAGAGATTGATGAATAAATTTGGCGTTTCGGCCCAGACGCTCGTAGCGGCTGCCTTCGGTGCCGCGATCATGGGATCCGCGTTCGCCGTTCCAAAGCTGCTCGCCCCTGAAGCCGGTGCGCAGCCGATTGCCATCCAGGCACCGCCGGGCGCGCCCCTCAGCTTTGCCGACCTGATCGAAAAGGTCGAACCGGCCGTTGTCTCGGTCAACGTCGTCTCGACGCAGGACCTGAGCGAACTGGGCGACATGGACCAGTTCTTCGAACAGTTCCGCGGCATGCCAGGTCTCGAAGACTTTTTCGAACAGCGCCGCGAGCAGCAGGAACAGGAAACCCCGCGGACGCGCGAAGCGCGCTCCCTCGGCTCAGGCTTCTTCATTTCGCAGGACGGCCTCGTAGTCACCAACAACCACGTCATCGAGCGCGCCACCCAGATCCAGATCGTGATGAGCGATGGCCGCGAGATTGATGCCGAACTCGTCGGCGCCGATCCGCTGACCGACCTCGCGGTCGTCCGCGTCAAGGAAAAGGGCCCCTATCCATATGTGAAGTTCGGCACCTCGAAAGACATCCGCAAGGGTGACTGGGTTGTCGCGCTTGGCAATCCGTTCGGGCTTGGCGGCTCCGCCAGTGCCGGCATCCTGTCGGCTGACGGCCGCGAACTCGGCGCCGGAAGCCCCTATACGGACTTCCTGCAGATCGACGCACCGATCAACCGGGGCAACTCGGGCGGCCCGACCTTTGACCTGAAGGGCAACGTGATCGGCGTGAACTCGCAGATCCTGTCGCCCACCGGCGGCTCGGTCGGCATCGGCTTCGCCATTCCGGCCGAACTCGCCAAGGAAGTCACTGACACCCTGATCCAGAACGGCCGCGTTTCGCGCGGCTGGCTCGGCGTACAGATCGGCGACCTGACACCCGAATTTGCCGAAGCCCTCGGCATCGAAAACGTCAAAGGCGCCCTGATCGCTGATGTCACGACGGGTAGCCCGGCTGAACGGGCCGGCCTGAAACGCAACGACATTATCCTGTCGGTCAACGGCCAGAAGGTCACTGACTCCACCTCCACCACGCGCCTTGTCGCCAAGCTGATCGCCAACACCCAGAACAAGTTTGATATCCTCCGGGACGGCAAACCGCAGTCGATCAGCGTGACGGTCGGCGAGCGCCCGGCGGATCTTAACGCGTCCACCGCCGTCCCTGGTGGTGGCAACCCCGCTGATCCGGGTTCGCCGTCTGCCGTCCCCGGCAAGCTGTTGCCAGACTTCGGCGTGCGTCTGACACCGATGGATGATGCCACGCGCATCGCCCTCGGCCTTCGCACCGGCGATACCGGCCTCGCGATCACTGAAGTGACGAAGGACGGTGCGTTCGAGGAAGCCGGCTTTGAGCCCGGCATCATCATCCTCGAGGCCAACGGACGGGCTGTGCCGTCGGTGGATGCGTTCGAACGCGCCATCGCGGAGGCCAAGGCGGCCAACCGCTCGAAAGTCCTGCTCGCACTGCGCGTTGGCCAGATCACCAACTACCGTACGATCGATATTCCCAAGTAACCCCAGCGTTTATGGAGCCCAGGATGGCGGATACACTTCACCATCGTTCCCTCAAGGTCCTCGTGATCGAAGATGATAACGAGATGGCCACCTTCATCGAGAAGGTCCTCGG
Organism: Caulobacterales bacterium; assembly: GCA_038251755.1. Classification (GTDB taxonomy): domain Bacteria; phylum Pseudomonadota; class Alphaproteobacteria; order Caulobacterales; family Hyphomonadaceae; genus Hyphomonas. The sequence continues at coordinate 6,209 of JBBSAZ010000065.1, forward strand.
CGATGCGGGCCATGATGTCGAATGCGCCCGCGATGGCGCAGCCGGCCTCGCCCGGGCCCGTGCCGAAGATTTCGACGCGCTGGTCGTTGACCGGATGCTTCCCGAGAAGGACGGTCTGACGCTGATCAGGGAATTCCGGGACGCAGGCGGCACAACGCCGGCCCTCTTCCTCTCGGCATTGGGCGATGTGCAGAACAAGATCCAGGGCCTGAAAGCGGGCGCCGAGGACTATCTCGGCAAACCGTTCGTTCCGGCCGAACTCGCGGCCCGCGTAGAGGCTCTCGGCCGTCGCACGACAACCGAGCCGCAGGTCACCACGCTCAAAGCAGGCGATCTCGAAATGAACTTGCTGACCCGGAAGGTCACGCGGGCCGGCAAGAAGATCGATCTCCAGCCACGCGAATTTCGCCTGCTGGAATACCTGATGCGCCATGCCGGCCAGGTGGTGACCCGCACGATGCTGCTGGAAAAGGTCTGGGATTATAATTTCGATCCACAGACCAACGTCATTGATGTGCACGTCTCGCGCCTTCGCGCCAAGATCGACAAGGAATTCTCCGAACCGCTGCTGCAGACGGTTCGCGGCGCGGGATACCGCCTGCAGGGCTAGACGGCGCAGAGGGGGGCTGGCACCTAGGCGCCCATGAAGCTGCCCACCCACCGGCCCGCCTGGCTCTCGTATGAGCGATTGGCGAAACTGCCCGCGAAAATCGCCGGGCAGCTGCCGCGTTTGCCAGAAGATATCCGCTTTCCGATCCCCGAACGGGTGCGCAAGGCGATGCCGGTCTTCGTCCGGACGACGACATTCAAGCTGGCCCTGCTCTACTCCCTGATGATCGCGGTGTTTTCCGGCGCTCTCCTAGCATACCTCTACTATTCGACCGTTTATTATATCCGCGTCGAATCCGAACGCCGCATCACGGTCGAGTTCGAGCAGCTCCAGAACGCATACTATACCGGCGGAATGGAACGGCTCAGCCAGTCCGTATTCGAGCGCATGACGCTTTCGGGCTCACCCTTCTACTATTATCTTGAAGACTCGTCAGGCCGGAAGATCGCCGGTCACTTTCCCCGCCTGCCGGACGATCCGCCAGAATCAGGAATGAGGACCGTCTATTTCGATTTCGAACTGCCGCAGACGGACGGTTCAACCGTGCTCAGGCCAGCGGCCGGACGCATCGCCCGGATTCGCGACAATGGCGGCGCCCTGATGGTCGCGTTCGATACGGCTCAGCAAACGGTGATTGTCGACCGGATCCAGAGCGCCATCCTGGTTGCAGCGCCGGTTGCCCTGATCCTCTCGCTACTGGGCGGGATGCTCATCACGCGCGGCGCTGCGCGGCGCGCCGAAGAGCTCGCAAAGACTGCCGAGGCCGTCATCGGCGGTGAACTCAGCCGGCGCGTTCCTGTTCGCGGCACCGGCGACGAATTCGACCGCCTCGCCCAGCGCATCAACGCCATGCTCGACCAGATCGGCAAGCTGGTCGAAGCGTCGCAGAATACCGGCAACGCCATCGCCCACGACCTTCGCTCGCCGCTGACGCGTCTTCGCAACCGTCTGGAAATCGCCCTCGCCAAACCGATGACCGAGGAGGCCGCAAGTACGACGCTCGGCGAAACGGTGGAAGAGGTGGACCGCGTGCTCGACACGTTCAATGCCATCCTCCGCCTTGCCCGGCTTGATGCGGGCACGGAGGGTCTGCGCGTCCGGATGGATCTCAGCGAGGTGGCCGAGGAACTGGCCGAGCTGTTCGATCCGGCTTGCGAAGAAGGCGGGCTCAGCTTCCGCAGCCAGATCACCCGCAACCAGCTTGTGCTGGGCGACCGCGAACTGATCGGCCAGGCGATCTCGAACCTGATCGACAATGCCATCAAGTACACGCCGCAGGGCGGCTCCATCTCGCTCAGCGTGACACGCGGACCCGAAGCGATGATCGACCTGACGGTGCTGGATACTGGCCCGGGCATTCCGGAAGTCGAACGGCCCAAGGTGATCGAACGGTTTCACCGGCTCGATTCGGCGCGGACGCAGCCGGGTTCAGGGCTGGGACTTTCGCTCGTCCAGTCCGTCGCGGAATTGCACGGCGGTGAACTCGTCCTGGCAGACGGAAACGGGCCGAAGAACTGCCCGGGCCTGAAAGCGACGCTCAGGCTTCCGCGGGCTTAGCCGCGCGCCTTGATGGCCAGAGACCGAGCAACCCGGCCAAGCCGATGAGGGCGACACCCGCATAGAGCAGGTCCACAAGCGGATTGAAGTAGACGCGGAAAACCCAACGTGCTTCGCCGTCCACATCCCGCTGTTCGCCAAGCGCCGCATAGAGATCGCCCGTGCCGGTCTTGTGGATGGCGGTCTCCGTTGTCGGCATGGCGGCTGCCGGATAGAAGCGCTTCATCGGTGTCAGAGTGGCTGTCTGGTTCGCATTGCGCGCGGTTAAAACAGCCCGGTCGGCATACCAGTTCGGCCCTTCGATGGAGCGAATCTCGTCCAGCGTGATGGTCCAGCCGGCCACTTCGCCCGAGCCGCCCTCCGGCAGCGCCAGGGTTGCTTCGTAGCGGCCGGTCGTCTCGACCACAGCTCCGATCACGAACAATCCGAGGCCGATATGCGCCAGCGTCATCGACCAGACCCGAGGTGGCAGTCTGAACACGCGGCCCGGCGTGATCGCCCGCCGCTTCAGTTCCCACAGCGCGCCGCCCACCAGCCAGACGCCGACCGCAAGCCCGAACGCGGCGCCCGCTGGAATATCGAGCGGCCCGACGCCCAGCAAAACGAACAAAAGTACCAGCGCAGCGCCGCCCGCAGCCCAGCGCAGCCACCCCTTCAGGTCCGCCTTGCCCCAGGCCCAGGCCTGCACGATCGGCAGAAGGATGAGGATCAGGGTCAGGATCGGTACGAATGTCAGATTGAAGTAAGGCTCACCCACGGAAATCGTGCGGCCGAATGCTTCCGCGATCAGCGGGAACAATGTGCCGAGCAACACAGTGAGCGCCGCCACGATCAGCACGACATTGTTGGCCATCAGCGCGCCTTCGCGGCTGAGCAGTGTCCAGGCCTTGCCGCCCTCCAGCTTCGGCGCGCGCAGGGCAAACAGGCCCAGCGCAAAGCCGCCATAGACGAGCAAGCCCATCAGCAGCAACGTGCCGCGTTCGGGGTCTACCGCGAAGGCGTGCACGGAGGTCAGCACGCCTGAACGCACAAGGAAGGCGCCCAGGATCGAGAACAGGAAAGCGAGCACCGCCAGCAGCGCCGTCCAGGCCGCAAAGCCCTCGCGCTTTTCGGTGACGACAACCGAATGGAGCAGCGCCGCGCCGATCAGCCACGGCATCAGGGATGCGTTTTCGACGGGGTCCCAGAACCACCAGCCACCCCAGCCCAGTTCGTAATAGGCCCAGTAGGAGCCGAGTGCGATGCCGATGGTCAGAGGCGCAAAAGCCGCCAGCGACCAGACGCGCGCTTCCCTTGCCCAGACCCGGTCGATGCGGCCTTCCATCAGGCCTGCCGCCGCGAGCGCGAACACGAATGAGTAGCCGACATAGCCGAGATAGAGCATCGGCGGATGGATCGCGAGCGCCGGGTCCTGCAGCAGCGGGTTTAGTCCCGCGCCCTGGAATGGTGCAGGGTCGAGCCGGAGATAGGGCGAAGACGCCAGCAGCAGATAGGCCATTGCGCCGGTGGCCAGCAGCCCCTGCACGCCCAGCGCCCGCGCCTCGAACAGGTCGCGCCCCGTGCGCATCATCGCCGCCGCTGCGGCGCCGAAGCCGAGCGTCACGAGGCACCACATCGCCATCGAGCCCTCATGGTTCCCCCAGGCGCCGGCGATCTTATAAACCATCGGTTTCAGTGTGTGCGAATTGTTGGCGACCAGCGCGACGGAAAAATCTGACGTCACGAAGGCGTTGACGATGGTCAGGAAAGACAGCGCCATCAGGCCGAATGCCGCGACGGCCAGCAAGCCTGCGGTCCGGCGCTCTCCGCGAAGACCCAGC
>JBBSAZ010000066.1:0-9904 GCA_038251755.1 Caulobacterales bacterium
GACGCGTGCGGCGTTCGATTCGGCGTTGACGCTGTTAGCCGTGCCATCGCGTACCCGCCCGACGATGCCCTGAAGGATGCCGGCGAGACGGAAGGCATTATAGGAGAAGTAGTAGTTCAGCTCGGGCAGGCCCTTGCGGCCCGTGTGCTGGCAATACAGCGCCACATACTCTTCCATCGTCGGGATGCCCCAGGCCTTCAGGTCCGGGATGGCCATGATCGAGCCGCGGGTAGAATCGCCGGGCGGCATCACCCAGTTCATCAGGTGATAGGAAAAGTCCGCAATCGGATCACCCAGTGTCGACAGCTCCCAGTCGAGCACCGCGATGACGCGCGACTCGGTCGGGTGCAGCACCATGTTGTCGAGGCGGTAGTCGCCGTGGACGATGGTCGTCTTGTCGCCGGGGGGGATGTTTTTCGGCAGCCAGTCGATCAGCTTTTCCATTTCCGGAATGTGCATCGTCTCGGAGGCTTTGTACTGCTTCGTCCAGCGATGGATCTGGCGGGCGATGTAATCACCTTCCTTGCCGAAATCCTGAAGGCCGGCTTTCTTCCAGTCGACATTGTGCAGGTCCGCGAAGGTTTTCACCTTGGCTTCGTAAATGGCGCGGCGCTCGGCCGGCGTGGAGTCCGGCAGTGTGCCGTCCCAAAGGATGCGCCCGTCCACCATGTCCATGACATAGAACATCGTGCCGACAACGCTTTCGTCCGTACACAGTCCATACGGGCGCGCAACCGGATAGCCAAGCGGCCAGAGCGCGTTGATCACCTTATACTCGCGGTCCACGGCATGCGCGCTTGGCAGCAGGTTGCCCGGCGGCTTGCGGCGCATCACATAGCGCTTCTTCGGCGTCACCAGCTGGTAGGTCGGGTTTGACTGGCCGCCCTTGAATTGGCGCACCTCAAGCGGTCCCTCATAGCCCTCGACATTCGCCTCCATCCAGGCGGCAAGATTCGCCTCGTTGAACTTGTGGCTGTCCACCACCGGCTTTGTGCCGGAATACAGGTCCTGTGCGTTTGCCGCCTCTGCCATGTCGCGCTCCCTAAATTCTGCCAGATTTTGAAGCCTACCATACTTATACGGCCCGGCGCGCCAAGACCTGCCCCAGCGTCGCCGGCCATTCGCTGCCAGAAGGACCCCGCCGGCATGATGCGCCTCGTTGCCCTGTCGCTGCTCGCTTTTTCCTGTCTGGCCCCCTTCGCCCAAGCCCAAACCCTCGACCCCGAAGGCCAGATCCGCCCGGAACTGCTGGAACGCGCCGTCATCGCCATGGACGCGCGCGGGCACGAGGGCCACGCCGCCGGCAAGCTGGTCGTCGTCGATTACAGCCTGCATTCCAGCGAGGAACGCCTGTACGTCATCGACCTGGAAACCGGCGCCGTCACGCCTTTCCGCGCCGCGCATGGCCTCGGCTCCGACGCTGACCATGATGGCTATCTGGACAGTTTCTCCGGCGTCTCCGGCTCACAGGCGAGCCCCGAGGGCCTGTTCCGCTTCGCCGAGGCGTATATCGGCAAACATGGCACGTCATTCCGGCTGGACGGTCTGGATGCCGGCAACGCGGCCTCCCGCGCCCGCGCCATCGTCATCCACGCCGCTCTCTATGCCGAGCCGGCTTTCCTGAAACAGCATGGCAAGCTGGGCCGCTCCAATGGCTGCATCGTCTTTTCGAAGGCGGACCTGGCCCGCTTCACGAAAGCAGTGCCGGAAGGCACGCTGATCTTTGTCGGGAAATGATCCGGGCGGTCAGTTGCGCCGGGCGTACCCGACAACCACAACTGCAATCGCGAGTACAAGGATCGCGCCAGCCTCCAATACTACCTTCTCGGGCGCCATGTCCTTTCCCTGCAGCACGATGAGGCGCGCAATGGCCGTGATCGCAATGAAAATCGGGTAGATGAAGGGGGAGCCTATCCCGGTATAGAACACCGCGATCATGCTGATGACTTCGACGTACAGGAACATCAGGAGAATGTCCGCTAGGCCGACTTCCTGCTTGATGTAGATGTTCCAGACTTCGGTTGCCGCTGCGATGATTGTCAATCCTGCCGTGAGCAGGAGCAGCGCACGCTCGACCAGCTTGAAAAATGAAAGGCCGAAGCGGCTGTCTATTTGGCCGATGGCGGGCGGCACATCTGGATTGCTCGGCTTCATGAATGATCTCCCTTTCAACTCCGATCTACTCTTTTGAAGGCGCGCGGCAACCGGGGGCTTGAAACCAGCCCGCCTGCCCGGCTAAACCCCGGCGCATGACCGATACACCCCCCGACCGCCTCTCCGTGAACCCCCGCAGCCCTCACTATGACTATGACGTGCTGATCCGGGGCGTCGGCGTGCGCTTCCGCGGCGAGGAGAAGACGACGGTCGAGGAGTATTGCGTCTCTGAAGGCTGGATCAAGCTCACCGCCGGCAAGGCGCTGGACCGCAAGGGCAACCCCCTGACGATCACCCTGAAGGGCCCGATCGAGGTCTGGTTCAAGGACGAACCGGCGGCCGAAACACCCGAAGCGTAAACCGGAGACAGCCTCCTGCCCGTGTGCTAGCCCTGCGAGATCGGGGATACGGGGAACTGCATGACTTCAGGCAATCAGGCGCCGCCTTCCAAACCGGAACCCGCTACGGACACGCCATGATCCTCCGCCGTCTCGCCGGTGCCTTCCGCAGGCAGGACTGGTTCACGGTCGCGGTGGAAACGCTGATCGTCGTGTTCGGTGTGTTCATCGGTCTGCAGGTCAATAACTGGAACGAGGCGCGCAAGCAGGCGGCGCTGCAGGCAACGATGCTGGAGCGGCTGGAGGAAGAGTTTCTCGCGCTGGAACCGGTGGTGGCTGAGCTTGTGGCCTTCTCGCGGTCGGCGCAAACCAGCACAGCGGACGTCGTCAACGCCCTGCGCCAGGAATCGCCGCCTGCGGATGATCTGGCGTTCCGCAACGCGCTTGGCCGCGCGAACTGGGCGCTGAGTGTGCCGCAGGTTGCAACCGCCTATTCCGAACTTGTGTCGACCGGGCGCCTCGCCGACATCCGCGATGTCGAGCTTCGCAAGGCATTGATCCGCTATGGCGATGCGCATGAACGGCTGGAGCGGACCTATCCGGGCGCGACGAACGTGATTTTTGCTCCGGACTCGAACTATTACCGCGCCGTGGACTGGAACATGGATCCGGCGACATGGACGCAGGAAGGCGCCATCCTGTCGTATGACTGGCAAAAGCTCCGCGCTTCTCGCGCCGAAATGCAGGCCTGGGTAACGTTCCAGCACGATCTGGCGCTGTACGCCGAAGCGGAACTTCAGGAAATCCGGACGATCCTCTCCCTCATCAGCGACGACCAACCCTGACCCTCAACGCCCGCCCAGCACCCGGTCGCAATGCGCCTGATGCATTGCGCGGATCTGGTCGAGCGCGCGGTGGATGACGCCCCGGTCCTGATCGTACATCAACTCCAGCGTGATGCCGCGCAGACTGAGGATCAGGATGCGCGCGTGCAGCAGGTTGGCTTCTGCGCCGTCTCCCGTGATCCCGGTTTCGCGGGAGAGTTGCGCCGTGAACTGATCTATTTCGGTTTCAATCTGGCTTGCGACGGGCCGCAACGCTGCCGCCAGCGCGCGGTCCCAGCGCGCGGCCAGCAGAACCTCCGTCACGGCAGTGGACCCCGGCAGCTGCTGGGTCGTCCAGAACACGTCGCACATGGCGCGCAGGCGCTCGGCAGGGTCCGCAATCTTGGCGGCGCTCGTAACGATGTGGGCAACCATCGCTTCCATCGCGGCCTGGATGGCGCCGGCCATCAGATCAATGCGCGTCGGAAACTGGTTGAGCACGGAGCCCCGGCTCAGCCCGGACTGTTCCAATACGGCTTCGACAGACGTGCCCGCATAGCCAAGGTTGTTGAGACACTCGATCGCCGCATCGACAATCTGACGCCGCGTTTCCTCGCCGCGCCGCGTGCGGCGGCGGACGTCCGGACGCGCGGGCGCGATCGTGATTGATTTCCTGTTCGTCATGCAACCCTTTGACTTGTCTTTGTGATCTCGCTTCAGATATGCACTCGCCCAACATTAGTCAATATTGACTAGTTTTCGGATTCTGCTAGCTTGAAAACCAGACGGAAGGGCACTGCCCATTCCGCGCCCGCCTGGCTGCACCGGCTACAGGCGTCTCAGGAGGAATGGAAGAATGAGCCACATCTTGCCCGATGCCGATACGCCCGCCGGCAGCAGCGGTTATGAAATTTTCCGCACCTCCACTTCGCCCTCTCTGGACGAAACCGCGCACATGGAAGTCACCGGCATGAACCCGGAATTCCAGACGGGCATCAACAAGGCGCTCGAAGCAGGTTTCGCCGAGGGCAACATCGTGAAAACGTTGTTTTCGCGCCCCGGCTTCAGCCTCACCTATGCCTGGTTCAAGAGTGGCTTCCCGCTTCCTCTGCATACGCACAATGCAGACTGCCTCTACTATATCGTCGCGGGCACATTGCAGCTCGGCGCCGAAACCCTCGGGCCCGGTGACGGTTTCTTCCTCGGCAAGGATAAGGCCTACCGCTACACGCCCGGCCCGCAAGGTGTCGAAGTGCTCGAATTCCGCACTCAGGAAAACTTCGACATCAACTTTCTCGCCAAATCCCTGCCCGCCTGGGAAAAGATCGCCGCCGCCGTCACCGCGCGCAAGCCCGATTGGGCGCACGAAACCGCCCCGCCGAGCGCCGTCCTGTCATGAGTTCAAAGCGATTCGATAACAAGGTCGCTGTCATCACGGGCGCGGCTTCCGGCATCGGCGCGGCCACCGCGCGCCTCCTCTGGCAGGAAGGCGCGAAGGTCGTGCTCGCCGATATCGGTGACGGCGGCGGCAAGAGCCTCGCGGCCAGCTTCGGCCCATCTGCCATGGCGGTGAAGTGCGATGTGTCGAAATCCGCAGAAGTCGAAGCGCTCATCAAGGCGGCTGTGGCTGCGCATGGCCGCATCGACATCCTGTTCAACAATGCGGGCATCGGCAGCTTCGGCACCAGTGTCGAACTCGCCCCCGCCGATTGGGAACACACCATTGCTGTAGACCTGCACAGCGTCTTCTACGCCTGCCACTTCGCGATTCCGCACATGCCGAAGGGCAGCGCCATCGTGAACACCGCCTCGATCTCCGGCATGGGCGGCGACTATCGCTTCGCGGCCTACAACGCCGCCAAGGGCGCCGTGATCAACTACACCCGCGCGCTCGCGGTGGACCATGCGCGCGACGGTATCCGCGTCAACGCGCTGTGCCCCGGCCTCGTCGATACGCCGATAACGGCGGGTGTCTCCCAGATGCCGGGCCTCAGGGACGAATGGATCCGGCGCATCCCGCTCGGCCGCGCCGCGCAACCTGAAGAAATGGCGAAAGTCGTCGCCTTCCTGGCTTCAGAGGATGCGTCCTACATGACCGGCTCGATTGTCGTCGCCGATGGCGGCACGACCGCGCATACCGGCCAGCCGGAAGTCGCGCAGTTCATGCTGCCCCCGAACGCCTGACATCAGGATACGGACCATGCGCGCCGCCACGCTCCAGGGAAAATCCTTCACAGTACGCGACCTGCCGGACCCATCGCCCCCCGCGGGCCAGCTGCTGGTGCGCCCGATCTTCACCGGCATCTGCGGCAGTGATCTCTCGCTGCGCAAACAGCTCGCCGCTCTGGCGGACGCACTGCCGCCGGACCAACTCCCCGTCATCATCCCCGGGCATGAATTCTCCGCCGAGATCGTGGGCATCGCGCCCGGCACCGAGACGAAGCTGAAGCTTGGCGACCGGATCACCGGCCTGCCCTTCACCCATACCCATGAAGGCCCGCAGACCATCGGCCTGTCACCCGGCCATGGCGGAGGCCTCGCCACGCTGACCTGCATCGACGCCGTTCGCAGTTTCCGCATTCCGGACAGCGTGCCGGACGATCTGGCCGCACTTACCGAGCCCCTTTCGGTCGGCCTGCATGCGGCGGGCCTGGCCAGCCGCAACAAGGGTCCGAACCTCGTCATCGGCTGCGGCCCCGTTGGCCTCGCGGTGATCCTAGCGCTCAGCCTTCAAGGGCGCGGGCCGATCCTCGCGGCGGACTTCTCGCCCGAACGCCGGAATGCCGCCGCTGCCCTCGGCGCCGATATCGTGGTTGATCCGGCCACGGACTCTCCCTTCAGGCACTGGACCAGCCTTGCCTTCACACCGCACACGATGTCGCCCCTGCTCGCCCGCGAGTTCCACGGTCTGCCGCCCGGCGCCAACATCTTCGAATGCACCGGCGCCCCCGGCCTCATCGACCAGATCATCAAGGGCGCCCCGCCGCACAGCCATATCATCGTCGCGGGCGTCTGCCCGCACGAAGAGAAGCTGACACCGCTCGATGGCATACTCCGTGAGCTGACCCTCGAGTTCAGCTTCGCCTACCGCCCGGAGGAATTCGCGGCTGCCCTTGCGATGATAGCAGCCCATCCGGACAAGGCCGCCCGCCTGATCACCAGCCGCCAGCCCCTGGCGAACACCGAAGCCGCCTTCGACGCCCTCTCGAAGAACCCGAGCGAGATCAAGATTCTGATCGACCCGAACGCCTAGAGCGCTCGCCAGCCAATATCCCGGCGGCAGAAGCCTTCCGGCCACTGAATAGCGTCCACGCCCGCATAGCCCCGGTCGACCGCTTCGCGTAGGGTGTCGCCGCTAGCTGTCACGTTCAGTACGCGCCCGCCTTTGGCAACCAGCGCGCCGTCGGGCGCTACATCCGTACCCGCATGAAACACCGTGACACCCTCGATCGCATTCGCCGCCGCTACGCCCCCGATCACGGAGCCTTTGCCATAGCTTCCCGGATAACCCTTTGAGGCCATCACCACAGTCGCCGTGGGACGGAAGCGGTCCAGCTCCAGCAGCCGCTCAAAATCCTTCTCATTGCCCTTCAGCCCGCCCGTCGCCGCTACGAGGATCAACGGCACGATATCGCCCGCAAGCCCCTTCATCAGCACCTGGCATTCCGGGTCTCCGAAGCGCGCATTGAACTCGACCACTTTCGGACCCTCGGCGGTCACCATCACGCCGATATACAGCACGCCCTGATACGGCATCCCGTCCTTCGCCATGCCCTTCAGCATCGGCGCGGCAATCTCGCGCTTCACGCGCTCCATGATCGCTGTACTGACGACCGGCGCCGGCGCATAGGCGCCCATTCCGCCGGTGTTCGGGCCCGTATCGCCGTCGCCGACGCGCTTGTGGTCCTGCGCCGCCGGCAGGTAAACCGCGCCCACGCCGTCGGTGATAACGAACACGCTCGCCTCTTCGCCGTGCATGAACTCCTCTATCACCAGCGTCGCCGAGGCATCCCCGAACTTGCCGGAAAGCATCTCGCTGATCTCGGCCTCCGCCTCCGCCAGCGTCTCAGCAATCACCACACCCTTACCCGCCGCCAGCCCGTCCGCCTTCAGCACATAGGGCGCCTGCATCGTGCGCAGGAACGCCTTCGCCGGCCCTGCCAAGGTGAACTCGCCGTAAGCCGCCGTCGGCACGCCGTATTTCTTCATCCGGCCCTTCGAAAACGCCTTGGATGCTTCCAGCTTCGCCGCCTCGCGGCTCGGCCCGAACACGTCAAACCCGCGCGCCCGCAAGATGTCCGCCAGCCCCAGTGCGAGGGGCGCCTCCGGACCGATCACGATCAGGTCCGGCTCGATCTGCAACGCGAGCTTTACGAGGCCGTCGACATCATCCGCCGCCACGTCGAAACAGGGCCCGATCTCGTGCATTCCGGGATTGCCGGGCGCGCAGTGCACCACATCGACCAGAGGCGAGGCAGCCATTTTCCAGGCCAGGGCGTGTTCGCGGCCGCCCGATCCGATCAGGAGTATGTTCATGGGCGGGCTTGTTGCGCGGCTCCGCCTCTGAGATCAAGGGCGAATGAACGCACCGGCAGACATGAGCGGCCTCTGGTCAGGCACCTACCGTTATGACGGGCATGACCTCACCGTCGCATTCACCGCCGCGGTGAACGATACGGGCGGCGAGATTTTCGGCATGACGCTCGAGCCCGCAACATTCGACCTGCAACATCTGGACGACGCGGAGGGCGAGATTGAAGGCTCCCGCCAAGGCCAACGGGTCACGTTCCGGAAACGGTATGTTGCATCAACAAACGTATCCCAGCCCCCGCTGGTTTATTCCGGGACGGCCAATGCAGAATTCACCGAAGTCCAGGGATACTGGCGGTTTGAAGGCCTGTTCTCCCGCCTGCGCGGGTACCCGACCGGTACCTTCATCATGACACGTGTCCTGAGCAGTCAAGCGTCCCTGAAGGAACAGACGGGCGTGTTCAGCCTTCAATATTGAGGATCATGGAACCTGCACCATCACCCTCAGGAAGCACGCCGGAATGGTCGTCCGGGCAGCGTCCTGCGAGGTGTTCTGCGCCTCGAACAGTTCCTCAAGCTCGCCCTGAAGCGCTGCCTGTTTCCCGTTCGCCGCCGCTGCCGCGAAGGCGTTCATCGTCGGGCCATAGTAGTCGCGGAAGGCCGCCACGAAAGCAGGGGGCGGGCCGGCGAAATCAAACACATACGTGTCCCGCGTGCAGGTCACCGCGCTGTCCGGAACGCCTGCCGCTGCAAACCGCTCACGCACATCCGCCTCCACGCCCCAGCGTACCGGACTGATGAAGCCTCCCGGCGGCGGCGGCGAATAGGCCGCGCTGATCTTCAATATCTGCGCCACCAGCGTCGGGTCGCCCGGTATCCAGTTGCCCATCACGATCCGCCCGCCCGGCTTGGTGACGCGCACCATCTCCTTCGCCACATCTGCCGGGCGCGGCGCAAACATCGCCCCGAAGATGCTGACCACGGCATCGAACTGGTCATCCGCGAGTCCGGTGAGTTGCGAGGCATCGCCCTGCTGGAACCGGATGTTCCCGAGGCCTGCCGCTGCCGCCCGCCGGTTGCCCGCGTCGACGAGATTGCGTGCGATGTCGACACCAAGCACATCGGCGCCCGCCGCCGCCGCAGGCAGCGCCGTCGTTCCGTCGCCGCAGCCAAGATCGAGCACCTTGTCGCCGGTCTTGATGCCGATCGCGCGCACCAGCGCTTCCCCGCTGCCGCGCATGGCGGCGGCAATCTGGGTGAAGTCGCCCTTCTCCCAGAGCGCCTGGTTCGGGTTCGCCGGTGTTGCTGTATCGGACATGTGAGTCTCTCGAGCCTGTGGCCGCACCCAATCGTGCAGCGGTAACCCGGTTTTGCGCCAGAGTCCGGTCCACAACTAGTTCAGGAACTGAACTAGTCCCCCGGCAGACACCGGCATAGAGTTAGCCTTCTACAGGAGCACCGAACATGTCCCAAGGCAGCTACAGGCAATTCTGTCCGGTCGCGATGGCGGCGGAAATCCTTTGCACTCGCTGGACCATAGTGCTCCTGCGCGAGCTTGTCTCCGGAACCACCCGCTTCAACGACCTGCGCCGAGGCGTGCCCCGCATGTCGCCTGCGCTCCTCTCGCAGCGTCTGAAGGAACTGGAGGCCGCCGGCATCCTGATCCGCAAGCGCTCGCCCACCGAACCCGGCGTCCACGAATACCACCTCACCGATGCCGGCCGCGAGCTCGAACCCATCGTCATGGCCTTCGGCGCCTGGGGCCAGCGCTGGGTGGAGAAGGACCTGTCCCTCCAGCATCTCGATGCCCAGCTGCTGATGTGGGACATGCGCCGCAACCTCGATACTGACCCGATGCCGGCGCAGCGCAGCGTCATCCAGTTCGAATATGCCGACCAGCCCGCCAGCGCCCGCGACTGGTGGCTGATTGTCGAGCCGGGCGCCGACGTTGACCTCTGCCATATCGACCCCGGTCATGAGATCGACCTGCACGTTGCCGCCGACCTTCGTACAATGACGGCAATCTGGATGGGGCATGAAACCGTCCGAAAAGCCCTC
>JBBSAZ010000067.1:0-9668 GCA_038251755.1 Caulobacterales bacterium
GCAGCCGGAAATCCATCACCGGCTGGTGGCCTCGGCTCGGGAGGGCCTGCGCGTCGTGCGCCTGAAGGGCGGCGACCCGTTCATCTTCGGACGCGGCGGCGAGGAGCTGGAAGCCGTGCGCGCCGAAGGCGTGGCGGTGCATGTGGTGCCGGGCATATCGTCCGCCCTCGGATGTGCGGCCTCGGCCGGCATTCCGCTGACCCACCGTGACCATGCGCAGACGCTGACTTTCGTGACGGGTCACGCCAAGGCCGGCGGCGTGCCGGATCTCGACTGGGCGGCGCTGGCGAAGCCTGCACAGACGGTGGTCGTGTTCATGGGCGTCGATACCGCGCCGATCATTGCCGAGCGGATGATAGCGGCGGGCCGCGATGCGCGCACGCCGATTGCCGTGATCGAGAATGGCACGCGGCCGGAAGAGGTGCGCGTGTATGGCGAGCTCTCCGAGCTGCCGTTCCTGATCGCGGAGGAGGGGATTACCGGGCCGGCGCTGCTGATCATTGGCGAGGTTGCGGGTATTCCGCTGGCGGGGCTCCAGGTGGGCCAGTTCCTGCCGCCGGAATTTGCGGGGCCGGCGCGCGCGGGCGCCCTGGCTTTCGAGGAGTAATCTGCATGTCATCCGTACGCCCCAAACTGAAACCCGAGATACCGAAAGCCGTGACGGGCTGGGCCACCGCGACGGGCCTTTCGGTCTGGCTGACGGCCGATGGTGCGTGGACGGAGGAGGCTTCCGGGCTGGGCGTGTTCACCGGCGAGGAAGCCGAGGCGCGCCTGGCGGCGGCGCTGAAGCAGGAGGCCATCGTGACCGATCCGTACTTCATGGAAGTCACGCCGGACGGCAAGATTGCCGGGCGTGAGACGCTGCGCGAATCGATGCGCGCCGAGCCGGCGCTGTCCTTCGGGGGCGGCGAATGATCCGCATCTTCGGAGACGTGAACTCGGGCAATTGCCTGAAGGTGAAATGGGTGGCCGAGCGGCTCGGCATTGCGCATGAATGGACCGAGATCGATATCCTCAAGGGGGAGACGCGTACGGATGAATTTCTGGCGCTGAACCCCTTTGGACAAGTGCCGGTCGTGCAGTTCGATGACGGGCGCACGCTGTCGCAGTCGAACGCGATCCTCCTGCATTTCGCCGAAGGCTCGGACCTTGTGCCCGCAGATGCGTTCGAGCGCGCCAAGATGCTGGAATGGATGTTCTGGGAACAGTATTCGCACGAGCCGACGATTGCCGTGCGCCGGTTCCAGAAACATTACCTGAAGAAATCCGATGATGCGATCGACGCCGACCTGATGGCGAAGGGCCGCCGCGCGCTGGGGCGGATGGAGATGGCACTGATCTCGAATGATTTCATCGCCGGCGGCGCGGCGCTGACGCTCGCCGACATTGCGCTGCTCGCCTACACGCGTCTCGCGCATGAGGGCGGGTTTGATCTCGGCGAGTTTCCGGCGGTGCATGCCTGGGTCGCGCGCTGCGAACTTGAGCTTGGCCTGCCGCACGTGCATGAGGCCGCGCATGTATAGATATGACCAGTTTGATGCGCGGATCGTGCAGGAGCGCGTCGCGCAGTTTCGCGGGCAAGTGGCGCGGCGGCTGTCGGGCGAATTGCTCGAGGATGAGTTCAAGCCGCTGCGGTTGCAGAACGGCGTGTACCTGCAGCTGCATGCCTACATGCTGCGCATTGCGGTTCCGTATGGCCAGCTCTCGCCGGTGCAGCTGCGGCGGCTCGCCGAGATTGCGCGCGACTATGACCGGGGCTTCGGGCATTTCACGACGCGTCAGAATATCCAGTTCAACTGGGTGGCGCTGAAGGATATTCCGGACGTGCTGGAGAAGCTCGCCGAAGTCGAGATGCATGCGATCCAGACATCGGGCAACTGTATCCGTAATACGACCACGGATCATTTCGCCGGCGCGGCTGAGGATGAGGTGCTGGATCCGCGCGCCTGGTGCGAGATCATCCGGCAGTGGAGCACGTTCCATCCGGAATTCGCTTTCCTGCCGCGCAAGTTCAAGATTGCGGTGACGGCGGCCGAGCATGACCGCGCGGCGATCCGCGTGCATGATGTGGGGCTGCATATCCGCCGCGTGGACGGCAAGGTGGGCTTCGAAGTGCATGTCGGCGGCGGGCAGGGGCGCACGCCGCACATTGCGGCGCTGGTGAACCCGTTCGTGCCGGAAGCGCAGATCCTCGATTATCTCGAAGCGATCATGCGCGTCTACAACCGCTATGGCCGGCGCGACAATAAGTACAAGGCGCGTATCAAGATCCTCGTGTCGGAACTCGGCGAGGCGGAATATATCCGCCAGGTCGAGGAAGAGTTCGCGGCGCAGCGGCCGGGCGAGAAGATTGATCTGCCGGCGTCGGAAGTGGCGCGCATCCATGCCTATTTCGCGCCGCCAGTGCTCGCGCCGAAGCCCGCACTGTCGAAGGCGCTGGAGGCGGCCAAGGCCGCCGATCCGGCCTTTGCGCGCTGGACGCGGGCGAACCTGCATCCGCACAAGGTGGCGGGTTATGCGTCCGTCACGGTCAGCCTGAAGCCGCTTGGCGTGGCGCCGGGGGACGCGACCGACGCGCAGATGAGGCTGGTGGCAGACCTTGGCGAAAAGTACGGGTACGGAGATATCCGGGTCAGCCATGCGCAGAACCTGATCCTGCCGCATGTCGCGCTGGACGATCTGCCGGCGGTCTATGCCGCGCTGGACGCGGCGGGCCTCGGCGCCGCCAACGAGAGCCGGATCACCGACATGATCGTCTGTCCGGGTCTCGACTATTGCAACCTCGCCAATGCGCGCTCGATTCCCGTGGCGCTGGAGGTGCAGAAACTGTTCGCAGACCCGGCTTACGAGGAAGACATCGGCAAGCTGCACATCAACGTGTCCGGCTGCATCAATGCCTGCGGCCACCACCATGTCGGCCATATCGGCATCCTCGGCGTCGACAAGAAGGGCGAGGAATTCTACCAGATCCTGCTCGGCGGGCGCGCGGACGAGAAGGCGGCGCTGGGCGAGATCGTCGGCCCCGGCCTGAAAGCAGATGATGTGCCGGCCGCCATCCACCGCGTCGTCGAGTTCTACCGCGCGGAGCGCACCTCGCCTGCGGAGAAGTTCATCGACACGCTGGAACGCCTCGGCCATGCGCGCTTCCAGGAGGCCCTCTATGCCGCTGGTTAAAGGGGGCGCGGAGATCGCCAATGACTGGACCTTCGTGCCGGACGGCGCGGCGCTGCCGGAAGCGGGCCGGTTTTCGGTCTCGTTCGGCCGGTATCTCGGCCTGAAACAGGGGCAGGAGAATGGTCCTTTGCCGGATGGGGTGCGCCTTGGCCCGGCCGATGATCCGGCCCAGCTGGAGCCTTTCTTGCCGGAAATCGCCCTGATTGAGGTGGATTTCCCGCGCTACACCGACGGGCGCGGGTTCAGCCAGGCGCAGCTGCTTCGCCGCCGCTACGGCTATACCGGCGAAATCCGGGCGGTCGGCCATGTGTTGCGCGATCAGATATTCTACATGCACCGTTCAGGCGTCGACGCTTACGAAACCGCCCGCGCCACCGTATCTGAGGTACTGGAAGCGCTTGCCGAGTTCACTGAGGCCTACCAGCCCGCAGTTTCCGGCCCGGCAGCGATCTTCCGCAAGCGAGACGGAGCCTGAGGCCCATGCCCTTCGATACCCTGATTGAAAGCCCGGCAACCGATCCTGCGGTCCGGCTTGCGCGCCTCAACGGCGAGCTGCGTCGGGCTTCGGCGCAGACCATCCTGCGCGCCGCCATCGTGCGCGAATGGGTGGGCGATCTCACCTATGTCTCGAGCTTTGGCGCCGAGAGCGCCGTGATGCTGGCGCTGATCGCGGACGTTGATCCGTCGTTGCCGATCCAGTTCATCGATACCGGCATGCACTTCCCGCAGACGCTGGATTACCGCGACGAGCTGATCGAGACGCTTGGCCTGACCGGTGTGCGCACGCTCGTGCCGGACGAGGGCGAGCGCCGCGCTGAAGACCCCAAATCCATGCTCTGGAAATCCAATCCGGATGCCTGCTGCGACCTGCGCAAGGTGCGCCCGCTGGAGCCCGCGCTGGCGGGATACTCGGCCTGGATCACGGGCCGCAAACGGTTCCATGGCGGCGCCCGGATGAGCCTGCCGGTGTTCGAGTTTGCGGCGGGCCGCTACAAGGTGAACCCGCTGGCCGGCTGGAACCAGGACGATGTCGACCTGTTCATCGAGCAGCGTAACCTGCCGCGCCATCCGCTGGTCGCGCAGGGCTATCCCTCGATCGGCTGCTGGCCGTGCACGCAGCCTGCGGACGATCCGAACAATCCGCGCGCCGGGCGCTGGGCCGGTCAGGACAAAACCGAGTGCGGCCTGCATGTCGGGAAGAACGAGCGGCCCCGGGTTTTCTGATTACCTGATTGATCTGTAGGCGGATGGGGCCAAGACCCTCACCTCCCACGACCTTCGGCCGTGGGTCCCCCCTCTCCCATTGCATGGGAGAGGGGTTTTCATCTCGCCTACGCAACCGCCACTTAATCCCTCTCCCGCACGAGGGAGAGGGGGGATCAGCGCCGCATTCCAAACACATGGCTCAGCGCGATCGCGGCGGCCGTTGCCACATTCACACTGTCGAAGCCGTCCGTCATCGGAATACGCACGGGGCGGGCGCGGGCGATCAACTCGCGCGGCAGGCCAGGCCCTTCGGCGCCGAGCAGCAGGGCGAGGCGGGGCGGCACTTTGAGTGAGGGGAGGGGTTCGGCGCGCGGGTCAGGCGTCAGGGCCCAGACTTCGTGGCCGGTTGTTTCCGCCGCTTCGATCAGGCTGGCGCCGGTGCCGCCGTGGGCGAAGGGCAGCCAGAGCGCGGTGCCGGAGGAGACGCGGATGGCCTTGCGGTAAAGCGGGTCGCAGGATTCGGCGTCCAGCAGTGCGGCGCTGGCGCCGAAGGCGGCGGCGTTTCGGAAACAGGCGCCGACATTGTCATGGTTGGAGAGCCCCGCAAGCAGCAGGGCGGTGGAGGGACCGTCCGCAGGCAGAACATCGGCCGGCGCAAGCGGCGTGCCCTTGAGGCCGCAGGCGAGCACGCCCCGGTGCATCGGGAAGCCGGCGATCTCGTCCATCACGCCTTGCGGAGCAACATAGACGGGCACGCCATCCGGCACTTGCGCCAGCAGGACCGCGAGCGGTGCAAGGCGCGTCTCGCACAGGAACAGGCTTTCCGCCTTGAATCGTCCGCGCGTCAGCAGCGTTTCCAGCGTGACCTTGCCCTCGACAATGAACCGGCCGCCATGCCCGTTCGTCAGGTCGCGCTCGCGGATGGCGGTGTAAGCGGCCACGCGCGGGTCATGGCTCTCGTTTATCTCAATCAGGTTCACGCTGCTTCCGGAGCAGTCAAAGTCCAATTTGGTTCAATGCCTAGCTCTTGATGCAGCGCCCGGATGATGGCCGACAAGTTCGACAGAGAAGGATTGCCTTCGCTGGACATCATACGATTGAGACTGCGCGCTGGTATCTGGATGCGCCGCGAAAGCTCTTCAAAACCAAGTCTGCCCTTGATCAAGCTACGAAGCGCGTGCTTTCCCTCTTCATCTTCTCCAGCTGCGATGTGTTCAAGCGCATAGGCGAGCATGCCTATCGCTTCCTCATCGCTGGCGTAAAGCTGCACGAGGAAATCCTGATGCGAGCGAGATGCTCTGGGGCTAGTTTTTTTCTTGCTCATATCTTTCAAGTCTTTCCTGGGCCAGACGGATGTCCTTGCCTTGCGTGCTCTTCAGTCCGGTAATCAGTAGAAGGATGATTTCGCCATCCTGAAGAGAGTAGTAAATTCTGATTCCGCCTTCCGAATGTATCCTGTGTTCCCGGAGCCTGCCGCCTAGAGCTTTCCAGTCACCGAAATTTCCAGCCTCCATTCTGTCGATTGCGGTCAACGCCCTTCTGCGCCCGGGCGGGCAATGCCAGCAAGGACTGCCCGAACAGGTCTTCGCCGTCGTCATCCACATAATGTTCGATCTGCATAAAGTACTCCGCTTACCTAGAATTAGGCGCGGCGGGCCGAAGGCCCTTACTCCAACGCAGAAATTAGCATCTTCGGTGATGCGGAAAGACATATATGTCATCGCTGTTTGCGTATCAAGTTCAAAAGAAAAGCCGCGACCCGTGGGTCGCGGCTGTCTGTGATCGGTACGAGGTTCAGGGCGTCAGTCGCCAACCGGAAGGCCCTGTTCCTTCGCGAGCCGCTTCATCGTCTTCTGAAGCTTCTCGAAGGCGCGCACTTCGATCTGGCGGATGCGTTCGCGGCTGACGCCGTATTGGTCCGACAGTTCTTCCAGCGTCTTCGGCTCGTCGATCAGGCGGCGCTCGGTCAGGATGTGGCGTTCGCGCTCCGAGAGGTCTTCCATCGAGCGGGTCAGCAGGTCCATGCGGCTGTCGAGTTCCTGGCGGTTGGCGAAGGTTTCCGCCGTGCCCGGCTCGTCATCGGCCAGCCAGTCCTGCCATTCCATGTCGCCGTCCTGGCCCATCGGCACGTTCAGGGACGCGTCCGAGCCGGACATCCGCCCGTTCATCGAATAGACCTCGGCGTCGGTGACGTTCAGCTTCTCGGCGATCAGGCGGGCCTGTTCCGGGCGAAGGTCGCCCTCATCAAGCGCCTGCATCTCGCCCTTCAGGCGGCGCAGGTTGAAGAACAGCTTTTTCTGCGCGGCGGTGGTGCCGAGTTTTACGAGGCTCCAGCTGCGCAGGATATATTCCTGGATCGCGGCGCGGATCCACCACATCGCGTAGGTGGCGAGGCGGAAGCCCTTTTCGGGGTCGAATTTCTTGACGGCCTGCATCAGGCCGACATTGCCCTCGGAGATCACTTCGGCCATCGGCAGGCCGTAGCCCCGGTAGCCCATGGCGATCTTCGCGACGAGACGAAGGTGCGACGTGACCATCCGTTCGGCGGCCTCGGTGTCTTCCTGATCGCGCCACTGGCGCGCGAGCATGAACTCCTCGTTCTTCTCGAGCATTGGAAACTTGCGGATCTCGCTCAGATACCGGCTCAGTCCTTGTTCTGGACTAAGAGCTGCAGAGCCCGCTTTGGTTGGCGTGTTGGCCATGTATCGTCCTCCTGTTCGGGGCGGGTCCCGATACCGGCGGCCCACCTGTTCTTCTGGATCTTCCTCGGCACCTTAGCCCTGCCTGGCAGCAGCGTCGCCGCCGGAGAGGCGCAATTCATTCATCGCGCTTCTGCATAAATAGGAAATGGGGCGAGGGTGTGGAAGGGGCTCCGGCGCCGCTATTTTTGCGGCCGGGTCAGCTTTCAGGGAGGCTGCGTCTCTCTTCCGCCATGTAGGAAGCTGAGCGCATCTCGAAAAGGCGGCTGGATGTGCGCTGGAATTCGAAGGCGCCGTCGCCATCGGGATACAGGCGGTCCGGCTCGGCGGCGGCGCTGGCGACGAGTTTGACGCGGGCCTCGTAGAGGGCGTCGATCAGGCTGACGAAGCGGGCCGCCTCGTTGCGCCGGTCGGAGGTGAGGAGGGGGATGGCTTCCAGGATGAGCGTGTGGAAGGTCGCGGCAATCGTCAGATAGTCGATGGAGCCGAGCGGGCGGGCGCAGAGTTCCTCGAAGGTGAAACGGGCGACGCCGGCCGCTTCGCGGGCGACCTCCAGCTTGCGGCCCTTGACGGTGAGCACGCAGTGCTGGGGTTCGGCGCCGAGGGTCAGGCGGGTCCAGGCCATGTCGAGCGCCGTGGTGCTGCCTGCGCCGAGCGGCGCGTACCAGACCGGCGCTTCGACCAGCCGGTCGAGCCGGTAATCGCGTGCGCTGACCAGTTCGACCACATCGCAGCGCGCTTTCAAGCGCTGGATGAAGGGCAGGAAGAGGGCGCGGTTGATGCCGTCCTTGTACAGATCATCCGGCTGGCGGTTGGAGGTGGCGACCACGGTCACGCCGTGCGCGAACACGGCGTCGAACAGGCGCGCCAGGATCATCGCGTCGGCAATCTGCGTCACCTGGAACTCGTCGAAGCAAAGCAGGCGCGCCTCGCTCGCAATCTGTTTCGCCACCGGCGCGATCGGATCGTCGCCGGCGTCCCGGACGCGCCAGGGCGAGCGTTTGCGGTCGGCCTCGCCCATCTTGCGCCAGACATCGAGGCGCTCGTGCACCTCGGCCATGAATTCGTGGAAGTGGACGCGCCGCTTGGGCGAGATTTTGGCCTCGGCGAAGAACATGTCCATCAGCATCGACTTGCCGCGCCCGACGCCGCCCCAGAGATAGACGCCGCGCACCGGCTCCGGCGGTTTGCTGAACAGGCCCCGCTTCTGCGGCGCAGACAGCGCGCGGGCCAGATCGTCGAGGCGGTTTGCGGCGTCTGCCTGCGCCGCGTCAACGGTCAGCGCGCCAGACGCCACCCGCTCGTCATAGCGTGCCCGGACGGCTCCCATCCGCGCCTCAGCCAAAACGGGCCGCGGCCTGCGCCACGAATTCGCTGAAGGTTTCCGGCCGCACCAGCAATGTGGCGATGACCCCTGCTACCGCGCCGCCGAGGTGCGCTTCGTGGCCGATGATGCGGTTCTCGCGCATCGAGAAGGCATAGCTGATCGCGACATAGAGGATGCCGAACACGATGCCCCACATCGGGATCACGAAAAAGGCGAGCAGGATGGCGAACGGCTCGAACAGGCAGAAGGCGAGCACCATGCCGGACAAGGCGCCCGACGCGCCGGCCGCCCGGTAGTCCGGCGAATTCTGGTTGTGGATATAGGCCCAGGCGCTGCCGCCCAGCAGGGAGGCGAAATAGACGATGGCGAAACCCACGCCGCCGAGCACGTATTCGCAGATCGGCCCGAACAGCCAGAGCCCGTACATGTTGAGGAGGAGGTGCGGCCCGTTGACATGCAGGAAACCGGAGCTGAGGCCCCGGTACCATTCGCCCCGCTCGCGCATCGGGCCGATCCAGAGGATGTTCTGCTGCATGAACGCCCCGTTGCGGAACGCAATCAGGCTGGCGATCACGTTGAGAACGATAAGGCCCAGCGTCACGGGCGAGGCGATGAGGCTGTCCATCAGGTTTCCTTGGTGCGCGTGGGCCGAAACGACAAGCCGCCCGGAAGCAGTCTCCCGGGCGGCTTAGCAATCAGAAGCCGTGGCCCGCAAGCCGCTCCGGTCAGGCGGCGCGGGCAGGGCGGGCCGGCGCGGCGGCGCCAGCGGCCGGCATCAGTTCCATGAAGAAGTCCTCGAAGGACTCCGGCCGCTGGATGAAGCGGTTGAACGGCAGGTTCGCCTTGAACACGGCGCTTGGATGGATATTGGCGCCGCAGCGCACGGCGGAGGCGACGGCCTGGTCGCGGTTTTCCATCGAGGAGACGACGGCGATCCGGTACTTGCCCATGTTGGCAACGCGGGCGATCGTCATGTCGGCGTCCATGCTGTCGGGCAGGCCGAGATCGAGCACGACCAGGTCGAAGCGTTCCAGACGCAGGCGCATCTCTGCAGCCATCAACGTCGGCGCCATTACGAGGTCAACCTGAACGCGTGCGCGCGCAGCCTTGTCCGCCGCGATGGCCAGCATGTCGCGCACCGGCTCATGATCTTCGACCCACAGAACTTTCATCTACAACTACCTCGATCAGGACACTGGCTGGGGGGCTGAAGCGTTAAGCCGGGCCCCGTGATGTGTTCACCTTGCCACGCCCGTCTTGCA
>JBBSAZ010000068.1:0-9649 GCA_038251755.1 Caulobacterales bacterium
CACGGCGCCATCAATATGCTCGGCCTCGCCAAGCGAGTGAAGGCGAAGATCCTCCAGGCCTCGACGTCGGAAGTCTACGGCGACCCGGCGGTTCACCCGCAGCCCGAAGAATACTGGGGCAACGTCAACCCGATCGGCCCGCGTTCCTGCTATGACGAGGGTAAGCGCTGCGCCGAAACGCTGTTCTTCGACTATCACCGCCAGCATCAGCTGCGCATCAAAGTGGCGCGTATTTTCAATACTTATGGCCCCCGGATGCACCCAAATGATGGCCGGGTCGTCTCAAACTTTATCGTTCAGGCACTAAAAGGTGACGACATAACCCTGTACGGCGACGGCCAGCAGACGCGCAGCTTCTGCTATGTCGACGATCTGGTGCGCGGCCTGATGGGCCTCATGGACTCGCCTGACCACATCACCGGCCCGATCAACATCGGTAACCCCGGCGAGTTCACGATCCGCCAGCTGGCCGAGCAGGTCATCGACCTGACCGGGTCGAAGTCGCAACTCGTGTTCATGCCGCTGCCGCAGGACGATCCGAAACAGCGCAAGCCCAATATCGAGAAGGCGCAAGAGATCCTCGGCTGGGAGCCGAAGGTGCAACTGCGCGACGGCCTGACCAAGACGATCGCCTATTTCGACGGCCTGCTTTCGAACAAACTGGCCGCTGAATAGCGCTCCAAAGGTCTAAAAGTATCAACCAAATGTAGATGACACTGCGTCATCTACATTTTTGGGTTGACGCAATTCGCACGCGGGATCAAACCAGACGTAGTTCGAGAACGCGGCCAGAGTGCCGCAACCGAGTGAGTTTGCATGTCAATTGATCGCCTGGATTGGGACACGCTGCGCGTTTTTCGCGTTGTCGCCGAGTTGTCGAGCATGAGCGCGGCAGCGGCACGGCTGGGTGAATCGCCGCCGACGATCAGCCGGAAAATTGACGATCTGGAGAAGAATCTTGGTTCGCAGGTGTTTCTGCGCTCCACGCGCGGCGTTGAACTCACCGACGTGGGCAAGCAGGTTCTTCGCCACGTGAACAGCATGGCGGATGCAGCAGAATTGCTGCGCCGGGAAACCGCTTCAACCGGCGCGGTGATTACCGGATCCGTGACGCTGAGAACTGGCGATGGCCTTGGGCCCTACTGGATTGCGCCGCGTCTTTCTCAGTTCCAAAGGGCCAATCCCAAGGTGCAGGTGCGGATGATTGTCGGCGAAACAGAGCCGGATCTGCATGCCGAGGAAGCTGACATCGCCATCAGTTTTTCGGAGTCGCGGCCGCACGATGTAATCGCACACCGGCTGGGTGTGCAGCACTATGTCGGCTTCGCGTCCGCCGAATACCTGGACGCGTTCGGCACGCCCGAGAACATCCATGAGTATCACAAGCACCGCTGCATCCTGCACACATCCTATGTGAACCAGGTCGAGCGGTGGGCGCCGCGCATGTCCGAATTGCGAAGGATGGTGGATTTCGCCTTCATCACGAATTCCGGCACGGCGATTGCCGAATCCTGCGCCAAGGGCGGCGGTATCGGCATCCTGCCGTCATTCATGTCCGTGCTTGACCCGCGCCTTGTGCCGCTGGATTTGCCGGAACTCGCGCCCATCCGGTTCTGGATCAATTATACGGAGCGTGTCCGCCGCCTGCCGCAAGGCAAGGCATTGATCGACTGGATCCGGCAACTGTTTGAATCGCCTGAAGCCATCTGGTTCGCGGATGAGTTCATTCACCCCCGCGACTACCAGGAGAAAGTGCGCGAGCTGCACCCCCAGAAACGGCGCGACATCTGATCCTGCCGCGCGCGGGAGGCTTGCCCCCCTGAACCGACACCATAAGGTATGTCACACAGGTGTCATCGCTCGGGTGATGACAGACGCTTACCCAGGGGAATGACCATCGATACGCATGACCGCCGCCCCGCAACCATCGTCGATGTGGCGCGTAAAGCGGGTGTCTCCTTCAAGACCGTCAGCCGCGTCCTCAACGGCGAACCGAACGTGCGCGAGCCGACGCGCCAGCTGGTGCTCATGGCCGTCAAGACGCTTGGCTACCGGGCAAACCCCTATGCCCGCAATCTCCGGGCGGCCCAGAGCCGGCTGATCGCCGTCTACTACTCCAATCCCTCCCGCAACTACACGAGCGAAATCCAGATTGGCGTGCTTCAGCGATGCAACGCCGAGGGGTTCAACGCCATTTTCGAGGAAGTGGGCGCGGGGCCGGATGGTCTGGTCTCGCTGCGAGGCGAGCCGAACCTCGCCGGCGTCATTCTTGTGCCGCCGTTGACAGAGGACGCCGCCTTTCTCTGTCGCCTTTCCGAGGCGGGCATACCTTTCGTGCGCCTCGCGCCCGTGGATGCGGCGGGGGAGACGGGCCATGTCAGCATGGATGATGAAGCGGCCGCTGCGGAAATGACGGACTATCTGATCTCTCTCGGACACAGCCGCATCGGCTTCATTGCGGGCCCGGACGATCACCCGCAGGCGCGGCTCCGCGAGGCGGGATACCGCGCGGCCTTGGTGCGCAATGGTCTGGAGCCGGAAGCGGTGCTCATGGCGCAAGGCAGCTTCCATTTCGACTCCGGCCTGCGGGCGGCAGAAACACTGCTCGCCGCACACAACCCGCCCACGGCCATTTTCGCCAGCAATGACGACATGGCCGCCGCCGTCTTGGCCGTCGCCTACCGGAGGGGGCTTCGTATTCCGCAGGACCTCTCGGTGGCCGGCTTTGACGATACGCCGCTTGCGTCGGTGGTGGTGCCGTCGCTGACCACAATCTATCAGCCGATCCGCGAAATGGCGGCGCAGGCGGCCGGCATGTTGCTCGGCAAAGCGGAATCAGAGGCGCCTGTCTCCAACGTTCTGACGCACCGCCTGGTCGCGCGCGAATCCACGGCGCCGCCGAAGCCGTGATCGTGGCAAACCGCACCATTCCCGCTGCGCCGTGATTGGTGTAAGCGCCCCCACGATGAACACGATCAAGCCCCTCGACCACATTACCAACACCAAGTCCTATGTGCCCGGCGGCAAGCTGCATGGCGCGGCAGGTCCGGTGGCGATGCTTGCCTCGAACGAGAACCCGTTCGGGCCAAGCCCGCTGGCGGTCGAAGCCATCCGCGCGGCGGCGGGCGAGGGTCTGCAGGTTTATCCGGACCCCGACTACACCGCTCTGCGCGAAGCCATAGCCCAGGCCAAGGGGATTGCAGATGCGTCCCGCGTGGTGACGTCGGCCGGCTCGGACGAGATCATCCACTTGCTGACCCAGTGCTATGCCGGCCCCGGCGACGAAGTGCTGTTCACCGAGCACGCCTTCTCGATGTACGAGGTCTCCGCCCGCGCCCACGGCGCCGCCGCGATCAAGGCGCCCGAGACGGAGATGACGGCGGGCGTCAATTCCATTCTGGGCGCCGTGTCACCAAAAACACGGATCCTGTTTCTCGCGAACCCAAACAACCCCACGGGCACGATGCTATCGCTCGAAGCGCTGAAAATCCTGCAGGATGCCCTGCCACCGCATGTGTTGTTCGTCGTCGATGGTGCGTACTCTGAGTATCTCGGGCCCGGGTACGAGGCCGCCCTGCGCGATCTTGTCGACCGGCGCGACACGACCGTGATGATGCGGACCTTCTCGAAAATCTACGGCCTTGCCGCGCTGCGCCTTGGCTGGGCCTACATGCCGAAAGCCATCGCCGACACCTACCAGCGCATCCGGGGGCCTTTCAACGTCAATACGCTTGCCGTCGAGGCTGGCATTGCCAGCGTCGGCGACGAGGCCTTCCTCAAGATGTCACGCGACCACAACACGCTCTGGCGCGCGGCGATGACCGATGCGCTGAATGCGATAGGCCTGCCGACGCCGGTCTCTCACGCGAACTTCGTGGTTTGCGATTTCGGCGCCGCGGACCGTGCCGCCGCCGCACACCAGTATCTGAAGGATCAGTCGATCCTGGTGCGCGCCATCGCGGGTTACGGTCTGCCCACCAAGCTGCGCATCACCATCGGCAGCGCTGACGACAACGCCCGCTGCCTCGACGCCTTGAAGGCTTTCACCGCGTCACGCTGAGATTGTCGATCAAGCGCGTGCGGCCGAGCCAGGCTGCGCCGAGAAGGCGCGCCGTGCCCGGGGACATCGGCGAATCATCGGGCAAGGCCGCCAGCGTGTCCGTGTCGACCAGCTCGATATAATCCACGCTGCGAAAGCCTGACCGCATCAGGTGGGCCTCTGCCTCGGCCCGCACATCTGAGGGCAGGGCGCCCTGCGACAGCCGAACCGACGCGCGGTGCAGGGCCGCAAACATCGCGCCTGCCGCGCGGCGCTCATCGGCCGAAAGGTAAAGGTTACGGGACGACTGGGCCAGCCCGTCGCCGTCTCGCTTTGTTTCGCCGCCGATGATCCGAATCGGGAAGCCAAGATCGCGCACCATCCGGCGGATCACCTGCAGCTGCTGGTAGTCCTTCTCGCCGAACACCGCGACGTCCGGCTGGGCATGCAGGAATAGCCGGGCCACCACGGTGGCGACGCCATAGAAGAAGTGCGGCCGGTAGATTCCGTCGAGCAGGTCCGACATCCTGTTCACCCGAACGTCCGTGACCGAACCATCGGGATACATTTCTGCAACAGTCGGCAAATAAACGAGGTCGCATCCGGCGCCCGAAAGCAATGCAAGGTCCCTCTCTTCGCGCCTCGGGTATGTCTCGAAATCCTCACCCGGGGCAAACTGGGCCGGGTTAACGAAAATGCTCGCGATCGTGCGGCCCGCGTTTTCTTTCGCTTTTTCAACGAGCGAGAGATGGCCCGCATGGAGGGCCCCCATGGTGGGCACAAAGCCGACCGATTCCCCTGCGGCTTTCCAGGCACACACCTGTTGCTGCAAGGCCACACGCGAGCGCACGACGGCCACAGTCTTTTCTGTCCTAGAATTCACTTTGATCCTGTCCCGCATCAGGTCGATGTAAACGAGTTGTTAACCCATAACCGGGAATTTCCAAGTCATGACAAACCGCATCGTTAACACCGTTCGTTCGCTGGCCATGTACGGGGCCGTCTCACTGGGCCTGCGCAAGGGCCGCATCGATATTCGCGAGCCGGAAGCCTTGCGCAGCGGCGCGGAACCTGACGATGCGAACGACAACTGGATGTTCGATCGTCCGCAGGCGGCGGTTTCTGCCGAAGCCTACATGCTGGATCAGGAATACGGCCGGGTGTCGGGCGCGCTGGCGAGCCTGCGGGCCGTCCTGTCGAACCTGACTAAGATGCCGCTGCATGCCGAAGAGAGCTATTCGCCGCTCGCAGCGTCATCGGTGGCTTTCGATCCCGCGCTGTTCGACGAGATCGCCCAGCCGGTCCCGCTCCTCACGAATGTTGTCGCATTCGATGAAGATGACCTGTTCATCGAAAGCTCCCTAACACTTCAGAAACCCTCCACGTCTATTGAATCACTCTCACGCGTCGCGTGATTCATTAGGTTTAGCCGGTCCCAGACCGCGCAGATTGTGGAGTAGGTTTCATGCCCGCCGATGGGATGTCTTCTTTGAGCCGCGACGGCTTGACTGACATCCCGCAGCAGGTTCGCGAAGCCCGCGTCATCGTGATCGGCAATGAGAAGGGCGGGGCGGGCAAGTCCACCGTGTCGATCCACATGAGTGTGGCTCTGCTCTGCATCGGCAAGAAGGTCGGCGTGATCGATCTCGATGTCCGGCAGCGCTCGCTGACCCGCTATCTCGAAAACCGCACGCGCTGGATGCAGAATACCGGTGCGAAGCTCTCGATGCCGGAAATCGTCCGCGTCGAAGCCAGCCAGGAGCGCGATCTCGACAAGGCCGAGGCAGAGGAGAGCCAACGCTTCCTCACCTCGCTCGCCCGCCTCAAGTGCGAGTGCGATTTCATCATCATCGATGCCCCTGGCGGCGACACCTTCCTGTCGCGCCTTGCACACATGTATGCCGACACGCTGATCACGCCGCTGAATGACAGCTTCGTGGATTTCGACCTGCTGGGCGACGTGAACCCGCAAACGCTCGAAGTGCTGCGTCCGAGTTTCTATTCCGAAATGGTCTGGACCTGCCGCAAAAAGAAGGCGCAGACCTCGCGCCGCCCGATCGACTGGGTGGTGATGCGCAACCGCATGTCGCCGCTGGCGGCGCGCAACAAGGAACGTGTCGGCGGCGCGCTGGAAAATCTCTCCAAGCGGATCGGCTTCCGCTTGGCACCCGGCCTCTCCGAGCGCGTCATCTACCGCGAACTCTTCCCGGCGGGCCTCACCTTGCTCGACCTGACCGAGACCTCCTCCAACGTTGCCTTCACGATGAGCCACAAGGCAGCCCGGCAGGAGCTGCGCGATCTCGTGATCGTGCTGCAGTTACCTGAACTCGCCGGCCTCGAAATCACGTTCTGACCCATAAATATTGAACGCTGTGTGACGCCGTCCGCCGCTGCGGAAGGTATTGCCAGTCCTCTGGCCGCTGCGTAAAGCCTTGCCGACCTCGCCGGAACGATCCCGGAAAACCGGACGCTGGCGGGGCGGGAGGACTGAAATGAGCAGCATCAAAGCCCAGGGATTCGCAGAGGACCGGTTCGCGCCTGTGAAGGCCGCGTTCGAGGCCAACTTCGATGGCGTGCAGGAAAACGGTGCCAGCTTCTGCATGACGCTGGACGGAAAGCCCGTCGTTGATATCTGGGCAGGCTTCGCCGACGAGGCTCAGACAAAGCCCTGGGAAAAGGACACGATCGTCAACGTCTATTCGACGACCAAGACGATGACAGCGCTGACCGCGCTCTACCTCGCCGACAAGGGCGCGCTCGACTTTGCCGCGCCGGTCTCAAAATACTGGCCCGAGTTCGCTGCCAACGGCAAAGCCGACGTCACAGTCGCTCACCTGATGAGCCACTCCGCCGGCCTCTCCGGCTGGAAAGTGCCGCTGGTGCGCGAGGATCTCTACGACTGGGAGAAGGCGACGAGCCTCCTCGCCGCGCAGGCCCCTTACTGGAAGCCCGGCACGGCGCCCGGCTATCATGCCATGACGCAGGGCTATCTCGTCGGCGAAGTGATCCGCCGCGTTGCGGGTGAGACCGTCGGCACTGTCTTCCGCAAGCAGATCGCCGAGCCGCTGGGCGCCGATTTCCATATCGGCCTTCCGTCCACGGAGGATTACCGCGTCGCTGACCTCACGCCGCCGCCGGCCGGCGGCACGCTCGGCAACGGAACGGCTGACGAACTGGTCGCCAACATGTCGAACAACCCGCCGATCAACCCGCTCGATACGCGTACCCGCTCCTGGCGCAGCGCGGAGATTCCCGCAGCGGGCGGCACCGGCAATGCGCGCTCGGTCGCCGCTGTCCAGTCCCTGATGGCGAATGGCGGCTTTGCTAACGGCAAGCAGATTCTCTCCGAGGCCGGTGTCCGCAAGGCGCTCGAACTCCAGATTGAAGGGACGGATCTGATCCTCGGCATTCCCGTGCGCTACGGCATGGGCTTCGGCCTCGCCGGCGGCATGGTCCCTTTCCCGAACCCGAACAGCATCTACTGGGGCGGCTATGGCGGCTCGCTCGTTGTCAGCGACATGGATGCGCGCGCCACATATGCCTACGCGATGAACAAGATGGCGCCGACGACGACGGGTGACATGCGAGCCTTCGCAATGCTGATGGCCGCATGGGGCGCAATGGCGGCCTGAATGCCGCGCTTGGCTTCCGTTGGCCCGCGGCCTATAGGCCGCCCCCATGGCAACCTTTCCGTTTGAAATCAGCGCGGCCGAAGGCGCGGCTCGTACCGGGCGCCTTGTCACGCCGCGCGGCGACATCCGCACGCCTGCTTTCATGCCGGTCGGCACTGCCGGGACGGTCAAGGCGCTGTACATGGACCAGGTTGCGTCGACCGGCGCCGACATCATCCTGGGTAATACTTATCACCTGATGCTGCGCCCCGGCGCCGAACGCGTGAAAAAGCTCGGCGGCCTGCACGCCTTCGCCAAATGGTCCGGCCCGATGCTGACTGACTCGGGCGGCTTTCAGGTCTGGTCGCTGGCACAGTTGCGCAAGATGGACGCAGACGGCGTCACGTTCCAGAGCCATATCGACGGCTCCACCCACCGGCTGACGCCCGCCCGCTCTATCGAGATCCAGGCCGATCTGCTTGGCGCCGACATCTCGATGCAGCTCGACGAATGCACCAACTTTCCCTGCACTGCACAGGAAGCCGAGCGCAGCCTTGAGCTCTCCCTGCGCTGGGGCGAGCGCAGCCTGGACGCCTTCGGCCAGCGGGGCGCGCAAACCCTTTTCGGCATCGTGCAGGGCTCGAACTTTGCGGCGCTGCGCGAACGCTCCGCCAAAGGCGTCGTCGCGCAGGGCTTCGGCGGTATCGCCCTCGGGGGCCTGGCGGTCGGCGAGGCTCATCAGCAGATGTGCGATACGATCGACTCTACCGTGCCGCACCTGCCGGCCCACCTGCCGCGCTACGTGATGGGCGTCGGCAAGCCGATTGATCTCGTGGAAAGCGTTGCACGCGGCATCGACATGTTCGATTGCGTCCTGCCCACGCGCTCCGGCCGCCACGGGCAAGCCTGGACATGGGATGGGCCCGTCAACATCACCAACGCGAAGTTCGCCGAAGACCTCTCGCCGCTCGACGAGGCCGTTGACTGCCCGGCCAGCCGCGACTTCTCGCGCGCTTACCTGCATCACCTCTTCAAGGCCGGAGAGTATCTCGGCCCGATGGTGCTCTCCTGGCACAATACGGCTTTCTTCCAGGCGCTGATGGCAGAGATGCGGGCGGCGATTGCCGAAGGCCGCTTCGAAGCCCTCCGCACGCGATTGACCGGCGCCTGGGCCTCCACCCGGTCTGCGCCGAAGCCGGTAGCCTAATCGGACGTGCCTGGATCGCTGGGGGGGGCAGTTTCAATCTCGCTGGCACCGAGTGTCAGGAAATCAGGTCGCGCCGGCCCATCGCAACCCTTCGCGAGACCGAAGCCTTTGAGATAGGCGCGCCTTTGAGCCCCGATCTTGAAGGCCTGATTGTACCTCTTTTTATGGCTTTCGGCGCCGGTCGCCTTACGGAGGAGCCCGCGAAAGGGGATCCAGCCGGTCATACCGGACTCGACCGCGCCCAGCGCGGCATTGGCCGCTTCATCCGCCAGAACTTCCGTCCTCAGCCGCTCGTCTGGCTGAAGTTGGTCCCAATCGGGTCCAAGCACCCCGTCAAGCTTGAGAACTTCCTCCGCGACCTGCTCGCACGTGAGGTCAACGGCCGCGATGTACGGGCTGTCGAGGGCAGCCAGAAGGGGCGGGATTTCACGACGCCGCAGGTTCAGGTCGTCCAACGGCGACAGGGCGGCGTCCGAAAGGCCGCCGCCGGTCTGCGACACAGTGCTCCCCGCTGCCGCGCCCATGTTGCCGGCAAGTGAGCCCTCAGAACCTGAATCCCGCGTACTTGCGCACCCAGCCAGGGCAAAAAACGCAACCGTGACCCCGAAAAAAATCTTCATGGTCAGAGGGAACGACAAAAAGCCGGGGCCATCAAGCGATGCCATGCAGGTAGCGGTTGACCGCCCTCTTTGCGCAGCCTAAATGGCCGTTCGGTTGATTCCGACCGTTCGGTCGTGCCCATAGCTCAGCCGGTAGAGCAACTGACTTTTAATCAGTAGGTCACAGGTTCGA
>JBBSAZ010000069.1:0-9636 GCA_038251755.1 Caulobacterales bacterium
CAGGCTGTGCTGCCGTCTGCGCGACGGCCCAGCCTGCGACGACAAGGATCAACGACCCTGCGATCAGGATGGAGAGCACTCGGTTCATGATAATTTGTCTCCCACTTGTTTTGGCCTGTACCGCGTGCGTGAAGATATACACGCACAGGCCGGGCTGAAATCCAACCGCTTTTCAGCTCGGCTCAACTTCCCGCTTGCATCGCTGGCGCCGTCCACAGATGACAGCTCCGGGTGCTGACAATTTAGAGCGGTCATCAGCCCGGTTAACGAAAGGCTTGACCCTGTTGTCCCCGTCCTTCACCGCAGCGAGGCAATATGCGTATGCGTGATAATGGAACCCCGCAGACGCTCGCCAAGTCATGCTTCAGTCCAAGGCAATGTGATCGCTTGTCCGCGTGCGAATCGGCAGTATCAAGGTTTGAAGTATCAGTCATTCGAGGTTTAAACAGATGCGCGCAGTCGTCTTGTCAGCATTCATCGTAGCTTCGGCGCTAGCGCCGATTTGTGCATCGGCTCAGACCTATGAAGAGGCGGCCGCATCGGGCGTGTCTCCCGTTACGGGCGGCGAGATGCTGGATTGTACTTTCTATTGGAGCGCTTGGGCGAAAAGCCTCAATCCGAACCACTATGGCGAAGGCTCAGGCATCTGGGACCCAAGCTGGGTCGCGACGCTGAGCCCCGCCATACAACTCCCTGCCGCGCAAGAGACCGCTGAGTACTGGTTCGTGCGCGCGCAGGCCGAATATGAAAAGGATGACGACAGGGCCGAGTACGATCAACGTATGCTAGATGCTCCCGAATATGATGTCGAAGCGCTCGACGAACGCAAATTCATGCGTCTTCTCGGTGAATGTGCCCGGCCGGAGTGATTGGCTCTGGCGCCGTTTTTCGTGTTCTTATCCTGGTCGTCGAGACTGGGCCCATCGGTGAGGGTCAGCGCAGGTTGGTACAAGTCTGCGACGACCCAGAGTAACCAGAAAAGCACTACGGTTTCGCGCCGAATGCCCGGGGGGCGGATGTACCGCTTTCGGCCTGCTGCCTTTTCTCCCTAGACTGCAATGGGCCAAAACGCGCCCTTGCGTTCAGGCCTTGCCCCTACGCCCGCGACCGCACTGTCAGCTTGTCCGCGAAATCATCCGTGGCCTGAACAAGTCTGTCGATGATGCCGGGCTCCATCGAGGAGTGGCCGGCGTCGGGCACGATGTGCAGCTCCGCTTTAGGCCAGGCCTTGGCGAGGCCCCAGGCGGTCGAGAGCGGCGTCACCACATCATACCGACCGTGCACGATCACGCCGGGCGTGTCCTGCAGCTTGAGTTTTGCTTGTTCGAGCAGCCAGTTATCGCGCTCGAAGAAGCCGTCATTGATGAAGTAATGGCATTCGATCCGCGCGAAGGCATCGACGAAATCATCTTCGTTGAAGCGGGGCGGTGTCGTGACCGGGCCCTTGATCGAGAGGGTCTGGCCCTCCCAGCGGGCCCAGGCGCGGGCGGCGTCGATCCGGGCGGTGGCGTCGGTGCCGGTCAGGCGCTTGTAGAAGGCGGTCACGAGATCGCCGCGCTCGGCTTCGGGGATCGGCGCGACATAGCGGTCAAACGCATCCGGGAAGAGGCGGCTCGCGCCCTCCTGATAGAACCAGCGGATCTCGGATTGCGAGACGAGGAAAATGCCGCGCAGCACGAGGCCGAGCACGCGGCTCGCATGGGTCACGGCATAGGCTATCGCCAGCGTCGAGCCCCAGGAGCCGCCGAACACGAGCCAGTTCGATACGCCCGCATGTTTGCGCAGCGCTTCGATGTCATCGACCAGATCCCAGGTCGTGTTGCCCTCGAGTTCGGAGTGCGGGGTGGAGCGCCCGCAGCCGCGCTGGTCGAACAGGAAGATGCGGTAACGCTCAGGATCGAAAAACCGGCGCATCTCGGGGCTGGAGCCGCCGCCTGGCCCGCCATGCAGCGCCACGACCGGTATGCCTTTCGGATTACCTGATTCTTCCCAGTATATCTCGTGCAGCGGTGAGACGCGCAGGCGCCCGGACGCATAGGGCTCATGCCTGTGGTAGAGAATACGGCGGCTCTGGCGTCTGTTCATGCGCTCTTCACTTATAATCGACTAGCTTTTCGACAATGACTGGACTTGTGTTCTTCCCACCCATACTGTTTTTGATGAGTGGGGCCATAGCTGCTGGCGGGTAGCGTATTGATGCGTAGCGTTTTTCTGTGTCTATCCCTAGGCGTTCTTGCGGGATGCGCAACCGTTTCGGTTGTGCCCGGCGAGGCGATGGTTGAGACCTCGTTAACCAGAAGCCAATCCGAATTGCGCCAGGCGTCCAACGCCTATTGCGACGAAGTCGTGGAAGCCGGCTGGGTTGAAGAGGCCGATGGTCTCGCCTCGCTCGCCGACACGCTGATGCATGGCAAAACCGAAGTGGCCGGTGCGGCCGGATTCTATGCAACCCGTATCGGCGCCAGCACCAAGGCGCCCGCGCTCGTCCTCGCCCGGATCATCACCGACAGCCAGGCCGCGCGCCGTGGCCTGGCGGGTGTCACCGCCGAAGCCGAAACGGTGCTGCGCAGCGGCGACCGGAACGCCTCGAATCGCGGCGACGTGATGAGCTATGAGCGGGCGCTGGTGCGGGCACAGATGGCGCATCGCGGCTTCCAGGAAGCGCTCGACCTCGTGGCCGTACGCGCCGACATGGACGTGCAGCCGATCGTGTCGGAAATCGAGGCCTTTGCGGTCATGATCGATGACGCGCGGATCACGGCCGACAAGCTGGCCGACCGCTATGTCGGCGACGGCACCACCGGCTCCTAGTTTTTGTTCAAGGCGCCGAGCGCAAGGGTCAGCCATCCGGCCAGGAGGCTCAGCCCGCCGATGGGCGTGATGGCGCCGAACCAGCGCGGCGCCCCGAGCGCCATGGCATACAGGCTGCCCGCGAAGATCACTGCGCCGATGACGAACAGCCAGCCGCCGAGCGCCGTGCGCCCGCCGCGTCCGCTGAGACCGGCTGCGAGGGCGGCCGCGGCATGGGGAAGGACATACAGCGTCGCCGTATCCCACCAGCCGCGCGCTTCCTCCGTGAGCTGAGCATCCAGCGCATGCGCGCCAAAGGCGCCCAGCGCGACACCGACGAAACCAAGCAGCGCGGCAGCGAGGACAAGCCGGTTCATGGCGCCGCCTTGCGCGGCAGAGCATAGGTCACAATCGCATGGCTCGCCGGCTTCTCCGCGCCTTCGATGCGGATGTCCACATCGATGACCGCCAGCGCCTGCCCGATCTTCATGATCCTGCCTTCGGCCAGCACGACCGGGCCGATGCAGGGGCGCAGGAAGTTGATGTTGAGATTGCTGGTCACCGTCATCGGCTCGAGTCCCGTCAGCGTCATGATCGCCATATAGGCCACCGAATCGGCCAGGCTCATCTGGGTCGGCCCGGAGATATAGCCGCCGGGGCGCAGATGGGTCTCGTCCGCCTCAAGTCGCAGGATCGCGCGGCCGTCTTCCATCAGGATCACCTGATTCTGCCGGCCCCGGCCCTTGAAGGCTGCGTCGAGGAACGCATTCGCTTCATCCGCTGTGAACTTGGTCATTCGGCTTCTCCCGGCGGAACGGCTTGATTGTGCTGCGGCGCGGCGCCAACCTAAGCCCACGGACCCATACGCCAAGAGGTCACGCCAAGGAAGGAAGCCGCCATGCTCACCGCCGGAGACGAATACCCGATCCACCAGACGCCGGAACCGGTCGCCTTTGCTGGCTCGGACCGCAACTTCTATGACCGCTTCTTCTTCAACGGTTACAGCGCCGACGGGAAAACCTTCTTCGCCGCCGCCATGGGCGTCTACCCGGCGCTGAACATCATCGATGCGTCCGTATCGATCCTGCGCGATGGCAAGCAATCCTCCATCTTCATGTCGCGCGTGCTCAACATGGAGCGGATGGACACCTTCGTCGGTCCGCTCTCGGTGGCCGTCGTCGAGCCGCTGAAGAAAGTGCGCCTGACGCTCAAGGAAACCGAAGGCCTCGCGCTGGATGTCGAGTTCACCGGCCGCGCGTTCCCGATCGAGGAGCCGCGCTTCACCCGCCGCATCGGCTCGCGCATGATGATGGACCTGACGCGGATGACGCAGAACGGCCGCTGGTCGGGCACGCTGAAAGTAGACGGCACCGAGATCAAGGTTGACCCGGCCAGCTGGACCGGCACGCGCGATCGCAGCTGGGGCGTGCGCCCGATCGGCGCTCCCGATCCGCAGCCGATGATCCCGGCCGTCCCGCCGCAATTCTACTGGATCTGGACGCCGACCAATTTCCCGAACCTCTCGATGTTCTTCCATGTCAACGAGGACGGCGCCGGCGAGCCCTGGAACCAGCGCGCCTCGCTGGTGATGGATGGCTCGAAGCAGGGCGAAGGCATCCACCTCAGCAATCCGGTGATGGACGTGCGTTATGCCAAGGGCACGCGGCGGATGCAGACGGCGACGCTGTCGGTCACCGATCCGTCGGGCCGTCCGCATACGGTGGACTTCACGCCGATGGGCACCTTCCTGATGAAGGGCATCGGCTATGGCCACCCGGTCTGGCGCCACGGCGCCTTCCAGGGCGATCAGCTGAAAGTGGTGCGCGAGAATTTCGAGCCCGGAAAGACGCCCTGGGCGATGCCGGAAAACCTGCACATCCAGGAAATCGTGAAGGCCGTGCACAAGGGCCCGGACGGGACCGGCTCGGAAGGCATCGGCACGTTCGAGCAGCTGTTCATTGGCCCCCACACGCCAAGCGGCTTCAAGGAAATCCTCGACGGGGCCGCCTGATCAGACGGAGCGCCGCGCCCGAACCATTGGCGCTTCCTGCGTGGCCGCAAACGCTCGCAGCCCAGCGCGAAGGTCTTCGCCGGCCGGGTTCTGCGTCAGCAATTCCACCTTCTGCGCCGCGGTCGCAATGTCGAACCGGTAGCTGACGACCGGCCCTTCGCGGTGGACGGATAATCCGCCGAGGCTTCGGAACAGCTGCCGGGTCGCGCGGTTTTCGGCGAAGGTTTCCGCCGTCAGGTGTGTGATGCCCGCCGCGCGCGCATCCGCAATGACGCCGGTCAGCAGCAGCCGCGCCAGCCCCTTGCCATGCCAGTCATCCAGCACGGCCAGCGCCAGTTCGGCGTCGCAGCTGGCGCCCCGGCGAATGGCGTGCACCGCACCGATGGCCGGCTGCTCCGGGCTGGAAAGGTCAATCGCGCCCCAGGCCACGTGTTTCCAGCCATCTGCATCGCACAGGCGCTCGATCACATGGTCGGGCATCGTCTGCGAGCCGTTGAAGAAGCGCAGATAGCGCGAATGGTCCGACAGCGCGGCGATCCCGTCGCGCATGCGCGCGGCGTCGCGGCGCGAGATGGGCCGCAAGAGGACCGGTTCGCCGCTGTCCAGATGGACGGAGAAACTGCGATTATCCATGCCTGTGATGTTGCACTGCAACATGGCGGCAATGGGGCATCGCTGTCTCATGACCGGAATGTCATTTTGCAGCGCTTTTAGCGTGTCTTTTGCGCTTCGAGCGGGTATGGGGACGCCCATGCTGGAAATTCGCAATCTCGACTACCGCGTGGAAGCGCGTCCGCTGTTTGAAGCCGCATCGGCTCGGATATCGGCTGGCTGGAAGGTCGGCATGGTCGGACGCAACGGCACCGGCAAGTCCACGCTGCTGCGCCTGATCCGCGAAGAGATCGCGGCGCCCGGCAAGGACAGCCCGATCCGCCTTCAGAACGGGGCCCGGCTCGGCTGGGTGGCGCAGGAAGTGGCGCCCTCCGACGAGACGATCATGGACGTGGTGCTGCAGGCCGATGCCGAGCGACATGCGCTGATGACCGAGTCCGAGACGGCGACCGATCCGGACCGGATCGGCGAAATCCATGCGCGCCTCCTCGACATCGATGCCTGGTCCGCTGAAGCGCGGGCGTCCGAAGTGCTGATGGGCCTCGGCTTCAAACATGCCGACCTCTCACGCGCGACCCGGGAATTCTCCGGCGGCTGGCGGATGCGGGCGGCGATTGCCGGCGCCCTGTTCGCGCAGCCGGACCTCCTGCTGCTCGACGAGCCGTCGAACTATCTCGACCTTGAAGGCGCCGCCTGGCTCGAAGGCTATCTGCGCAAATATCCGAACACGGTGCTGATCGTCAGCCATGACCGCGAACTGCTGAACCGTTCGGTCACCCACACGCTGGCGCTGGAGCATCGCAAGCTCTCGATCACGCCCGGCGGCTATGATGACTGGCTGCGCCTGCGCGCGGCGAAACTCGCTCAGCTCGAAAGCCAACGCACCAAACAGGCCGCCGAGCGCGCACACCTTCAATCCTTCGTGGACCGGTTCCGCGCCAAGGCGTCAAAGGCGCGCCAGGCGCAGAGCCGCGTCAAGATGCTCGAGAAGATGCAGAACGTCTCGATCCCGATCGCCGAGCGCACGACGCCGTTCCTGTTTCCGGCGCCGGAGTCCAAACTCTCGCCGCCACTGCTCGAGATCAAGGGCGCAGACCTTGGCTACGGCGCCAATGCCCGCATTCTCAGCGGTGTGGACATTCGTCTGGACCCGGACGACCG
Organism: Caulobacterales bacterium; assembly: GCA_038251755.1. GTDB lineage: Bacteria > Pseudomonadota > Alphaproteobacteria > Caulobacterales > Hyphomonadaceae > Hyphomonas. Next base: position 6,575 of record JBBSAZ010000069.1, read on the forward strand.
GATCGCGATTGTCGGCACAAACGGGCAGGGCAAGACAACCCTGGTCAAGTCCATTGCCGAGCGTCTGCCGCTGATGACGGGCAAGCGGCTGATGCCGAAAGCCGTCCGTATCGGGTACTTCTCGCAGGATCAGCTGGACGAGTTGACCGCTGGCGACACGCTGCTGGAACACGTGATGCGCGCCCTGCCGCAGGGCACCCCGCCCGCCAAACAGCGCGCCGTCGCCGCCCAGATGGGCTTCAGCCACGAGAAGGTGGAAACGAAAGTCGAAGCCCTCTCCGGCGGCGAGAAGGTGCGCCTGATCCTCGGCCTGATCGCGCTGGAAAAGCCGCATATCCTGATCCTCGATGAGCCGACTTCGCACCTTGATATCGACAGCCGCGAAGCCCTGATCTACGCGATCAACGACTTTGCCGGCGCCGTCCTGCTGATCACCCACGATGTCTATCTCGCCGAGGCCACCGCCGATGCGCTCTGGCTGGTGAAGGACGGCAAGGTCTCGTCCTATGACGGCGACCTCAACGATTACCGCACGCTGGTCCTGAGTACAGACCGGGAAAAGACGTCACCCGCCAAAGCGTCCGCGTCGGACGAGACCGGCGACAAGGCCGAAGCCCGCCGCAAGGCGTCTGCCGCCCGCGAAGCCGCCGCGCCGCTGAAGAAAAAAGCTCAGGATGCGGAGAAAACGATGGAGCGCCTCGCCGCGAAGATTGCCGGCATCGACGTGGAAGTCACCCGCCCAGACATCCCGCCACACGAGGTGCGCCAACGCCTGAAGGAACGCGCGAAGTTTGTCGCCGAGAGAGAAGCAGCGGAAGCCGTCTGGCTCGAGGCCAGCGAAGCCTATGAGGCGGCGGTCCGCTGAGCGCGAGCCGGAGGCACGTGCTTTGCCGCCCCCACCCTAGCCCTCCCTAAAATGGGGAGGGGACCGGTTGCACATCGGGCAAAGCTCACTTTCCACGAAGGCTGACATGTCCCCTCCCCATTTTAGGGAGGGCTAGGGTGGGGCGAGGCAAGAGATGCCGCCGCTGAAATCTCACCCCCACAGCCCCGCAACCGGCGGCGAAACCATTCCGTCCGTATACACGAGCCCGTCCTCTATATCCGCTTCCAGCCACAGCGGCCCATCCAGATCCGCCGCATCCGCAAGTCCCGCCAGCAACACCGCCGGCGCCATCGACAGCGAACTCGCCACCATGCACCCTACCATCACGCCCATGCCGGACTGGCGCGCGGCCCGCACCATCGCGAGCGCTTCCGTCAGCCCGCCGGTCTTGTCGAGCTTGACGTTCACCGCGTCATACGACCGCGCGAGCGTCTGGATATCCGCGCTGGTATGCGCGCTTTCGTCCGCACACACCGCAACCGGGCCGGGCCGCTTGATCAGCGCGTCGTCCTTGCCAGCGGGAAACGGCTGCTCGATCAGCACGACGCCGAGCCCCGCCGCCGCCATCGCGATGGCCGGGTAGGCGTCCGGCGCAAGGCCTTCATTCGCGTCGAGGATCAGGCGCGCGTCCGGCCGGGCGAGGTGGACGGCCTTGATCCGCTCAAGGTCCTCCGGTCCGCCAAGTTTCAGTTTCAGCAAACGGCCCGGCGCCCGTTTCGCGGCTTCCGCCATTGCGGCGGGCTCGGCGAGGCTGATCGTGAGCGCGGTCTCAACCGGTTTCGGTTCGGGCAGCCCGGCGAGGTGCCAGACAGGGCGGCCGGCGCGCTTCGCGTCGAGGTCCCAGAGCGCACAATCCAGCGCGCAGCGGGCCGCGCCGGCGGGCAGGGCAGATTGCAGGGCCGCAAGGTCCATGCCCGCTTCCACCTGGCCGCGCACGCTTTCGAGTGCCGCCATCACGCTTTCCACCGTTTCGCCGTACCGCGCATAGGGAACGCCCTCGCCCCGCCCCGCGTTGCTGATGTCGGAGACCCGCACGCGCACGGTGTCGGCCTGAGTTTTGGCGCCGCGCGAGATGGCAAAGGCCGCTCGCAAAGGCGAGGAAACATGGGCAATTTCGAGCCGCAGATTGCGCATAGGTTAATCCTGCCGGGTGAATTGTGTTGGACTGGCCAGCCCTGTGCTTAAGCATGTTTTGTTAGTGAGGTCAGGCCCGTACGGAATATGTTGAACCCTGCCGCCCCCGATTTCGCGCTCGAACAGAGCGGCGAAGATACGATCCTCCGCCTGCAGGGCGACTGGACCGTGGCGACCTTGCATAACGTGGAGCGCGAGTTTTCGGCCGTCCGTTTGCCGTCCGGCGCCGGGATCGATATATCCGGCCTCGGCCGCATCGACACCGCCGGCGCTTTCCTGATAGACCGTCTCGTGCGCAGCAGCGGCGAGACCCCGCCCCGCCTGATCGGCGAACACGCCTCCGCCGCCAGCCTGATCGCCCAGGTCCACGCCGTCTCCGGTCCGGCAGACCCGCCCAAGGCCAAGCCGCAGGGCCTTATCGAACTGCTCGAACGCGTCGGGCGCGGCACGGAAGCGTTCGTGCGCGAACTGGTCGCCACGCTCGCCTTCCTCGGCGAGACCATCTTCACGATCGTCCGCCTCGCGGCCCAGCCCTGGAAAATGCGCTGGACTTCGATCGTTGCCGTGATGGAAGAGGCCGGCCTCAACGCGATGCCGATCGTCGCCTTCCTGTCCTTCTTCGTTGGCATGGTCGTCGCCTATATCGGCGCCACGACGCTCAGCGATTTCGATCTTGAGATCTACACGGTCGAACTGATCGGCTACTCCATGCTGCGCGAGTTCGGCGTGGTGCTGACCGGCATCGTGCTCGCGGGGCGCACCAACTCGTCCTTCACCGCCCAGATCGGCACTATGAAGATGCGCCAGGAAATCGACGCGATGCAGACCCTCGGCCTGAAGCCGATGGAAGTGCTCGTCGCCCCCCGCGTGCTGGCCATGGTGGTGATGACGCCGATCCTCGCCTTCGTTGCCACGCTCGCCGGCATCGCCGGCGGCATCGTCGTCGGCTGGACCTCGCTCGACATCAATCCGGGCCTCTTCATCGAGCGCCTGCGCAATTCCGTTCCCCTCGACCAGTTCTGGATCGGCATGTCGAAGGCCC
>JBBSAZ010000070.1:0-9558 GCA_038251755.1 Caulobacterales bacterium
GGCATCTGGAAGCCGGACGGGATCACGTCGGTCAGCAGGCCTTCGGCTTCGAGGTCCGCCTTGCCGGGCAGCGTGTCGAGGCTTTCGAGGCCGAAGTGTTCGAGGAACTTGTCCGTGGTGCCATAGGTGATCGGCAGGCCCGGCGTCTTGCGGCGGCCGCGCACGCGCACCCAGCCCGTTTCCAAGAGCGTATCAATCACGGATTTCGCCACCGCGACGCCGCGCACGGCTTCGATCTCGGCGCGCGTCACCGGCTGGCCGTAGGCGATAATCGCCATCGTCTCCAGCGCGGCCTGGCCAAGCTTCTTTTGCACCTGGCGCTCTTCGACAAACAGGTAGGACAGATCCTGCGCCGTCTGGAAGCGCCACTTGCCGGCCACCTCGACGAGGTTCACGCCGCGCTTGGAATAGACCGCGCGCAGGGCCATCAGCACTTCGCCGGCCTCGATGCCTTGCGGCAGGATTTCAGCAATCTGCTCCGCAGACAGAGGTTCGCCCGCCGCGAACAGCACAGCCTCGGCCCGGCGCACGCCTTCAGCCAGGGCCGCATCGCGGCCGCCCAGCAGGTCGGCTTCAGCGCGGGCCTGAGCCTCGGACAGCTGGCTCATTGCATCGCGGCGATTGTCGGCCGTGTCATGGGTCATCTTGAATGTCTCAGACGGTTGCATCGATCCCCTCCCCGGCGCGCGCCGCGTTGCGAAGATAGATGGGCGAGAAGTGAGCGTCCTGGCGCATGTCGACCTCGCCGTCGCGCGTCAGTTCGAGGGCGGCGGAGAAGACGCTGGCGGTCACCGACCGGCCGGGCAGTTCCGGCGTACTCTCGCACAGCGCCGTGCGGATATCGTCGAGGCTCGACCAGTTCTCAAGCTGCTGGCGCAGGCCCCGCAGCGTGTTGCGCGCCTGCTCGAGCGCCATCACGGGCTGCTTCTCGATCCGGTGCGGCGCTTCCTTTTCCTTCCGGTCACGGATGAAACCGAAGGCGGAGGTGAGATCGTAAAGGGTTGCCGTGAACTCGGTGAGTTTCACGACTTTCGGCTGCACCGGCGCGCCGCGCAGGAACACGACATTGTTCAGCACCGGGCCAGCCTCAAGTTCGCGTACGGCTTCGCGCATCGCGTCGAGACGCTTGAGGCGGAAGGCAAGCCGGGCGGCCATCTCCTCGCCGGTTGGCTCATCATCGCCGAGGGCTTCCGGCTTCGGCAACAGCAGGCGCGACTTCATGAATGCGAGCCAGGACGCCATCAGCAGGTAGTCCGCCGCCAGATCAATCCGCTTGCTGCGCGCGTCCTCGATGAACGTCATGTACTGCTCGGCGAGCTGCAGCATGGAAATCTGCAGCAGGTTCACCTTCTGGCGGCGCGCAAGTTCCAGCAACAAGTGCAGCGGACCCTCATAGCCCGGCACATCCACTGAGAAGAGGTTCACACCGTCCGCTTCGGCCACGTCGGCCGAGAGGGCATCAATGGAGATGGCCTCTCCGCTCACGCCATCGCCCCCAGTTGCGGGAAGAGTTCGTGGAAGCGGCGCCAGCCCTTGGCGGCTTCGAACGGTTCTGTGCGCCGCGCTATGGCGTCGGCATTGTCAGCGCGGTCTTCGGCCTTGCCGTCCAGATGCGGTGCGGCCTCAGCCACTTCGGTCATTTCGGCGAGGATTTCGGCGGAGTCCTTCAGGAAGCCCGAGCAATGCAGCAGCACGTCGCAGCCCGCCGCGATCGAGGCATCTGCGCGCTCTGTGAGTGTGCCGCCCAAGGCTTTCATCCCCAGATCATCTGTCATCAGGAGGCCATCAAACCCGATTCGGCCCCGGATGATGTCCTGAATCATAATGCGGGACACGGTAGCTGCCTTGCCGGCGTCGTAAGCATCGTAGGAAATGTGGGCTGTCATCGCCATCGGCGCATCGGCGACCCGGGCGAACGCGTCAAAGTCCTTCGACAGCTCGTTGTTGCCGGCAGTGACGCGCGGCAGTTCGTAATGGCTGTCGGCGAAGGCGCGGCCATGGCCGGGGATATGCTTGATGACCCCCGCGACGCTGCCGGCGGCAAGGCCCCTGAGGGCTGCGGCGGCAAGGTCGGCGATTCCGGCAGGATCAGTACCGAAGGCGCGGTCGCCGATGATGTCATGGGCGCCGGGAACCGGCAGGTCGACTACCGGCGCGCAATCGGCGTGGATCGAGAGGCTGGCGAGTTCGGAAGCGATCAGCCGGTGGCCGAGCCAGGTGGCCTCGCGGCCAAGCTCGGGGTCGCGGGCATAGATGGCCGCATAGTCGGCCCCGCGCGGGAACAGCGGCCATTCAGGCGCCTTCAGGCGCGCCACGCGGCCGCCCTCCTGGTCGATGAAGATCAGCGTTTCGCGGCCCGTGGCGTCCCAGATGTCCGCCACCAGCTTGCGCACCTGCATCCGGTTCACGCAGGAGCGGCCCATGAGGATCACGCCCCACGGATTTTGCGCCCGGAACAGGGCGGCCTCGGCCGGGGTCAATTCCGGGCCGGATACGCTGAGAATGCAGGCTTTGACCACTATCCGTTCACCACGATGCAGTTGGCTCCGACCTCCTTGACCGCGTCACAGAAGGCCGACGCCTCCGATCTGTCGGCAAAGGCCCCGACGCGCAACCGGAAAAACACACCCTCCGAGCCAAGGTCGGCGCGCTGGATGATTTTCGTGGCGCCGTGATACAATTCCGGCGCCGAAGCGGTCACCCGCTTCCATTGCGATTCGGCCGCATCCTCGGAGCGCAGCGCGGCAATCTGCACCAGGTAGGCCCCGTCCGCCGCAAACGCGAACCGAACGCGCGGGCCTTGCGGCGCTTCAGCGGCGGCAGGTTGCGGCGGGGCAACGACGGCCTCTGCCACAGGTGCAGCCTCGGCGGCCACTGCCGCCGGTGGTGAGGCGCCCGTCAAGTCGGTAACCGGCTCCACCGGGCCGCGGCGCAGGTTGGTGGGCAGGCCGTCGCTGACGGCGCCTGCGCCCGCAAGTTCCGCTCCAGAAGACGCGAGTTCGACAGCAGGTTCCCGGTCGGAGGCGTCCATCTCGTCGAAGAAGCGGATATCGGTATTTTCGACCACGGCGCCGCCGGCTTCGACGGGGGCCGTCTTGATCGGTGTGTCCTCGGCCAGAACGCTCGGCAGGCCCTCGCCTTCAGGGCGCACGCCCTGCCGGTAGGTGTTCCAGACGACGGCGCCGAAAATCAGGAGCACGCCGATCGCCAGCGTCAGGATCAGCGGGCCGCGTGCGGTCTCTTCCTCGCGAGCGTCAAACCCCCGATAGTCATCATCGAAGGGGGTATAATCCTGGCCCTGTGAGCTTTGTCGGCCCATTGGTTGCTCCCTGAACAAAATCCTGCCGTTAACAACTAGGCCCGTTTCCTTAACGAGCCTTGAAGAGACGCGCTTTGGCCCGTGATTGCTGGGGTTTTGCGGTCAGGCGAGGCTGCGCGAATCGAACAGGCGGCGATGCTCTTCGAGGGCAAATGTATCGGTCATTCCGGCAATGTAGTCGCACACGATCCGCGCCCGGAGCGCGTCAGGCGCCGGGTCCGCCAACCCGCCCCAGGGCGGCGGCAGGGTTTGCGGTTCATGCAGGAATACCTCGAACAGATCTGCCAGCACGCGCTTTGCCTTCGAGCGCATCCGGTTGACCCGGTAGTGTTTGTACATCCGGGCATGCAGGAAGGCGCGCAGGGCCCTTTGCGGCGCCTCCAGCCCTTCGGAGAAGGCGATCAGCGGCACGTCCATGGCGCGGACTTCGGCGGCCGACTTCGGCTTGTGGCGTTTCACGCGGGCGCGGGTCTCATCCACGAGGTCGTTGATCCAGAGGCCGATCAGGCGTCGCACGCCCTCGTAGGTCACCATACGGTCGTCGATCTGGGGAAACTCAAGTCGCACGCCCCGGAACGCATCGCCCACTACTGGCAGCTTCATCAGGTCATCGACGGTGAACAGGCCCGCAGCGATGCCGTCATCGATGTCGTGGTTGTTGTAGGCGATGTCGTCCGACAGGGCGGCGACTTGCGCCTCGGGGCCGGCGAACTGGTCGATTTCGAGGTCCGCCAGATGGGGAAAGTCGCGAAAGGCGGCTGGCAGGTCATTCAGGGTCGTATCCGGCCCAGTCAGGGGGCCGTTATGTTTGACGAGGCCTTCAAGGGTTTCCCAGCTGAGGTTCAGGCCGTCGAACTGGGGATAGCGCCGCTCAAGCCGGGTGACGATACGCAGGGACTGGGCATTGTGGTCGAACCCGTCGAAGGGCTGCATGCAGGCATCGAGCTGGTCCTCGCCGGCATGGCCGAAAGGCGGATGGCCGAGATCGTGGCAGAGGGCGAGGGTTTCGGCGAGGTCCTCGTCCAGACCCAGTGTGCGGGCGATGGTGCGGGCGATCTGGGCGACTTCGAGCGTGTGGGTCAGTCTTGTGCGGAAATGATCACCCTCATGGGCCACGAAAACCTGGGTTTTCTGCTTCAGGCGGCGAAAAGCGGTGGCGTGGATGATCCGGTCCCGGTCGCGCTGGAACGGCGTGCGGGTCGCAGAAGGCGCCTCGTCGAAGAAGCGCCCGCGGCTCTCTTCGTGACGGGTTGCGAACAAGGCTCTCTTTTCCATGGCCGTTTCAGTCCTTATATTCAGTCAATGACCGATCATTCTCAATCACTGACCGACGTTTCTTCACCGGATGTGTCGCTGACAGCCTCGGCAGCGAAGCGCATTAATGCGATTCTCGCCAAACAGGACGGCGCGGCCTTCCTGCGCGTGTCCGTCGAAGGTGGGGGCTGTTCGGGCTTTTCCTACAAGTTCGATTTTGCACCTGAAGCCAACGGCGACGACCTGGTGGTCGAGCGCGATGGCGCGCGGGTTCTGATCGACGAGATGAGCCTGGAGTTCCTCAAGGGGTCGGAAATCGACTTTGCCAACGAACTGATCGGCGCGGCGTTCAAGATCAGGAACCCGAATGCGACGAGCGGGTGCGGCTGCGGGACGAGTTTTTCGGTCTGACGCTAGGGCACCGCCTCCCCCGGAGGCCCAGGGTCAGGTAGGGTTCCTCAAAATGAGGAAGCCCCATGACCGCGCCAACGCCCTTCACCATCAACATCCCCGACGCAAAGCTGGCCGCCATCCGGGCGCGGGTGGAAGCTTACCGCTGGTTCCCCGCCCCGGCCAACGAGCAGGGTTTTGCCTATGGCATGTCGACGCCGATGATGCAGGACATCCAGCGCTACTGGGTGGACAGTTATGATTGGCGCGCCGCTGAGGCGGAGCTGAACCGGTGGCCGCAGTTCACGGCGGACGTGGACGGGCAGACCATTCATTTCGTGCATTTGGTGGGCGAAGCGAAGGGCAAGCGGCCGCTGCTGATCACGCATGGCTGGCCGGGCAGCGTCTACGAATTCTGGCAGGCCATCGGACCGCTGGCCTATCCGTCCGAACACGGTGGAAAGGCGGAGGACGCGTTTGACCTCGTGATCCCGTCCCTGCCCGGCTACGGCTTCTCCGGCAAGCCCGCCTCGCCACTGGGCCAGCGGGCGACGGCGGCGCTGTGGGACAAGCTGATGCGCGGCGTGCTCGGATACGGAACCTATCTCGCGCAGGGCGGCGACTGGGGCTCGATGGTGACCTCTTGGCTCGGCAAGAACCACGGCACAGTGGATGGCAAGGGCGGCTGCCGGGGCATTCACCTCAACATGATGGCGATGCGGCCGACGCCAGCGGTTCCGCAGTCACCGGAAGAAATCGCCTGGCTGCAGAAATCGCAATTGATGATGCAGATGGAGGGCGCCTACCTGATGCAGCAGGCGACCAAGCCGCAGACGTTGGCGATGGCGCTGATGGATTCGCCGATGGGAACGGCGGCATGGATTCTCGAGAAGTTCCATGGCTGGAGTGATCTTCGCACGCGCGGATTGCTGAAAGTGTACACGCGGGATCAGCTGCTGACGAATGTGATGATCTATCTTGTGACGGACTCGATCGCGACGAGTGTCTGGTATTACAATGCGCTGTTCCAGGAAGGCGGCGCCACCCTGCCCGAAGGCGAGCGCTGCGAGACGCCGACGGCCTTCGCGAGCTATCCGGGAGAGGAATACATCCTCGCGCCGCCGCAGAGCTGGGCAGAGCGGGCCTACAACATAACGCGCTGGACGGAGATGCCGCAGGGCGGACATTTCGCGGCGATGGAAGTGCCGGATATTTACGTGGCCGATCTGCGCGATTGGGCCGGGGGCGCGTGAAGCGCTGTCAGCTTAGTCGCTCTCGCCGTGCTTGCGCGCCGCTTCACGCAGGCGGGCAAAGATTGCAGCGGGGTCTTCGGGGGCTTCGACTTCGTCCGGCTCCGGATAATCGTCGAAGAAGTCTTCTTCCTCCGCCGCCACTTCCGCAACCGGCGGCGCCGCCGCGACCGTCGCAGGTTTCGCGTCAGGCACCACGATATCGGCCGCGTCGATTACAAGGTCGTCGTCAAACTCGGCGCGCAGCCGGCCGATGACGGTCTCGCCGCCGGTCAGTGTCTGCCCCGGCCACACCAGTATGTTCAGACTTGCAGGCAGGTACAGGTCGCACCAGCCCCCCAGCCGGCGTGTGCCAAAGGCGCGGCCAAGGCGAACGACGTCGCCCGTCTCGACATTCAACTCTATACGCGGACCGAACCCGCCGGTCGCCAGCGCGAGACCCGCTTGTTCACCTGCGCTTTCAAAGGAGACGTAGGCCCGCGTCAGCCCTTTATCGTCCGGCCGGAACGCCATCGGCACCGACGGCTCACCCTGTGCCAAGGTGATCAGGTCCACGCCGCCGGCAATCGGCGTGTACAGCTTGTTGGTCGATAGAGGCGAAGATGTAATCCGTATACGGACATACCTGCCCGGTGAAAGCCGCAAGGCTGTCGGCGGCTCTTCGCTCTGGATGCTCAGGACGATACCGTCACAGGGCGCGACCACACCGTCCGCCAGGTCCGGCGGAGAGCGGCGCGACCAGCGGCCCGCTGCCATTGCCGCCACCATCGCTGCAAAGCCGATCCAGAACAGCGGACCCCAGATCCAGCCCAGCAACAGCGCGGCCAGGAATGCCGCCGACGCTGCCGCGACGCCTTCCCAGTCGAACACGACATTCAGCCACGGCATGGAGCGGCGCTCGTTCTCATCCGGCATGACTTCGCTCCTTTCGCGGCTGAACGGTCTCAGGTCAGAGCCAATGCAGCATCCGTGCTACGGGCCTGACGTTGCCACATATCAGCATATTTGCCGCCTTTTGCCAGCAGCGCAGCATGGTTACCACGTTCAATCACACGTCCGGCCTCCAGAACGATAATTTCGTCGGCTGAAATCACGGTGGACAGGCGGTGGGCGACCATCAGCGTCGTGCGGCCGGCGGAGGCATGTTCGAGGGCGTCCTGCACCGCCGCTTCCGTGGCACTGTCGAGCGCGCTGGTGGCTTCGTCCAATACAAGGATCGCCGGGTCCGCCAGCACCACGCGGGCAATGCCGACGCGCTGCTTCTCGCCGCCGGAGAGCTTCAGCCCGCGCTCACCGACGCGGGTATTCCAGCCGTCCGGCTGGCTCTCGATGAAGTCGAGCAGCTGCGCGCCGCGCGCCGCGTCGCGGATTTCCGCTTCGGTGGCGCCGGGCCGGGCATAGGCGATGTTGGCGCGGATCGTGTCGTTGAATAGCACGACATCCTGCGGCACGAGGCCGAGGGCGGCGCGCAGAGATTCCTGGGTCACCGTACGCACATCCTGCCCGTCGACCAGAACCCGCCCGCCATCCGTGTCATAAAAGCGGAACAGGAGTTTCAGCAGCGTCGACTTGCCGGCGCCCGAGGTGCCAACGAAGGCGATCTTGCCGCCGGCGGGCACATCGAAACTGATATTCTGCACACCGACGGACCGGCCTTCATGGTTGAACGATACGTCCTCGAAGGTTACCCGGCCTTGCGGCTTGGCGAGCACTTTCGCGTCCGGCACGTTCTCGACTTCCGGCACCATGGCCAGAAGGCCGTGCAGTTTTTCAAGGTCAACCGCGCCCTGCTTGATCTCTCGCCAGGCCCAGCCGAGAATGTTGAGCGGGGCATAGAGTGAGAGCAGCATCAGCATCACGGCCGTCAGGTCGCCGATCTGCATCCGGCCTTCGATGACGTTCAGCGCCGACAATACCATCACGGCCAGAAGGCCAAGGTTCATCACCAATGCCTGCACGGTGTTCAGCACGTACATGCTGCGCACCGTATCGACATAGTGGACGTTGTAGTCGCCCATCGCCTTGTCAAACCGGCCCGTCTCGCGCGTTTCGGCGGCGAAGGATTTGACGGTTTCGAAGTTGGTGAGGATATCTACCGAGGTCGCGCGGAAATGCGTGTCGGCCTCGTTCATCTTGCGGCGCTGGCGCACCCGCCATTCGGTGATCACGACGGTCGCCAGGACGTAGAGTGCAATCGTCACGACCGCGATCAGCGCAAGCCGGTAGTCGTATGCCACACCAAGCGCGATGGAGGCGAGCACGAGCCGGATGAGGGTCGGCCCGATGTTGAAAGCGAGGAAGCGGATCAGGTAGTCGATGGCCCCCGCCCCGCGTTCGATCACCCGGTTGAGGGCGCCGGTGCGGCGGGTCTGGTGGAAGTTGAGCGACAGACCGAGCGCATGGCCGAACGCGTCGACGCTTGCCACCCGCTGCGCATCCTGGCTGACCGGCGCAAACAGCCAGTCCCTGGCCTGCGGCAGGGCGGCAGCGGCGAATCGGAGGATCAACCCATAGGTCAACCAGAGCGCCGCAACCGCAAAGCCGCCGCCGGTGCCTTGTGGCGCAACCTGGTTGATGGCGTGGCCCATGACGAGGGGCGAGATGACCTCGAGCACCGACGCGGCCAGCGTCAGCACCACGGCCACCGCCATGACGGGGCGCCATTTCGCTAGTTCCGGCCGCCAGAGCAGCTTCAGGATTCGCAGGATAGACGCCCAGAGGCCCCCGTCCGCACTCTCGATCCGGTCGTGATTTTCGGGCGTCTGCCCAGCATGTGCATGTGAACTCATGCACGCCATATGGCGCGGAACGTCCGAAAACGAAACCCACCCCAGAAGCTGCACCTCAACCGGCCGTGCGAAACCGTCTGGCCGAAGCTGGCAACGCTGCGTAAACTCTCCCACCATGGATGATCTCAAGACCCACCCGAATACCTCGAGCATCGGATCGATCTGCGTTTATTGCGGCGCGTCCGACAGCGTGAATGCCATTTACATCCGGCTTGCCGAAGCGCTGGGGCGGGAGCTTGCCAGCCGCCGCATCCGGCTGGTGTATGGCGGCGGCGGGGTTGGGCTGATGGGCGCCTGCGCGCGCGCCGCGAATGAGGCGGGCGGCGACGTGCTCGGCATCATGCCGCGTTTCCTGTTGCAGAAGGAGCGCATCTTCAAGGATGTCGAACACCGCATCGTCGAGGACATGCATACCCGCAAGATGATGATGTTCGAGGAGGCCGACGCATTCATCGTTCTGCCGGGCGGCATCGGCACGCTGGAGGAAGCGGTGGAGATCCTCTCCTGGGCCCGCCTCGGCTTGCATGCGAAGCCCATGGCCTTCCTCGACGAGGAC
>JBBSAZ010000071.1:0-9410 GCA_038251755.1 Caulobacterales bacterium
ATCGCCGCCAGGCGCGCATCCGGCGCCTCATAGCGCTCACGAAACAGCGCCTCGTCTTCGGAATGCGTGATGTTGAGCCCGCTCTTGCCGGCCATCAGGAACTTGCGCCCCGCGCTCGGCATCGCGTCGTAAATGTCCACCCGCCCGCCCTCGGCCAGCGCGGCTTCTGCCGCCATCAGGCCTGCGGGCCCCGCGCCGATGATTGCGACATGTTTCATCGGCCCCCTCTAGCGGTGCGGGCCCTGACTTGCCAGCCCGCACCGAAGCCGCATAACCCTTCCCGCATGGCCAAAGCCTCCACATCTGCCTTCGTCTGCCAGGCCTGCGGCGCCGTACACGCCAAATGGGCGGGGCGCTGCGAAGCCTGCGGCGAGTGGAACACGCTGGTCGAGGAGGCGGGCAGCGCTCCGCCCGGCGCGCTGAAGGCTGAGAAGACCCCCACCGCCAAACGCGGCCCCAAGACCGAGTTCATCGCGCTCAATTCGGATGTCGAAACCCCGCCCCGCGTGCTGATCGGCGTGGAAGAACTCGACCGTGTCTTCGGCGGCGGTATCGTGCCTTCGTCTGCCACACTGATCGGCGGCGACCCCGGCATCGGCAAATCCACGCTCCTGCTGCAGGCCGCGGCGCGCCTCGCCCGCAACGGGGTGAAGACGGTTTACGTCTCCGGCGAGGAAGCTGCCGCGCAGATCCAGGAACGGGCCCGCCGCCTGAAAGTGGCCAATTCACCGGTACAACTGGCCACAGAGACCGACCTGCGGCGCATCCTCTCGGCGCTGAAGGAATCCAATCCGGGCTTCGTCGTGATCGACTCGATCCAGACTGTCTGGTCCGACGCGCTGGAAGCCGCGCCCGGCTCGGTCGCACAGGTCCGCGCCTGCGCGCAGGAGCTGGTGCGATGGGCCAAGAAGTCCGGCGCCGCGCTGGTCCTCGTTGGCCATGTCACCAAGGAGGGCACCATCGCAGGCCCCCGGGTGGTCGAACATATGGTGGATGCCGTGTTCTACTTCGAAGGCGAGCGCGGCCACCAGTTCCGCATCCTGCGCGCCGTCAAGAACCGCTTCGGGCCGACCGACGAGATCGGCATCTTCGAGATGCATGCCCTGGGCCTGACACCGGCCAAGGAGCCCTCCGCGCTGTTCCTTTCCAACGAGGCCGAGCCCGGCGGCGGAACCGCCGTCTTTGCAGCAATGGAAGGCTCCCGCCCGGTGCTCGCCGAAGTGCAGGCGCTGGTCGCCAAGAGCCCGTTCGGGACACCCAGGCGCAGCGTGATCGGCTTCGATTCCGGGCGCCTCGCGATGATCCTCGCCGTGCTGGAAGCGCGCTGCGGCCTGAACTTTGCCGGCATGGACGTCTACCTCTCCGTCGCCGGCGGCTACAGGATCAACGAACCGGCGGGGGACCTGGCCGCAGCAGCGGCGCTGCTGTCGTCCCTCTCGGGAAACCCGGTTCCGGCGCGGAGTGTTTTCTTCGGCGAAATCGCCCTGTCTGGCGCCGTTCGGGCGGCTCCGAGGATGGATCAGCGTCTCAAGGAAGCGGCGCGGCTGGGCTTTCAGCGGGCGTATGGTCCGGAGATCAGTCCTGCGGCAGACGGCGGCTTGACGGTCAGCCCGATTGCGCGGCTTATCGCGCTTGTGGAACTCCTCGCGCCGGACGCTGCAAATGCTTGAAAACATTTCTGCTTTTGACGGCATCGCGCTGGGAGTGATCCTTATTTCCGCCCTCATGGCGTTTGCGCGCGGGTTCCTGCGCGAACTGGCCACACTCGGCGCTTTCATCGGCGCGCTGGCGGCTGCCTACTACGCGCGGAAATTCCTTCAGGGCACGGTTGCAGACCTGCTCCCACCGGGCAGCCATCCGCTCGCACCGGATATCATTCTCGTCGTGACGGCGTTTCTGATTGTCTACGTTATCGTCGCATGGCTTGGACAATCTTTATCAAAATCCATCATGTCGAACGGCGATATCGGCCTGTTCGACCATATCGCGGGCCTCTTCTTCGGCGTCATCCGGGGCGGGGTTGCGCTCGTTTTCTTTGCTGTGCTGCTTTCCGTCGGTCTGGAGCAGGAGCGCGTGCCCCCTTTCATCCAGGACAGCCTGAGCTATCCGATCCTCGCCAACGCCGCTGATGCGGTGACCGGCGAGGCCCGCGAAGTCAGCCGCAGCGCGGTGCCCGCCACACCCGCCTCAGGCGACTGAACTTGATGCCTTGGCGGGGTTCGCTAGTCTGGCCCCAGCACCCATCCGTGAGGGGAGGAAGTTCGTGACGCACCGCCCTGACCCGATTTCGCGCCGCAGTTTCCTGCTGGCCTCTGCCTCGGTGGCGCTCGTGTCGGCCTGCGCCACGCAGACCGGCACGGATGCCCTGCCGCCGGTCTCGCTGGCGCCGACCATGACCAGCCTGCTGGCAGCCCAAGCCGTGCCGATCCGCAATCTCGCGCCGGACGATCCGGGCGTCAAAGCCCTCGCCAAACGTCTCGCCGGGGCCCGCATGGCGGGGCTGGGGGAAGCGACCCACGGCTCGCACGAAGACGCTCTGCTGAAATCGGTGCTGATCCAGGCGATGGTGGAGAACCACAATCTTCGCGTCGTGCTGCTGGAAGCCAACCGCACCGGCTGCGCCCAGCTCGACACCTATGCCTCCGGGGGGCCAACCGGGCTGCTGGCCTCTGAAGCGGTCAAACAGGCCCCGGTTTTCCGTATCCTGAAAACCGACGTGACAGCCGACCTGCTCGCCTGGCTGCGCGGCTGGAACGCCGTGAACCCGGATCGCCGCGTGCGCGTGATCGGGGTGGACTGCCAGGCCAGCAGTCAGGACGCGGGTGACGCGCTGGCCGCGCTCGCTACCATCGATTCCGGCGCGGCAGACGCGATTGGGGTAGCGATCGCCCCGATCCTGACGACCGAGGCCCGCGCTGCCCGGCACGACCTGATGCTGAAGCAGGTGACCTCCGCCCAGCGCACCGAGGCGGAGGCCGCGTGCCGCATGCTCGAAGCCGAACTGGGCGCCGCCGGTCTCGACGACGCCGCCTTCACCGCGCGCCGAGCCTGGCAAGGCCTCAGCGCGTTCGAGCACGAGACCTCCGATGGCGACATAACCCGCGCGACGCCCGAATACTGGAGCCGGCGCGATGTGTTCATGGCAGAGAATGCCATTGCGCTCGCCAAGGACAGCGCGGCGGTGTTCTGGGGGCACAATACGCACGTCGCCGGCGGGGCCCCTTCCGGCGACTTCACGGGTTACATGCCGAGCGGCGCAGTACTGCGCCGGAAGCTTGGCAAGAATTACAGTGTCCTGATCCAGGAGTTTACCGAGGCGACCTTCCTGGCGATCCCCACAAGCGCCGGCCAGACGCCAGAGGCGCCGCAGGTGCGCATCGAGCGCAAGGCTCAGCCGGGCACGCTGAACGCTCTGCTGTCAGATGCGAGTTCGAAGACCGCCTGGTTCGACCTCGCCAACCTGCCCGAGTCGGGCGTCACGCGCGAGTGGCGCCGGACGCCGATCGGTCTCGACTGGTACGGCGCCACGGCGAGCGAAACGCCGGAAGCGTCCGATATCGTGCAAATACCACCGGAGGCGTTGTTTGACCTGCTGGTCATCCACCCGAAACTGACGCCCGCACGGATGCTTTGACGCGCCGTCCGGAAACATAACAACCCGGTGACAGGTCCACCCTTTCGCTGGCGGCCAAACCGAACTATATCCCGCTTCGACACTGGCCCCCCAAAGCGAGTCGGACCTTCCGATGGCCTATTTCGACAATGACGACGACAAGCCACGCGAAGAGTGCGGCGTAATTGGCGTGTTCGGGAACAAGGAAGCGAGCCTGCTCACGGCGCTGGGCCTGCACGCCCTGCAGCACCGGGGACAGGAAGCGTGCGGCATCGTCAGCTTCGACGGCAAGCGCTTCAACTCCGAACGCCATATGGGCCTTGTCGGCGAACACTTTGGTGGCGACCTGCGCCAGCGCCTGCCCGGCGCGTCGGCCATCGGCCATAACCGGTACTCGACGCAGGGCCGGCCGATGCTGCGCAACATCCAGCCGATCTTTGCCGACCTTGCCCTCGGCGGCTTCGCCGTGGCCCACAACGGCAACCTGACCAATGCGCGCCAACTGCGCGAGCAGCTGGTCCGCGACGGTGCGATCTTCCAGTCCACCATGGACACCGAAGTCATTCTGCATCTCGTCGCCCGCAGCGCCAAGAAGCGTTTCATCGACCGCCTGATCGACGCGATGCACCAGATCGAAGGCGGCTACGCCCTCGTTGGCCTGACCGGCAAGAAACTGATCGGCGCGCGCGATCCCATCGGCCTGCGTCCGCTCGTGCTGGGCCGCCTCGGCACAGGATACGTCCTCGCTTCGGAAACCTGCGCGCTCGACATCATCGGCGCCGAGTTCGTGCGCGAGATCGAGAATGGCGAAGTGGTCGTCATTTCCGAACAGGGCCTTGAGAGCTTCCGCGCATTTGCGCCGCGCCCGCCAAGCCCTTGCGCGTTCGAGTATGTCTATTTCGCGCGGCCTGACAGTTTCATCCAGGGCCGCTCGGTCTACGAAGTGCGCCGCCGGATGGGCCATCAGCTGGCCGCCGAGACGCCCGCCGATGCCGACGTGATTGTGCCGGTGCCCGACTCGGGCGTGCCGGCCGCGCTGGGCTTTTCGGAAGCCTCCGGCATCCCGTTCCAGATGGGCATCATCCGCAACCACTATGTCGGGCGCACCTTCATCCAGCCGACGCAGCTGGGCCGGCAGACCGCGATTTCCAAGAAGCACAGCCCGAACCGCGCCGTCCTCGAAGGCAAGCGCGTGATCCTGGTCGACGATTCCATCGTGCGCGGCAATACATCGAAGAAGATCGTGCAGATGGTCCGCGAGGCGGGCGCGCGCGAAATCCACTTCCGCTCCGCCAGCCCGCCGATCCTCAACCCGGATTTCTACGGCATCGACATGGCCGGCAAGTCCGAGCTGTTCGCCGCGACCCATACGCATGAGGAGATGGTGAAGGAACTGAAGGTCGAAAGCCTCGGCTTCCTGTCAGTGCCCGGCCTCTACAAGGCGATCGGCGAACCCACGCGCAACAACATGATCCCGCAATTCTCGGATCATTGCTTTACCGGCGAGTACCCGACCCCGCTGATCGATTACCAGCAGGACCAGGCCGACAAGGAACGCCAGCTCTCGCTTCTGGACGACGTGTAAGCCGCGCGCTACACGCCGCGCGATGACCCATACCCCTCGCCTCATTCTCGTCACTGGCGCCTCGCGCGGGATCGGCCGCGCTGCGGCGCTGGAGCTTGCCCGGCAGGGTGATCTCGTGATCGCGGTCGCGCGCTCCAAGGCCGCCTTGCAGAAGCTGGATGACGAGATCCGCGCGCTCGGTTCCGAAGCGCTGCTGGTGCCGATGGACCTGAAGGACACCAAGGGTATCGAGACGCTCGGCAAGGCGTTGATGGAGAAGTTCGGGCATCTCGACGGCTTCATTGCCAATGCCGGCCTGCTCGGCACACTCGGCCCGCTGGAGACGACCGGACCGCGCAGCCTGGAAGAAACCATCCAGGTGAACCTCACCGCCAACGCGCACCTGATCCGCGCGCTGGGGCCGCTGCTGCACCAGTCGGATGCGCCGCGCGCCGTGTTCGTGACCTCCGGCGTGGTGCCGCGCCCGCGCGCTTTCTGGGGCCCTTACCAAGCCTCCAAGGCGGGCCTCGAAGCGCTGGTAAAAGCCTGGGCGGACGAGAACGAGAAGATGGCGCTGCGCATCAACCTGTTCGACCCCGGCGCCGTGCGCACCGGGATGCGCGCCGAAGCGATGCCGGGCGAGGACCCGATGACATTGCCCGCGCCGGACGCGGTGGCGAAGGAGTTGGTAAAGCTGGTGAGCGCCGCCGAGACCCGCACGGGCGCGCGCGTGGTGTTCCGGGATGTGGTGGCGGGCTAGTCCACGCCTGCTAATACAGCCGCCTCTGCCGCCTCCGCCATGGCCACCGCCGCCACCGTGCCGTGCGCGGGCACCGGGCTGCGCGCGAGGCCGAGGCAGGCGGCGTAGAAGCCTTCGTCCGCCGCGCCGAGCGGGTCCGGCAGGTCCGCCGCGATGTCGACGCGCACTTCGTAAGGTGTGGTGTTCTTCAGCTTGCGCGTGAGGAAGTCGATGTCGATCTCGCCGGAGGGATAGACCACGCGCATCGTCCGTTCACGGAACTCTGCGGCGCGGCTGGCGCGCAGTTTCGCCTTGCCGCCGCCGGCATAGGTGAATACCGCTTCGGCTTCATCTATGTGGGACGAGTGGACGCGGCGCCCGGTGGCCTCGACGCCGGTGAACTCGCGGCCGAGCATCATCGCGGCGAGATCGAGATCGTGGATCATCAGGTCCCAGATCACTGAGACATCGCCGGCGCGGCCGCCCGGCGCGGCAGGGCCGGAGCGCACGGATTCGACCAGCAGCGGCACTTCCGGAATGGCGAGCACGCCCATCGCGTTGGCCACGAACCGTTCCTGGTGGCCGACCTGAAGGATGCGGCCGCGCGCGGCGGCTTCGTCGGCGAGATCGCGGGCCGCAATGCCCGACAGCGCCAAGGGCTTTTCGACCAGCACATGGCAGTGTGCGTCGATCGCCTGGCGCGCGAGGCGCTCATGCCAGGTGGCGGGCACGGCGATGACGACGGCGTCACAGACTTTCAGGAATTCGGCATAGTCGCTGTAGCCCTTCGCGCCGAAGGTTTCGGCGAGCTTTTCGGCGCGGGCGAGATCGGCATCGAAGATACCGGTCAACTCTGCGCGCGCCGACGCTGCGGCCTTCTGGGCGTGGTAGTTTCCGAACACGCCGGCGCCTGCAACGCCCACTTTCAGCTTCGTCATGCCGCTTCCCGTCCCTTTTGCCTTCCGCAATGACACCCCGCGCGCCGGGCTGCAAGTGTCGCAGGCAAGGCGGATTCTTCGCCTCGCCCCCTTCACAGGCCGCGCCAGCCGGTTCATGTGGACCCCAGACAAAACAAGACAAAGGTGATGGACATGGACAAGCTGACTTCGACCGAATGGTCCCTCGCGGCCCGCCCCGTGGGCATGCCGAAACTCTCGGACTTCCAGACGAAGACGATCGACGTGCCGGCGCCCGGCGAAGGTGAAATCCAGGTCATGAATACCTGGATGTCGGTGGACCCTTACATGCGCGGGCGAATGTATGACCGCGAGAGCTATGTGCCGCCGTTCCAGATTGGCGAGACGCTGCAAGGCGGCGCGGTCGGCCGTGTGTCGGCCTCGGCGAACCCGGACTTCAAGGTCGGCGATCTCGTCTCCTCCTTCCTCGGCTGGCGCACGGCGTGGACGGCGAAGCCCGCTGCGGCGGCCGTCCAGAAACTGCCCGCGACCGGTCTGCCGGAAAGCGCCTTCCTCGGCGTCGCCGGCATGCCCGGCCTGACCGCTTATGCGGGCCTGCTGCGCGTGGCGGAACTCAAACCCACCGATATCGTGTTCGTCTCCGGCGCCGCGGGCGCGGTCGGCTCGACCGTCGTGCAGATCGCCAAGATCAAGGGCGCCACCGTCATCGGCTCGGCCGGCGGCGCGGAGAAGTGCGCGCTGGTCAAGTCGCTCGGCGCGGATCAGGTGATCGATTACAAACAGGCGAAGGGCTATGACGGCCTCGTCGCGGCCCTGCGCGCGGCGGCGCCCAAGGGTATCGACGTGTACTTCGACAATGTCGGCGGCGACCACCTGACGGCCGCCATCGAGATGGCCCGCCCGATGGCGCGGTTCGCGCTGTGTGGAATGATTGCGCAGTATAACGAGACCGGCACGCCCACAGGTCCGCACAACATCATCCAGGCGGTCGGCAAACAGCTGAAGCTGCAGGGCTTCATCGTCTCTACACATGCCGACATGCAGCCAGCCTTCCTGGCCGACATGGCGAAATGGATCGCGGGCGGCCAGATGAAATACGAGGAAACCGTGATGACCGGAATCGAGAAGGCGCCCGAAGCTTTCCTCGGCCTCTTCACCGGCGCCAATACCGGCAAGATGCTGGTCAAAATAGCGTAACGCCATGGCTGCCCTGTTCGACGCATACATCATGGTGGACTGGAGCGCGGCGGCAAAGCCTGCGCTCGGTCCCAATTCCATCTGGATCGGTGTCCTGATGAAGGACGCCCGTCTGAAGCTGCAGTTCAAGGCGGAGAATATCGACACCCGCCTGAAGGCCCGGGCCTATCTCGAGGACATCGTCGCCAGGCTGACCAAGCGCGGCGACAAGGTCCTGCTCGGCTTTGACTTCTCGCTCGGCTACCCGGCGGGCACCGCCAAGGCGCTCGGCCTCGACACCGTGAAGCAGGCGCCGTGGGCCGCGATACATGCCCACCTCGCCACGCGCTACAAGGACAAGCCGGACAACAATTCGCGTCCGCGCTTCGCGATTGCGGCCGGCCTCAACTACACGATCTCGAAAGGTCCGTTCCCGTTCTGGGGCGCGCCGCCGGCCGACAAGGCGACGACCCTCTCGACGACGAAGACCGCGTTTACGCCCGACAAACCGCTCGCCGAATTTCGTATTGTGGAACAGCACCTGAGGTCGATTCCCGGCGCCTCGCCTAAATCCTGCTGGCAACTTTACGGTGCGGGATCGGTTGGCAGCCAGAGCCTCACCGGCATCCCCCATGTACATGCTCTCCGGCAGGCCTGGCCGAAGGCGCGCGTCTGGCCTTTCGAGATCGGCGAAGGTGGCCCGCTGACCGCCGAAATGCTCGAGGGCGTCGAGGTTGTGATCGCCGAGATCTACCCCTCGCTGGTCAAGCCGGCGCCTGAGAAGGGTGAGGTTGCCGACGAGGCGCAGGTCCGCCAGATTGCCCGCCATTACGCTGATCTGGACGAGAAAAACGCCCTCGGCGCGGCTTTTTCCACAGGCAAGTCCCATTCTGAAGAACAGAGGGGGATCATTGCCGGCGAAGAGGGCTGGATTCTGGGCGTTTAGCCTGTGTTTATAGGGCTTCCGGCGTATCCACGGGATTCGAATCGTGGGTATGTCGGCCCAATGGCGTCCCTGGCGTCATTTAATCTAGAGGAGAACCCCTATGAACAAGGGTGAATTGACCAAAGCGGTGGCCACGGCCGTCGGCATTTCGCAAGCGGAAGCCGGCAAGGCCGTCGACGCGGTTTTCGATACCATCGCTGCCTCGGTTAAAGGTCGCGAGCAGGTTGCAATCGCCGGTTTCGGCACGTTCGTCGCCAAGACGCGCAACGCCCGTGAAGGCCGCAACCCTGCGACCAAGGAAGTGATCAAGATTCCGGAAAAAACCTCGGTGGCTTTCAAGCCTGCCTCGGTTCTCAAGGACATCTGAACTTCCCGCCCCTCAGTGGGGTATGAAGACGGTTCCGGCGGCGCGTTCCTTGATGGGGCGCGCCGCTTTCCATTCCAGCAGTGCCACC
>JBBSAZ010000072.1:0-9379 GCA_038251755.1 Caulobacterales bacterium
AGGCCTTTACCGCCTGGCTGACGAAAAAGACCGGCCGGCCTTACCGCCTGCCGTCCGAAGCCGAATGGGAATTCACCGCCCGCGCCGGCACAACCACGCCCTTCTGGTGGGGCCCGCTGTTCGAAGCCGACAAGGCCGCCACCGGCACCGAGCCGCACGCCGTCGACACGCTGCCCGCCAATGCGCTCGGCCTCAAGGGCGTGTCCGGCAACCTGCGCGAATGGGTTCAGGATTGCTACGTCAACACCTTCGCCAACGCCCCGCTGGACGGCCGCGCGGTGGAAGTGGCGGCCTGCAAGCTGCGCGTCGTGCGCGGCGGCTCGTTCAAGTCAACGGCGGCCGAGCTGCGCATCGCCGCCCGCGCCCGCATCGACACCGCCACCCGCGACGACCTCACCGGCTTCCGCGTCGCCGCGCAGCCGTAACGGCGTCAGGGCTGCAGGCTGCGATAGTTCAGAATGTCCTGATGCAGATCATCCAGCACGCGCTTGGATCGTCCCCAGTCTGACGATTGCCCCTCGAACACGACCGCGCTGGACACCAGCGTGCCCTCCGCCCTGCGCTCCAGCGTCATCGACAGCTTGCCCGTCCAGGTCGTCATGCTGGACGGTATCTCCGCCTGCACCACGCAGCCATCTGTGCCTTCGTGCACCGCCACCAGCGTCTGGTTGCGGCTCGACAGCGAACAGAGGATCGCCGCCAGCACGCGCCCATAAGACGTCGCATAGCCGTTCTTGGCGTCCTTGCCGGTCTTCACGCCCATCTTCGCATACAGGGGCGTCGCAATCTCCGCGATCAGCTTCATCGGCACGCCGCCGGAGCCGGAGGCGTCGAGGATGGGTTGGGCCAGTTTCATGAACTCGTCGGCCGACATCCCGGCCTTGCTAGTCTTCGCGGCGTCGGCGATCAGCAACTTCACCTGCGGGTGGCCCAGAACGACGCGGTAATTTGTCGTCTCGCGCCAGTCCTCGCCGGTCCAGGGTTGCGCCGGCTCATCCGAGGCAGCCACAGGCTCGCTCACCGCCGCCATCAGCCCCATCGGCGCCGCAGCTTCACGCGCGAGCCGCGCCCCGCAGCCCGAACAGAAAACATGCTCCGGCGCTGCCGCCTTGCCGCACTGGGTACAAAACATCAGGCACTCCCCTCTCCACACCGGAGAGGGGAATCTAGAGCGGCGTGCTGAAAAGTGGAACCCCGGTATTCCGGATTAAGCCGGATCAGGCGCCCGCGTCAGCCAGGTTCTGGTTGGCGAAGTCCCAGTTCACGAGGCTGTTCAGGAACGTATCGATATAGTCCGGCCGGCGGTTCTGGTAGTCGAGATAATAGGCATGCTCCCAGACATCCATCGTCAGCAGCGGCGTCGTGCCGGCTTCGGTCAGCGGCGTCTCGGCGTTCGGCGTCTTGCTGATCACCAGCTTGCCGCCCTTCAGCGACAGCCAGGCCCAGCCGGAACCGAACTGCGTCGCGCCCGCGGCCTTGAACTCCTTTACGAAATTGTCATAGCCGCCAAGGTCGCGCTCGATCAGCTCGGCAATCTTGCCTTTCGGCTTGCCGCCGCCATCTGGCGACATCGAATGCCAGTAGAAGGTGTGGTTCCACACCTGCGCGGAATTGTTGAAGATGCCTGCCTTGGCCTTGTCGCCGGCGGAATCCTTGATCACGTCTTCCAGCGAGGCCTTCTCGTGCGGCGTCCCGGCCAGCAGGCCGTTGAGGTTGGTCACATAGGCCTGATGGTGCTTTCCATAGTGGAAATTCAGCGTCTCTTCGGAGATATGCGGGGCAAGCGCGGTGCGCGCATACGGCAGCTCGGGCAGGGTGAAGGCCATGGGGAAACGTCCTCTATTGCAGCTTTGATGTCTTTCGCTTCGCAGCGGTTTGGCACATATGGGGTTCATGTCAAACGAGACCAGACCCCTGACCAAGACTCCCTGGGATGAGATCGACAAGCGCGTCCGCCGTGTCGACGAGGATCGCTGGATTTCCAGCCGCTTTGCCCCCTCCGGCCAGCGCCGCGCCCTCACCGCGCTCTACGCCCTGAATTACGAACTCGTCCGCGTCCAGGAAGTGGTCAGCGAGGAAACCCTCGGCCTTATCCGCTTCCAGTGGTGGCGCGAGGCGATCGGCGAAATCGAGGCCGGAAAGTCCCCGCGCGGCCATGATGTCTGCCTCGCCATCGCCGAAGAAACCGCCGAAGGCCATCTGAAGCCTGGCGCCCTGCAGAAAATCGTCGACGGCTACCAGACCGCCTTCGTCGAGCAGGACCGCACCAAGGAGCCGGAAGCCTGGGTCGCGCTCGCCGCCGCCAACATCCTCATCCCGGTCCATAACTGGGCCGAGGAAATCCGCTCTGTCTCCGCCGCCTACGCCGCCGTGCGCCGCAAATCCGGCCACGCCTTCGGCCCGCACGTCACACCCGCGCCCAAACCCCTGCGCCCCGCCATCGCGCATTTCCGCCTGCGCAAGCTCTACTGCGAAGGCCGGGCGCCCAACCCGCTCGCCAAACGCTTCTCGATCATGAAAGCGATGAACACCGGCGAGGTGTGATTGCGTGAAGGTGTCGTCATCCCGGAATTTGCGCAGCAAATGTCCGGGACCCAGACTTTCCTGCAGCCGGTTCCCAGCCCGCGCCCGCAGCGATAATGGATGATAAAACCGCGATACTGCGTGAGAACAAATGAGAAAGAATGAGAATCAAACGAGAGAAAATCGATAACCAAAGTGCACAGCATGCATCACCGTTAAGCAGGTTGCAGAGGCCCGGAACCCGCACGTGTGCCTACAAGAACCACCCTTCCGGAAAAATAAAATCCATCCCTCTCAAGCCCTTATGAAATACATCGCGTTTCCTTGCGCTACACCTCCGCCCACGGAGGTATACTCCTGTGCATGATTTCAGAAAAATTCCTGACCTCAAGACCCTCTCCTCCCAATCCCTCTCCCGCGATGCGGGAGAGGCGGGACCCGCCGCGAAGCGGTGGGAGGTGAGGGTCTTGGCCAAGCAAAGCAAAGCAAAGCAAAGCAAAGCAAAGCAAAGCAAACAACAACCAGACGGCCTGCACGGAACCAAGACCCACCCGAACGCGTTGTTCTCCTGAACCCAAAGGACTCCCCGAATGAAACGCGTCCATCTTCTGCCCCTGGCCTTGCTGGCTCTTGTGGCCTGCGCCTCCGAACAACCCGCAGACATTTCGACCGGCTTCGGCCCGTCGCCGCAACTTCCCGCGCCAGAAAAGAATCTGCTCCCCACCGTCAAGGTCGCCGACGCCGAGGCCTGGCCCGAAGGCCAGACGCCGACGCCCGCCGAAGGCTACGGCCTCACCGAATATGCCAGTGGACTGGACCACCCCCGCTGGCTTTATGAACTCCCGAACGGCGACATCCTGGTCGCTGAATCCAACGCGCCGCCGAAAGAAGATGGCGGCGGCATCCGCGGCTTCTTCATGAAACGCGCGATGGCCAAGGCCGGCGCCGGCGTGCCCAGCGCTAACCGCATCACCCTGCTGCGCGACGCGGACGGAGACGGCATTGCCGAAGTGAAGACAGACTACATGACCGGACTCGAGTCGCCCTTCGGCATGGCGCTCGTGGGCAACACGCTCTACATCGCCAATGCCGGCGAAATCGTCCGTGTACCCTATATCGAAGGCGAGACGGTCAACACAGCCAAGCCGGAATCCTTCTTCATTCTTCCAGGCGGACCGATCAACCATCACTGGACCAAGAACATCGTCGTCAGCCCCGATGGCACAAAGCTCTATGCCTCCGTCGGCTCCAACAGCAACGTGGCCGAAAATGGCATTGAGGCCGAAACCGGCCGCGCCGCCATCTGGGAAATTGACCTTGCCACCGCCAAGGGCCGCGTTTTCGGCTCAGGCCTGCGCAACCCCGTCGGCATGGATTTCGCGGCCGATGGCACCCTCTACACCGTCGTCAACGAGCGCGACGAACTCGGCGATAATCTGGTCCCGGACTATCTCACCTCGGTCAAAGACGGCGCCTTCTACGGCTGGCCCTACAGCTATTACGGCCAGACCGTCGACACGCGCGTCACCCCCGCCGATCCCGAACTCGTCGCCAGCGCCATCGCGCCGGACTACGCCCTCGGCGCACACACCGCGTCGCTCGGCCTCGACGTGACGGACGGCAAATCACCCGGCATCGCAACCGCCTTCGGCCCGGGCGCCTTCATCGGCCAGCACGGCTCCTGGAACCGCGATCCGCGCAGCGGATACGAAGTGATCTTCGTACCCTTCGGCGCCGGCGGCCCGGAAGGTGAGCCGCAAAAAGTCCTCACCGGATTCCTGCAGGGCGACCTCGCGCGCGGCCGCCCCGTCGGCGTGCAGCTCGACCAGCGCGGCGGCCTCCTCGTCGCCGATGATGTCGGCAACCGGGTCTGGCGTGTGACGAAAGAGTAGAGGCCTATTCCGCCGCGACGACGGCTTCGCCCGCCAGCCACGCGTCGAAATCCTCCAGTGCACGGATGGCCTGCGCCATCTTTTTGGACTTGCCCTTGTCCTTGCCGCGCAGGCGTTTGCCGTCCGGCCCTGTCTTCGAATAGTCCTCGATGTCCGGGAACAGGCCGAAATTCACGTTCATCGGCTGGAAGGTCTGGCCCGCCGCAAGGTGCCCGCCGGTGATGTGATTGACCAGCGCGCCCATCGCCGTCGTCGGCGGCGGCGCCTCAAGGCGCCGGCCCAGGCGTTCGGCGGCGGCAAGGCGGCCCGCAAGGAGGCCCATCGCCGAGCTCTCGACATAGCCTTCCACGCCGGTCACCTGACCCGCAAAGCGCAGGCGCGGCATCGTCTTCATACGGAGTTGCCGGTCCAGCAGCTTCGGCGAGTTCAGGAACGTATTGCGATGAATACCGCCCAGCCTTGCAAACTCGGCGTGCTCGAGACCGGGGATCATCCGGAAAATATCGGCCTGCGCGCCGTGTTTCAGCTTCGTCTGGAAGCCGACCATGTTCCACAGCGTACCCAGCGCATTGTCCTGCCGCAGCTGCACGACCGCATGCGCCTTGACGGTGGGATTGTGCGCATTCGTCAGCCCGATCGGCTTCATCGGTCCGAAACGAAGCGTCTCACGCCCCCGCTCCGCCATCACCTCGATGGGCAGGCAGCCCTCGAAATAGGGCGTTTTCTTTTCCCAGTCCTTGAACTCGGTTTTCGGCGCCGCGATCAGCGCGTCGAGGAAGCGGTTATACTCTTCCTCCGTCATCGGACAATTGATATAGGCCGCCGTATCGCCGCCCGGCCCCGCCTTGTCATACCGGCTCTGGCGCCAGGCCCTGCTCATGTCCACGGTGTCGAAATAGATAATCGGCGCGATGGCATCGAAGAAGGCGAGGTCCGTCTCGCCGGTATGCGCGCGCACCGCTTCGGCCAGCGCCATCGAGGTCAGCGGCCCGGTCGCGACGATCACCGAATCCCAGTCCTCCGGCGGCAGCCCCGCAATTTCCTCGCGCACAATCGTCACCAGCGGATGCGCTTCCAGCTTCGCCGTCACGGCCTCCGCAAAGCCCTCGCGGTCCACCGCCAGCGCGCTGCCGGCGGGCACCTGATGATCCTTCGCCGTCGAAATGATCAGCCCGTTGGCGCGGCGCATTTCCTCATGCAGCACGCCGACGGCATTGCTCGTATGGTCGTCCGAGCGGAACGAATTGGAACACACCAATTCGGCCAGCTTGTCGGTCTGGTGGGCTTCGGTGCCGCGGGTTCCGCGCATCTCGTGCAGGATCACCGGCACGCCGGCCTGCGCAATCTGCCAGCTGGCTTCGGAGCCGGCCATGCCGCCGCCGATTACATGGATGGGTTTCAGGGTCATGGGCGGGACATGGGGCCGGGCGGGCGGGCGCGTCAAGATGGCGTTTGCCCCCGGGGCCCGCGCGTTTTACCTGTCGGCCCCATGACCGCGAAGATCTCGGCACGCAATCTCGTGAAGGAAGGCTGGCAGCAGGGCCTCGCCGCGCTGGGCCCCAACCTGCGCTGGCTCGGCCTGTTCGCGCTCGCCGGCGGCTTCTACAGCGCCAGCTTGCGGCTGGACGGCAACCTCGCCGCGCCGCTCGCCATGGCCATCGTCAGCTTCGGCGCCGGCATCCAGTTTTCGCGCGGCCTGTATCGCAGCCTGATCGGCCCGCGCCCGGGCGGCTTCCTGCAACTCGCCCACGCCAATCTCGCCGTCTATCTCGCGTTCCTCTTTTTCGGGGTCTTCATCGGCTTTTTCCTGCTGGTCCTGCCGGGCATTCTGATCGAGGCCCAGGGTCAGTACGAACTCGGCGCCGACGCGGCCCCGGAACTTGTCCAGCAGGCTTTCATGCAGATGCTGCCAACGCCGTATGGCATCGTCTATCTGCTCGTTGCCGGTGCCGGATTGGCCGTCCTCGCCTATTTCGCCCTGCGCCTGACGCTCTATGGCGCGGCGACCATCGACCGGGGAAAAGCCCATGTTTTCCAGACTTTCCCCTGGACCAAGGCGCACCTGAAAGCCCTGGCCGCCGCCTCGCTCGCCACCCATGCCGCGCCGTTTGCCGCCGGGCTTGCGGCGAACGCCGCACTCCGGTCGGTGCTGCCAGATACGGCCATCGGCCATGTCATCGAAGGCGCCGCCGGCATCCTCCTGTTCGCGCCTTTCCTGCTCGCCGGGCACGGTATGGCCGCCGCCGCTTACCGGCGCATGCGGCCCGAAGCGGCCCCTCCGCCCACTGTCTCCGGTTGATCGGCGGGGCCGAACACGGCTAGGCTGAACAGGCTGATGCGGAGGAACGCTGCATGATCCGGGGCTTCACCTTCGAGCGCGCGCTCAGCTGGCCGTTCACGGCGCCGCACGTCGCGTCTTTCCCGTGGATATTCGGGCTAGTCTATGCGCTCGTGTACCTGGCGGCGTTCGGCGCGGTGGCGCTGCTGGCGGCAGACGATTTCGTCGCCTTGGTTGCGGCGATGGAAGCAGTCGAAGGCAGTACCAATCCGGATGCAGGCTTCAACATCCTGTTCGGCGGCCTCGCCCGCCTCATTCCCTGGATGGCGCTCAGCGGACTGGCCAGCTGGATGATCTGGGCGATGTTCGAAACCGCCTCCCAGCGCCGCTATATCCGGGGCGAGTCCTTCTCACTCGGCTTCGGCGCGGACGAGGCGCGGATGATGGTTGTCGGCCTGCTCTGGGGCTTGATCGGATTTGCGCTGATCGCCGGGCCGGTGCTGCTGATCATGTGGTCGGCCCTGGCGGCGGTATTCGCGGGTGCTGAAGGGATGACGGACGCTCAGGTCGGCGAGCGCATCCTCGGCCCGATGTTCGGCGCCATGGGGCTGATGCTGCTGATCTTTCCCGTTTATGTTTTCCTCGCGACGCGGCTGGCGCCCTGTTTCGGCTTGACCGTCCGGGAAAGGAAGATCCGGTTTCTGGATGCCTGGAATGTCTCGCGCGGGCGCTTCTGGCCGATCCTCGGGGCCTATGTCATCCTCGCCATCGCGGGCAGCATTCTCGGGCAGGTGATCACCGGTATCGTGCAGATGATCGCCATGCCCGCCACGATGAACCTCGTCAGCGTAGCGGATCGCGGGGCCGATGTGCGCGGCCTGATCCTTTCGCCCGCCTTTCTGTTGCCGGTGGCGGCATATTTCTTCGTCGTCCTGTTTGTTCAAGGCGTACTTCAGCATGCCGTGGGCGGGCCCGCCGCCTTCGCCGTGCGCCACGATCCGCGCGGCGGCATCGAGGAAGAAAGCCAGATCGAAACGTTCAACTGAAAGACGGGTGACACGGGCATGTCCGGCGACAGAATCAACCTGAAAGGCGCCACGACGCATTTTCTGCATACGGAGGGTCCGCGCGGCTTCCTTCTGCGGTTTGCGCTCGTCTACGCAGTGGTGACGCTCGTGCTGCAGGGTGTCGGCCTCTGGACGCAGGCCCCGGTTTACGAAGTTTACCTGCGCGCCATCGTCGAGAATGACGGCGATATCACACCCTATGCGGACGAGCTTTCTTCCCAGTCATTCAGGGCGAATATCGGATCGCTGATCCTGTTGCCCTTCAGCCTGGCGCTTTGGGTTGTCTTCGAGGCGGCAAGTCAGCGGCGGTACCTGCGCGCTGAAGGGTTCCGCCTGAAGCTCGGCGCCGATGAAGGCCGTCTGGCGGTGGTCGGCCTGATCTGGTTTGCGTTGCTGATCGCCGGCTATTTTGCTTTGGCCATCGGCGCGATCATCCCGGGCGTGATTGCCGGGCTGGCGGTGGGCGCCGTGGTGGGGGGGGGAGGTATTGGGCGGCGTGATATTCCTCATCGGACTGGTCGTCGCGCTTTACCTGTTCGCCCGCCTCTCGCCCGCCGCGCCGCTGACCATCCGGGACAGGCATATCCGTTTCTTCGAAAGCTGGAACCTGACGAAGGGCCATGGCTGGTCATTGGCCGGCAGCTATTTCGCGCTCTTCGCGGTCTTCACGCTGATCTCGCTGGTGCTGTACGCCGCGCTGTTCTTTCTGGCCTTCGTGCTTGTCTCGCCCGCTATAGATTCCAGCGCGGGGGACGAGACGGCAAATGCGGTGCTCGCCGTGATGGCGCAGCCGGCCTTCTGGGGGCCTATGGCGTTTGTCATGCTGCTCGTGCTGATGGTCTTCGGCGCTTTCGCCCATGCCCTCGGCGGGCCCGCGGCCTGGGTGGTGCGCCAGGAAACTTACCAGGGCGGCACGGCGATTACCGACACGTTCGGGTAACTAATCCTCGCCATGCCAATGAACTCATCCTTCGACTTCGCTCAGGATGAGCCGCTCTGTGGATTGACGGGCACTACTTCGCGCTGGCGCCGGCCTTTAATTTCTTCGCGGGCTTTGCCTTTTCAGCAGGTGCTTCCTTCACAATTTTAGCCGCCGCTTTCGCGCGCTTGTTGCGCGCTGCGCGGCGCTCGTCCTGGCGGCGGAAGGTTTCGGCGAGGAAGCGGCCCGTGTGACTTTCCGGGATCGCCGCGATGTCTTCCGGTGTGCCGGCTGCGATCAACATGCCGCCGCCATCGCCGCCTTCGGGGCCAAGGTCGAGCACCCAGTCGGCGGTCTTCACCACGTCGAGATTGTGCTCAATGACGACGATCGTATTGCCCGCATCGACCAGTTCGTGGAGCACTTCCAGCAGCTTCTTGACGTCCTCGAAGTGCAGGCCGGTCGTCGGTTCATCGAGGATATACAGTGTGCGGCCTGTCGCGCGCTTGGAGAGTTCCTTGGCGAGCTTGACGCGCTGGGCCTCGCCGCCCGACAGCGTCGTCGCCTGCTGCCCGACCTTCACATAGCCGAGGCCGACCTGGTTCAGCGTGTCGAGCTTTGAGGCGATGGCGGGCACGGCGGCAAAGAATTTCGCGCCGTCCTCGACGGTCATGTCGAGCACGTCGGCAATCGACTTGCC
>JBBSAZ010000073.1:0-9317 GCA_038251755.1 Caulobacterales bacterium
AAATCCGCTTCCGCAAGGAGTGCCGGTTCGAGTCCGGCCAGAGGCACCATCCCCATACCAAAACCCCGCCATGGCGGGGTTTTGGTATGGGGATGGTGCCTCTGGCCGGACTCGAACCGGCACTCCTTGCGGAAGCGGATTTTGAATCCGCCGCGTCTACCATTCCACCACAGAGGCCTGTGCAGTGCCCGGTTCCTGCCGCACGGGCCCTGTCCCTGTCAATCTCGCCTGGCCGGCGCGGGCTCGTGACGCTCCGCCGCATTGCGGCCCGGCCCCTCACCGGCACAATGGCCCCCATGACATCGTTGACGAACCTGCTCACCGGGTGGCGCTGGCCGGTCCTCGCGCTTACGGCCTCGGCCTTGATTCTGGCGGCGGCGCACGCGTTCGAGACGTTCGGGGGCCTGCCGCCCTGCCCGCTCTGCCTGCGCCAGCGCGAGGTCTACTGGGCGTTGATCTTCATGACCGCCACCGGCCTCGCCATCTGGCGCTTCGCGCCGAAGCGGCGCTTTCTCGTCGCGCTCAACGTGCTGATCGGCCTCGTCTTCGGGGTCGGCGTGGTGGTTGCAGCCTATCATGCGGGCGTCGAGTGGCAGATTTTCCCGCCGCCGACCGGCTGCTCCGCCGGCGGCGTCAATCCGCTGGACGTGGGCGACCTCAGCGGCGGCCTCGACCAGCCGATGAAGATTGCCGCCTGCAACGCGGCGCCCTTCCATTTCATCGGCCTGTCGATGGCCGGCTGGAACGGCGTCATCTCGCTGGCCCTCGCGGGCGCAAGTTTTGCCGCCGCCGCGATCACCTTCCGCAGCTATCAGGCGAGATAGGCCGCCCCGCCCGCCAGCAGCGCCGCTGCCGCGCCAAACGTGCCGATCGCCCTCAGCCGCCGCATCCAGGCCGGCAGGCCCGCCGCGCCGGTGTCCCACACCCCGTGCAGCAGATGCGCCCCGGCCGCCGCCGCAAACACCTGCCAGTTCAGTGCGCCCAGAACGCCGTAGAGCACCAGCCCCCAGGCCGCGAGTGATCCGGCTACGGACAATCCCAGCACCGGCCAGCGCGGCGCCTCGTTTCCGGCCACTTCCGCGCCCCAGCGCAGGCCGCCCACGAAAGACAGGATCACCGCGCCGTAGACCAGCAGCGCCAGCCCCGCCTGCGCCTGCAGAACGGGGTCCGCCTCCGCCGCCCACATGACGCCCGCCGCCGCAAACGGCGCCATCCCCGCCAGCGTCAGCGCCAGCGGCGCGCCCGGAATGCCGAACATTTTCATGCGTTAAAGCCCCAGAACCTTGCGGGCGATGATGTTCTTCTGAATCTCATTCGTCCCGCCATAGATCGATTGCGCGCGGCCGCCAAAATAGCTCGCCACATCGCGCGGCGCGCTGGACGCCGACGGCGCGCGGTGTCCCACGAAGGGTCCCGCCGCGTCGAGGAACAATTCCGTGATCGCCTGGTGCGTCTCGGTCGCGAGGATCTTCACCGTCGAAGACGCGTCGCCCACCGAGCCACCTGAGACCTGCGCCGAGAGGATCCGGAACACCGTCATCTCCAGTCCGTCGACCGCGATCTCCGCCTGCGTCAGACGCGCCGCAAAACCCGCGTCGTCAATCAGCCGCTCATTGCCGCCCTCCGGCACGGCGCTGGCGAGCCCCCGCACATGCCGCAGCATCGCCCGCTTGCCGCCGATGCGGGCATAGGAGGTGCGCTCGAAGCCGAGCAGGTATTGCGAATAGGTCCAGCCTTTGCCTTCCTCGCCGATCCGGTAGGCTTCCGGCACCAGCACCTCGTCGAACAGCACTTCGTTCAGCGCATGCGCCCCATCGATGGAAATGATCGGCTTCACCGTCACGCCCGGCGCGTCCAGCGGGCAGCAGATGAAGCTGATACCTTCCTGCTTCTTCTCGCCCCGGCTCGTCCGTGCCAGGAGGAAAATCCAGTCCGCATGCTGCGCCGCCGAGGTCCAGATCTTGTGGCCGTTCAGCGTATAGACGCCGTCCTTCAGCACCGCCGAGAATTCGAGGCTGGCGAGGTCCGATCCCGCGCCCGGCTCCGAATAGCCCTGCGCCCAGCCGACTGACCCGTCGCGAATGCCCGGCAGCCATTGTTCCTTCTGCGCCTTCGACCCGAAGGTGTAGAGCACCGGGCCGACATAGATCACCCCCATCGGCGTCACCGTCGGCACCCCGGCGCGCTCCAGTTCCTCGTCGAACAAATATTGTTCCTCAAGGCCCCAGCCCGGCCCGCCATATTCCATCGGCCAGGCCGCCGCGAGCCAGCCCATTGCCCCCAGCGCCATCTCGGACCGGCGCACATCCGCCGTCGTCAGCGGCGTGCCGGCCTTGTATTTCGCGATGATATCCTTCGGGAACTCGGTCTCGAACCAGCCGCGCACATGGGCGCGGAAGGTCTCGGTCTCGGGGGCAAATTTGAGGTGCATGGGATAAGTGTCCTTTGGCCTGCAAACCGTAGGCGCAAGCCCGAATCTGGCAAGAGGTCACGCGGGGAGAAGGCCGTGCAAGCAAAAAGCCCTCCCCGTTTCCGGGAAGGGCTCGTTTCTGCCTTCAATGGCTATCTATTCTGCCGGCGCGGCCTTCACCGACAGGATCCACTGGTCGACCTTGCGGGTCAGCACGTCGAGCGGCAGGGCGCCGCCGCCGAGCACGGTGTCGTGGAAGGCGCGGATGTCGAACTTGTCGCCCAGTTCGCTTTCCGCTTTCGCGCGCAGCTGCTGGATGCGGATCATGCCGATCTTGTAGGCCGTCGCCTGGCCCGGCATCACGACATAGCGCTGCACTTCAGACCGCGCCTGCGCTTCGGTGATAGCGGAGTTGGCGAGGAAGTACTGCACCGCCTGCTCTTCCGTCCAGCCTTTCGAGTGAAGACCGGTGTCGACCACGAGACGGATAGCGCGCCAGATTTCCGAGCCGAGACGGCCAAAGTCCGAGTACGGATCTTCGAACGTGCCCGGCATTTCGGAAGCAAGTTTCTCCGAGTACAGTCCCCAGCCTTCCGAATAGGCGGTGAAGCCCGCCTGCGTGCGGAATTTCGGCACGCTGGTCAGCTCCTGCGCGATCGAGATCTGCATATGGTGGCCCGGAAGGCCCTCATGATACGCGATCACTTCCAGCTCGCCTTTCGGCATCGCCTTCATGTCCGAAAGGTGGGCGTAGTAGATGCCCGGGCGCGAGCCGTCGGGCGTGCCCGGATAGTAGTGCTGAGCCGCGCCCGGCTGTTCGCGGAACGCTTCAACGCGCTTCACGACCAGGTCGGCCTTCGGCAGGATGCCGAAATATTCCGGCAGCTTGGTCTTGATATTGTTGATCGCGGCGGTGGCGTCGGCGATATAGGCTTCGCGGCCTTCATCCGTATCTGGATAATAGTGCTGCTCGTTGTCCTTGTCGTCGCGAATGCTCGTGAAGAATTCCTGCAGTGTGCCGGTGAAGCCGACTTCGGTCTTGATCGCTTCCATCTCGCCCTGGATGCGGGTGACTTCCGAGAGACCGAGGTTGTGGATCTCGTCGGCCGTCATCGTCGTCGTCGTCTGGCCGGCCAGCATGAAGTTGTAATAGGCCTCGCCGTTCGGCTGCAGGTTGGCGCCCTGCGGGCCAGAGGCTTCCGGCGAGTTCGCCATGTCGGCGGTGCAGAAGGCAATCAGGTCGTTGTAGAAAGTCAGGAACGGACCTTTCAGCGCCGTCTCGGCTTCCGTGGTCAGCGTTGCCGCGGCTTCCGGCGGCATCTTGCCGGCTTCCACGAGTTTCTGCACGTCGCCCTTGAAGTCAGCCCAGATCGCCGAGTCCGGACCATCCGTGAACGGAGCGCCGGTGATGATCTTTTGCGACTGGTCAATCACGCCGGCATAGGCAAATTTCGGCGCATGCACGCCGTTCGCCGCGTTCTGTTTCGTGATGGCCAGCGCGTCCTGCAGCGCAACCGATGCGGCGGAAATGCGCTTCACATAGGCCTGCGCATCGACTTCCTCGTCCACCGTGTGGAACTGCATCAGGAAGGTTGGCACAAAGCTCTGCACGCCGCTCATCTGGTCGAAGATGAACCCGTTGCCGCGGTAAGCGACGCTCGCGGCGGCGCGATCATACTGGTAAACCCAGAGATCATAGGAATCCTGGTCGGCCGGCGACAGGCTGTCATAGTCGAAGTTGGCTTTCAGTTCGTCGGTCGCCGCCTTGGTCCAGGCCAGCTGCTCGTCGGCGCAGGCATAGGTGAAGCAGTCGATCTGGTCATTCTTGTCCTTGCGGCCCAGGAAGGTTAGCTGGATCGGGCTGAACTGCAGCTGTTCTTCAAACTTGGTGTCGAACCAGGCGTTCAGCTTGGCGCTGACGGCTTCCTGGCTTTCAGCGGCGGCCTGTTTGTTCAGGGCGTCGGAATTGGGGTTTGGCGCGCAGGCGCCGAGGGCGGCAATCAGGGCAAGGGCCGAAACGGCGGTGCGGATCATCGGGGGTCTCCTGAAAACGGACTTTCCGTTTAACGATAAATTTCCGTAACCCTCACCGGCCCCGGCGTCAATCCGGACTGAATTGGCAATTCCGGAATCCCCGGCTAGGTAAAACCCATGACCGATAAAAACTCCGCCTCCGCGCCCCGCACGATCCGCCTCGGCACCCGTGGCTCGCCGCTTGCCCTTGCGCAGGCCCATCAGATTGCCGCCAGCCTCAAGGACGCGTCCGGCGGCGCCATCGACGCCGAGATCGTGACCTTCACGACCACCGGCGACAAGCTGACCTCCGAACGCCTGATCAATTCCGGCGGCAAGGGCCTTTTCACCCGCGAACTCGACGAGTCCCTCAGCCTCGGCGAAATCGACATCGCCGTGCACAGCCTGAAGGACGTCCCCTCCCTTCTGCCGCCGGGCCAGGTGTTCGTCGCCTTCCCGGCGCGCGAAGACCCGCGCGACGGCTTTGTCTCTCACAGCGCCAAATCGCTGCGCGAACTACCGCAAGGCGCCCGCCTCGGCACAGCTTCCCTGCGCCGCGAGGCGCAGGCCCTTGCTCTTCGGCCCGATCTTCAGGTCGTCACCTTCCGCGGCAACGTCCAGACCAGGATGCGCAAGCTCGAGGAAGGCCAGGCCGACGCGACCTTCCTCGCGATGGCGGGCCTCCGCCGTCTTGGCTATGATCATATGGCGACCCCGATTCCGGTCACCGACATGCTGCCCGCCGCCGCGCAAGGCATTATCGGCGTCGTGGCCCGCGACGATGCGGACGTTGAACTGCGCGCCGTGCTCGCCAAGCTCAACGTCGTCCTCAGTGAAGCCGCCGCGACCGCCGAGCGCACTTTCCTCGCCGTCCTTGATGGCAGCTGCCGCACGCCGATTGCGGCGCATCTTTTCGATGAGGGCAACAACTGGCGCCTCGACGGTGAAGTGCTGAGCCCGAAAGGTGACCAGCGCTGGACCGCCACCGGTACGGCCAGCAAGACCGCCTCGATGGCCCAGCTGGCCGAACTCGGCCGCACTGTCGCGCACGGCATTCTCGAGTCCGCCGAAGGTAAGCTGCCCGCCTTCGGGGCAGAGTAGGGAGACTGGCGGTGCGCCTTCCCGTCATCGTGACGCGGACGCTTCCCGGCGCCCGCGACACGGCGGAAAATCTTGCGCGCCTTGGCTTCGCGCCCCTCCTCTCGCCGATGCTGTCGATCGTGGAAACCGGCCTCGCACCGCGCGATCTGGAAGGCATTCTCCACCTTGTTTTCACCAGCGCCAACGGGGTGCGCGCCATGGGCGCTGGTGTGCCGGCGGACCTCACGGCCTGGTGTGTCGGCCCTTCGACGGCCGACGCCGCGCGCGCGGCGGGCTTTGCAGCGGTCGTCGAAGGCGGCGGCAATGCCGAAGATCTCGCGCGCCTCATTCTATCGTCTCGCCCGGTTGGCCCCCTGCTCCACATCGCCAACGAAGCGGCGGCCGGAGAGCTTGTCGCCGCGTTGAAATCTGGCGGCCTTGAGGCGCGTTTCAGCGCGCCCTACCGGACGGATGCCGCCGCTTCGCTCAGCCCCGATTCGCGCGCCGCGCTTGCCGGATCCGGCCCCGTCATCCTTCTCCTCCATTCTGCCAAGGCCGCGAGCGCCGTGGCCGCCAGCCGCCCGGACCTGGCGAACGCCGGCCTTGTCGCCATTTCCGAAGCCGCCCTTGCGCCGCTTCAGAACGCGGCGAGCCGGGGCCATTGGATCGCCGCCCGTCCGAACGAAGACAGCCTTATGGACGCGCTTCAACGGGCCGCCGCCGCGCTTTGCCCTTGAATCGCCGCTGTGCCACACTCTTTTGAAACCTGAAGCTGCCCATATAGGCGCCATGACCACTGATCCTTTCAGCGACGAGGACCCCGTGAACGGTCCGATTGACGCCCAGTTCGAACCGGCCCCCGCCGGCGCGGACAAGGCGGCGCGTCCGGGCCCCGGCTGGATGGCGCTTGGCACCGCCGCCGTCCTCGCCGCCCTTATCGGCGCCGTCGCTGGCATTTACGGCGCCGACTATCTGCGCCCGCATTCCACCGCCGAAGTCGCGGCCGCACAGCAGCGTCTCGAAACCCGCCTCGGCGAAGTCTTGGTCCTGCAGGCTGCCATCGACCAGAAACTCTCCGAACCCGCCGCTGCGTCCGCCGAACTCGCAGGCCTCATCCGCGAACTCGATACCGTCTCGCGCCGCCTCGACCAGGCCATCGCGGCCGGCGGCGATCCGGCAGCCCTGGCCGCCGTCACCGCCCGGCTCGATGCGCTTGAAGGCCGCGCGCCGTCCATGATGGTTTCGACCGGCGGCGAAGTGGCCGCACTCACGTCCCGCCTTGCGAGCCTTGAGGCATCCACGCAGGCCGCTGCCGCCGAGTCCAGCGCCGCCATCGCGCAGAGCGGCAACCGTGCAGATGCGGCGCTGGCCCTCTCCGCCATCGAAGCGGCGACACGGCGCGGCACCGGCTTTGAGGCGGACTACCGCGCCTTGCGCCACGCTGCCCCCGGCAATGAGTCCATCAAACGTCTCGCCCCCTACATCTCCGGCGTCACGGCGTTGACGGCGCTGCAGGCCGAGTTTCCGAAAGTCCGCGCCGCCGTGCTGGCCGCCGCGACGCCGCAGACGACGTCCGCCCGCCTTTCCTGGGTCGACAGGATGTTCGGAGACGCGGTCAGTGTGCGCCCCGCCAACGGCAAGCATTCGGCAACCGCCAAGGCGCTCGACGCCGCAGCCGCATCGCTGGCGGCGGGAGACCTTTCCGGCAGCGTGAAAGCCCTCGCCGGACTGGACGCGGCGGCCGCCCGCGCGGCCGAAGACTGGACCCGGCGCGCAAACCGCCGCATCACGCTCGAAGAGGCGCTGGAAGACGTCCGCCTCAGCCTCGTGGAAGGGGGGAACTGACGGAGCATGGGCCGCTTTTTCCTGTTCATCGCCGTTATACTTCTCGTCTCTGCCGGGGCCGTTCTGGCCGCGCTGGCGCTGAGCCTTCCGGGTGAAGTCACCTTCCCGGTCGGCAATGAAATCGTCGCCGTGCATTCCGGCGCCGCTGCGATCGGCGTGGTAGTCCTTGGCGGCGTCCTGGCGCTCGGCTGGTGGCTCGCCACCGCCTTGCTGGTCCTGCCGGGCCGCATCACCAAGGCCCGCCGCCTGTCGCAGACCCGCAAGGCCAACGCGGCCCTCGCCGAAGGCCTGCTGGCGGCAGAAGGCGGCGATTCGAAAGCCGCGCTGAAACTTGCCCGCCGCGCCATGCGCCATGCCGAGGACGAACGCCTCAAACTCCTGCTCGAAGCGCGCGCCGCCGAAGCCAACGAAGACTGGGCCGGCGCCGAACGGGCCTGGGGCCTTCTCACCCGCCTGCCGGGCGGACAGCTGGCCGGACTGCGCGGCGCCGCGACCGCCGCCTCTGAACGCGGCGACCAGCTGACCGCCGAGAACCGGGCCCGCGAAGCGCTTGCGCTCAAATCCGACGCCGACTGGCCGTTCAACTCCCTGTTCGACCTGCAGGTTTCGAAAGGCGATTGGGACAAGGCGATCGAAACCCTGGCTCTCGGCGAGAAACGCGCCCTGATCGAAGGTATCAGTGTCAAACGCCGCCGCGCCGTGCTGCATACCGCGAAAGCTGTAAGCCTTCCGCATACGGAGAAACAGGTGGCGCAGAAGACGCTCGGCGAAGCGATTCGCTCGGCGCCCGATTTTCCGCCCGCCGCCTATCATGGCGCGCGCTTCCTGATGACCGACGGCAAGGTCAAGGCTGCGCAGGGCGTCCTCGAACTCGGCTGGAAGGCGAGGCCGCACCCGGCGCTGGCGCAGCTTTCCCGCCGGCTGATCCCGCAGGATTCGCGCTTCAACATTGCCGCCCGTCTCAAGGGCCTCGCGGATGCCAATCCGGGCCACCGCGAAAGCCGCATCCTGATGGCCGAGATCGCGATGGACTCGGCCGACTGGGTGGCCGCGATCAAGACCCTCGCGCTGCTCGTCGAGGAGAACCCGACCGCGCGCCTCTGCCTCCTGATGGAGCGCGCCCTGAAAGGGTATGGCGACCCGGTCGAGGCTCAGCGCTGGGGCCGGATGGCCGCGTCGGCCTCGCGCGAGGCCGACTGGTCCGACATCGACCCGAAGGGCAACGCTTTCGAGTTCGACCGCGCCGGCTGGAGCCGGATGGTCTACGCGTTCGGCGATGTCGGCGACCTCGTCCACCCGCGCTACGAAACCTATGGCCGCGAACTGGAGGCCGGGCGCGTGCTTGCCCTGCCGCTGGCCGATGAAGGCCCGATTGCCCCGAAAGCCCCGCAAGGCCCGCTGACCCAGCCGCTGGACTACGCTCCGGACGAAGACTGAAGCCTGTTTGCACACGGCAAAACTGGCCTTGCGCCCCCCATGCCCTGCCAGTATATGCGGGGCCTCAAGAAAAGGGCCGCTTTAGCTCAGCTGGTAGAGCACCGCATTCGTAATGCGGGGGTCAGGTGTTCAAGTCACCTAAGCGGCACCACAAAACTCCATTATAATCAAAGCGTTGCGACGAGTACGAGAGTGATTACCTGGTCACTTATTTTTTGTGCCCGCACCATGTCCGCACGCCTCTCCGGTTTCCCTGTCGTTGCGGGCGATCTCGGACCAGCGGAGTCGCGACAAATCTGAGTTGCATGAGAAACCTACCGCCGACGATTCAGTGGCTCTGGAGCGGGCCGTCCAATTGAGCTTGATCGTTGCCGGCAGCCGCTGAGCGGCAGCAATCTGACCGAAGCCAGACAGAGTCCAGATTTGCGGATCAGGCAATTCATCGCCGAAGGCGGTCATTTAGCATACGGCCATCGGCATGAAAAACATCCGCTGGGGCATTCGCTTTAGCGGTCTAATCTGAGCAGAATCC
>JBBSAZ010000074.1:0-9265 GCA_038251755.1 Caulobacterales bacterium
CGCAGGTGGGATGCAGCTTGGCGAAAGTGCCGTCGCTTTCATCGCTCTCGACGACCATCCAGTCGCTCTCGCCTGCCTTGTAGTTCGACCCATAGGCATGGATGATCCCGCCATTGATGACGGTCGGGTCGATGCCCGCGCCGTCCAGCAGACAGGCGACGAGCGAGGTCGTGGTCGTCTTGCCGTGCGTGCCTGCAATGCAGACCGTGTATTTCAGCCGCGTGATCTCGGCGAGCATGTTGGCGCGGCGGACAACGGGGATGCCTGCCGCGCGGGCGGCGCGCACTTCGGGATTGTCGCGCTTGATTGCGGACGAGATGATCACCGTTCCCGCGCCTGCGACATTCTCCGGCTGGTGGCCAATGAACACTTTCACGCCGCGCGCCCGCAAGCGCTCAACGTTGGTACTGTCGGCCACATCCGATCCTTGTACCTGGTAGCCCATCGTCAACATCACGTCCGCAATACCGGACATGCCGATACCGCCGATGCCGACAATGTGCGCAGGGCCGACGCTAAAGGGGGTGGGAGAGGTCATGGAGAGTCTCGAAGCTTCTAGATGGACCGGCGCGAGAGTGACAGGAGCAGCCCTGCAATCGCTGCGACCAGCATGGCGCCGAGCAGCAGCGT
Organism: Caulobacterales bacterium; assembly: GCA_038251755.1. Taxonomy (GTDB): domain Bacteria; phylum Pseudomonadota; class Alphaproteobacteria; order Caulobacterales; family Hyphomonadaceae; genus Hyphomonas. The sequence continues at coordinate 631 of JBBSAZ010000074.1, forward strand.
CAACAGGCCGCCGCTCAGCATGCCATCGCTGTAGGGACTTTCCCGGCCCGTGTTCAAGGCTTCGGTATGGGAAAAGAACGACATCCAGAACACGCCCACCGCGACACCCCACGCCGCAGACAGCAGCCGCGAGGAGCCCTGGCTCAGCGTCCGCACGCCGCCCCAGATGAGCACGCCCGCCACGATGAACCCCACGATCCAGAACGGCCAGGCCTGCCCGGATGCCATGAACACGACGAACTCGCAGATGACGAGGACGGCGGCAAAGGGAAGCGCCAGCAAGGCCGAGTTGCGGGTCATAGTTCGGCGATCCTCTCCGCCATGTCGGCGAGCTCCTTTGCGGCGTTGGGCTTTGCCGCAGATTTCGCCGCCGCCGCGCGGGCTTTCAGGTCGTCCGGGTCAGACAGACGCGCCGCGATCAGCGCGCCCAGCAGCTTCGGATTGACGTTGGCTTCCAGCAGCATGTCCGCCGCGCCCACGTCTGTCAGCGCCTCGGCATTGGCGGCCTGATGATCGTCCATCGCGATGGCGAGGGGTATCAGGATCGAGGGCCGGCCGACCGCGGCGAGCTCGCTGACCGTTCCCGCCCCCGAACGCGCGATCACCAGATGGGCCTCGGCCAGCCGATCCGGCATGTTTGAAAAGAACGGCGCCAGCTCGCAGTTGATCTTGGCGACGCGGTAGAGCGAGCGGACGCTCTCGACCTGCTCTTCCCTCACCTGCTGCACGACCTTGATCCGCGCCATCAGGGGCGGGGGCATTTGCTGGGCAATCGCCAGCGGCACCAGTTCGCCGATGATGCGCGAGCCCTGGCTGCCGCCCGTGATGAAAATGTTGAGCTCGCCGTCCATCGGCGGGAAGGGCCGGGCGGCGGCCGCGAGGATCGGCGCGCGCACGGGATTGCCGACCGCAAGATGCGCGCAGCCGGCCGGCAGGAAATCAAGCCGCGAGAAGCCGCTGGCCACCAGCTTGGCGTGCTTTGCAAATTGCCGGTTTACGCGGCCGAGAACCGCGTTCTGTTCATGGATGATGATCGGTACGCCTTGCCGCCGGGCAGCCGCCAAGGCCGGGAAGGCGGGATAGCCGCCGAAACCGGCCACCAATGCCGGGCGGTGTTGCTTCAGCAGACGCGAGGCCTTGGAGATGCCGGCATTGATCTTCAACGCCGCCCCAGGAACCGTCCAGGGTTTGCGGAAGTTCGGCGAGGCGGCTTCGATCTCTTCTTTCCAGTCGGCCGGAAAATCGGCGGCATAGCGCAGCCCGCGCGAATCCGAGATCAGCGCCGTCTGCCAGCCGCGCGCGCGCAACTCATCGGCAAAGGCACGCGCGGGGAACATGTGGCCACCCGTCCCGCCTGCAGCGATGACGACCAGCTTCTCTCGGGGGGATTTAGCCATACGGCCCACGGCTCCTCGTGCCTTCTCCGCGCACGAGAGCAAGCGCAAGGCCGAGCGTCAATCCCATGCCGACCATCGCGCTGCCACCATAGGAGATGAAAGGCAGGGTCAGGCCGGTCGGCGGTACAACCCCCAGGTTTACGCCAATGTTCACGGCGGCCTGGATGGCGAACAGCGCAAACAGGCCGGCTGCAGCGGTCCGCGCAAAGCCATCCTCGATCCGCGCCGCTGCCCGGAAGCCGCGGATCGCGATCAGGCCATAGATCGCCATTACGGCCACAATCGCAACCAGGCCGAATTCCTCGGCGATGACCGCGAAGATGAAATCCGTGTGCGCTTCGGGAATCTGCGTCTTCACCAGCCCCTCGCCAGGCCCGGTCCCGAACAGGCCGCCCCGGCTGATCGCGGCCCCGGCCATATCGATCTGGAACGTATCGGCATTGCTGGACGGGTTGAAGATCATGTCCAACCGCCGTTTCACGTTGGGCAGCACATTGTACAGGAGGACAGCCAGCGCGGCGCCGCCGGCGGCGAAGCCGACGATCCAGCGCTTCGGCAGCCCGCTGACAAAAAACGTCACCACGAACGCTGCCGAAATCAACGCGGCGCCGCCGACATCCGGCTGCAACAGGAACAGGCCAAGCGTGACGGCGAAAAAGACGAAGGACACGATCGCCCAGGGCACGTCCGGATAGCGCTCTCGCTGCGACAGAAGCCAGCCGCACAGTACAATCAGGCCCGGCTTCACCATTTCGCTCGGCTGGACCGAAAACGCGCTGAACCGGAACCAGCTCTGCGCGCCGTTCACTTCATGACCAAACCCGAGAATGGCCGCCATCAGCAGCAGCGACCCGGCAAAGATCAGCACGCCGAAGCGGCGCGCCCATTTGCGCTCCAGCACACTCACCACCAGCATCAGCCCGATCCCGATTGAGGCATGCACCGCCTGCCGGTAGAGATAGTGGTAGGGGTCCTCGTATCCGATCTTGGCGGCGGCTGTCGGGCCCACCGCCAGCGACATCAGCAGGCCGATGCCGGCGAGCAGCAGGATTCCGGCAACAAGACCCCAATCCAGTGTCCGGCGCCACTCGGTGAACCATGAGCTGTCGGACCGGGGCAGCAGCGGCGCAGCGGCGGTATGGGTCACGCAGACTCCTTCAGCGGTGCGGACATCATGGCCTTGACGAGGCTGCGGAAGACATCCCCGCGATGCTCATAGTCCTTGAACTGATCAAAGCTGGCACACGCAGGTGAAAGAAGAACTACCGGGGAGTTGTCGCCGGCCGCCTTGGCATCGCGGAACGCTTGATCGACGGCGCGGTCTAGCGTCCCGCAGGCTTGCAAAGGCACCTTGCCTTGCAGGGTAGCGCCGAAGGCTTCCTCGGCCTGTCCGAACAGGTAAGCCTTGGAGACATGTGGAAACAGCGGTGCCAGCGGCATGATGCCTTCGGCTTTCGGCACACCGCCGGCGATCCAGTAAATATTCCGGAAAGCGCGCAGCGCCTGTTCGGCGGCCTGCGCATTGGTTGCCTTGGAGTCGTTGACGAACCTGACGCCGTCAATCGTCCCGATATTCTCCATCCGGTGCGCGAGGCCCGGGAACGACTTGAGCCCTGCCATAATGGTTGCCGGGTCGAGCCCCAGCGCGCGGCAGGTGGCGTAGGCAGCTGCCGCGTTCTGAAAATTGTGCCGTCCCTGCAACGCCGGGCAGTCTTCCAGCTTGCCGATGAACTCGGCCTTGCCGTTCAGGTTGTCATAGAGCCGGCCTTCCACAGCGCTGACACCTTTGCCGAGCGTGTAGGTCGAAGAAATCTGCGTCACGCGCTGCGGACCGCTGGCCGAGAGGCCGATGGCCATCGACTGGGTGTAGATGTCGTCGAACCCGATGACGGCGAGATCCTGCGGTGTCTGGTTCTGGAAGATGCGCATCTTCGCGCCCTGATAACCGTCCATGCCGCCATGCCGGTCAAGGTGGTCCGGCGAGAGGTTCAGCATGACCGCGACATTGCAATGCAGGCTCTTCACGAGGTCGAGCTGATAGGATGACAGCTCCAGCACATAGATCGCATTCGAGTGGAGCGCTGCAAGGTCGAGCACCCCGGTGCCGATGTTGCCGCCGACGCGCACATCGCGTCCGGCTTCCTTGAGGATGTGGCCGATCAGCGTGGTCGTCGTCGACTTTCCGTTGGTCCCCGTGATGCCGACGATCTTCGGACGGCCGCGCTCGGGCAGCGCCTGCACGGCCCGGGCAAACAGCTCCATGTCGCCGATCACCGGCACGCCGGTCATCTCCGCCATGCGCACGAGGCGGTGCGGCTGCGGGAACTTGTAAGGAATGCCCGGCGAGAGGACGAGCGCGGCAAACGTCTGCCAGTCGCGCTTGTTGATGTCCGACAGGGCGATGCCCGCCGCTTCGGCCTTGGCGCGTGTCTCCTCGTTATCGTCCCACGCATGGACGCGCGCGCCGCCGGCTTTCAGGGCCAGCGCTGCGCTGAGACCTGTGCGGCCGAGGCCGTACACAGCAACGTCTCGTCCAGCGTATTCGGTAATCCGGATCATCGCGCGCGCTTCACCTCAGCTTCAGGGTGGCGAGGCCCGCGAGGGCGAAGAGGACGGAGAGAATCCAGAACCGGACAACGACGCGCGTCTCCGGCCAGTTCTTCTTCTGGAAGTGATGGTGCAGCGGCGCCATCAGGAAGATGCGTTTGCCCTCCCCGGTCAGGCGCTTGGTGATCTTGAACCAGCCGATCTGCGTCAGCACCGAGACCGCCTCGATCACGAACAGACCGCCGATCACGACCAAGGCGAACTCGTGCTTGGTCGCCACGGCCACAACGCCGAGCATGCCGCCGAGACCGAGCGAGCCGGTGTCGCCCATGAAGACCTTGGCGGGGTAGGCGTTGTACCAGAGGAAGCCCATGCCGGCGCCGATCATCGCGCCGAGCACCACGGCCAGCTCGCCGGCGCCGGGCGCAAACTGGATGCCCAGATACTGCGCGAACACGAAGTTACCTGTGAGGTACGCGATCATTGCGTAGGCGGCGGCCGCAAAGGTCATCGGCACGATCGCGAGGCCGTCGAGCCCGTCCGTGAAGTTCACGGCATTGGCGGCGCCGACAATCACGATCATGCCAAACAGGATGAAGAAGCCTCCGAGCGGGAGGAAGTAGTTGTTGACGAATGGCACCGCGACACCGCCGGAGAAATCAGGGTCTGCTGGTTCAACCGAAGTTACCGGCGCCAGCGTTGCGATCCATTCGGCGAGCGGATTGAGCGGCCCCCATTGGGCATGTCCCGCAGGTGTATGCGCCCCGTGCAGCCCCATGATGATGGCGCAGGCGAGGGCGGCGATACCAAATCCCGCTATGAGCCGCGCGCCGGCCGAAACGCCATCTGTCGATTGCTTGGTAACTTTCGCATAGTCGTCCAGGAAACCGAGGAAGGCGTAGGAGAAGGTGACGAACAGCGTGACCCAGACATAGGGATTTGTGAGATTGCCCCAGAGCGCAACACCGACGATCAGGCCCAGCCAGATCAGCAGGCCGCCCATGGTCGGCGTGCCCTTCTTCGACATCTGCGCTTCCAGCGACAGGTCGCGGATCGGCTGACCCTTGCCCTGGCGCGCGCGCAGCGTGTTGATCATCCAGTCGCCCAGCAGCACGGTGATCAGGAACGCCGTCACCACCGCCGCACCGGTGCGGAAGGTGATGTAGTTCAACAGATTGAAAGCACCGCTTGGCGCGGCGAGCCATTCATACAGCATCAGCTTTTCCCCGCGGGCCGTTCTGGCCCGCCATCCATCTTGCCCAATACGGCCTCCGCGCTCCATTGGCGCAAGCGGTCCGCTAACCGTCCCATCCCGGAGGCATTCGACCCTTTGATCAAGAGCAGATCGCCATCCTTCAGGGCTTTATGCAGCTGATTCCACAAGTCATCCGCTGACGGAGCAGACGCCTGGGGCAGACCCGGCGGAAGCGCCTCGGCGAGCCGCTGCATTTCAGGTCCAGCGAGGAAGATACCCTCTACGCCGGCTTCGACGACCGGACCGGCCAGGGCGACGTGTTCCTCGATCGACGTCGAGCCGATTTCGCGCATGTCGCCTAGCGCGGCGAGGCGGCGCCCGCCGGTGCGCTGCGCCAGTGATTGTAGCGCCGCGCGCATGCTGGCCGGGTTGGCATTGTAGGCGTCATCAATGAGTGTGAACGAACCACCGTCCGGCAGCGCGAGCGTCTCCGACGTGCCGCGGCCCGGAGGCGGAGCATAACCCGACAGCGCCTCGGCACAGTCGGCGACCGAGCGTCCGGTCTGGCTGGCCGCGAGCAGGGCGGCGGCGACATTCATAGCCCAATGCTCGCCCACCGCATTGATCGACACCGTTGCGCTGCGACCGACCACGTCCACCGTAATCCGGCTCGTCAGGCCATCGGTCTCGTAGGCCGTGATGCGGGCCGTGGCGTCCGCCGAACGCCCGAAGGTCTCCACATTCCCGGTCGGGCAAAGTTCGCGGGCGCGCGCCGCGAGAAAATCGAGGAAGGCATCTTCCGCCGGAAGGATGATCGTACCGCCCGCTTCCAGGCCCGCGAAGATATCCGACTTTTCAAGTGCAATGGCCTCGACCGAGCCGAGGCCTTCAAGGTGCGCCGCCGCAACACAGGTGATCAGTCCGATCTGCGGGCGCACCATCTGGCTGCGCGGCGCTATCTCGCCCGGCGTATTCATGCCGATCTCGAACACGGCGCGCTGCGTGTTCTCGGGCATCCGCGCCAGCGTCAGCGGCACGCCCCAGTGATTGTTGAAACTCTTGGCATTCGAATGCGCGGGCCCGAACGTGCCATAGATGCGCGCCAGCATTTCCTTGACCGACGTCTTGCCGGCCGAACCCGTCACCGCTGTGCGGATCGCGCCGCAGCGGATGCGGGCCGCGATGCCCATCGCCGTCAGCGCCTCGAGGACGTCATCTACCTGCACCGCCGGGCCGCCGCTCACCGGCTTCGACACCAGCGCGCCCGCCGCGCCGGCCTTGAACGCCGCCTCGACAAAATCGTGCCCGTCGCGCTGATCCGTCAGCGCCACGAAAAGATCGCCCGGCTGCAGCGAGCGCGTGTCGATCGACACGCCGCCGGTCACCGTGAACGGCGCGGTTGCGCTGCCGCCGGTGGCGAGTTCGATATCCTCGGAGGTCCAGAGCGGTACACTCATGCGCGCGCCCCCGTCAGCGCTGCCTGCGCTTCGTCCTGGTCCGAGAATGGCAGCACGGTCTTGCCGACAATCTGCCCGGTCTCGTGGCCCTTGCCCGCGATCACCAGCGTGTCGCCCTTCCTGAGTTCACCGATCACCGTGCGGATCGCCTCGCCCCGGTCACCGATCTCGCGCGCGCCCTTGGCGCCGGCGAGTACGGCGGCCCGGATGGTCGCCGGATCCTCCGAACGCGGATTATCGTCGGTGACGATCACGTCGTCTGCCTGGCGGGCCGCGATCTCGCCCATCAGAGGCCGCTTCTTCGCATCCCGGTCACCGCCACAGCCGAAGATCACCTTCAGGCGGCCGGCGGTGTGCGGACGCACCGCGCGCAGCAGCACGTCGAGGCCGTCCGGCGTGTGCGCATAGTCCACGAACACCGCGGCGCCTGTCTCTGTCTTGCCGACAAATTCAAGCCGCCCCTTGACCGGCTTGAGGTTTGCGAGGCCGTCGGCCACTGCCGGAAATTCCATGCCGAGCGACAGGCAGATCGCGGCAGCGGCAAGCGCGTTCAGCGCCTGGAACTCGCCGATCAATGGCAGCTCGACCGGCTTCTGCTCGACATCGCGCCAGTAGAGAAACAGCGACTGGCCCGACTGCTTCGGCATCAGCTCGTCAATCCAGAGGTCCTCGCCGCGCCAGCCGAACGAGACGACCTGCAGGCCGGCAGCCTTCGCCGCGTTTTCGAAATCGTCCCTCTGCGGACTATCGGCATTGACGATCGCCGGAATGCCCTTCGGCGCCAGCGCCGTGAACAAGCGCAGCTTCGACTTGAGGTATTCCTCCATCGAGCCGTGATAGTCGAGATGGTCCTGCGTGAAGTTCAGGAACCCGACGGCCGAGAGATCCACGCCGTCGAGCCGGTGCTGTTCGAGGCCGTGGCTCGAAGCTTCCATCGCGCAATGCGTCACACCCTGCCCGGCCAGCGCCGACAGCGTCTCGTGGATCGTCACAGGGTCCGGCGTCGTATGGCCGACATCAATCTTTCCGTTCGGGCCGATAGCGCCGAGCGTGCCCATCGAGGCGGCCTTCAGGCCTGCCCGGCTCCAGATCTGGCGCGCGAAATCGACGGTGGAGGATTTGCCGTTGGTGCCGGTGACAGCCACGACGAAATCCGGTTGCGCCGCGTGAAAGCGCTTCGCCGCCAGGGCCAGCGCACGGCGCGGCTCGTCGGCGACGACGTGCGGCACCCCGCCAGCCTGCGCGCTGCCATCGGAGAGGATCGCCGCAGCGCCCTTCTGGATCGCCATGGCCGCAAACTGACTGCCATCCTGCACGCTGCCCTTCAGGGCGGCGAACAGGAATCCGGACTCGACCTTGCGGCTGTCGGCCGTCATTCCGAGGATCTCGGTCTCGCCGTTCTCGGCGAGCGGGAAGAGGTCCTTCAATTTCACAGGGCACTCCTTTCTGGGGTCCGCTGCGTGAGGCCCGGCCGGGCGGGGCGGATATCCTCGAAGCGCGGAGTGACGCCCAGCAGCGGCGCCACGCGTTCGATGATCCGGCCCGCCACGGGAGCCGCACTTGCAGACGCCGTTGCACCTCGGCCAGCCTTGGCCTTCGGATTATCCAGCGTCACGATCAGGGCATATTGCGGGCCGTCCTCGGGAAAGACGGCCGCAAAGCTCGAGATATTTGCATTCTTGTCATAGCCGCCGGCAATCGGCTTCTCGCCGGTGCCGGTCTTGCCCGCGACCCGGTAGCCCGCGACTTCGGCGCTGGCCCCGGACCCACGGATCACCGATTCCCGCATCATTCGGGTGACGATCTCGGCCGTGATGGCCGACATCAGCCGCACCGGCTCCATCTTCCGTTTCGGGTTGGCGACGATCGTCGGCGACACCATCTCGCCGCCATTCCCAAGCGCCGAGAAGGCCGTCAGGAATGCCAGCGGCGAAACCGAAATCCCGTGGCCATAGGAGATCGTCGCGGCGGTCACTTCGTCGAGGCGGGCCGGCACCAGGGGCGCCTCGCTGCCCGGCAGCTCGATCGCCGCGCGCTGC
>JBBSAZ010000075.1:0-9215 GCA_038251755.1 Caulobacterales bacterium
ACCGCCGCCTATTTCGACCAGAATGGCCTCTACCGTTTCGGCCGCCAACCCGTTCAGGGCGGCTGGGCGCTACAACAGCTCGCCTCGGCCCTGCTGCTGCTCGCTGAGGCCGACGACCTCGCCGCCGCCCTCACGCCCTATGAGACGGCCTACCGTGACAGCTTCGCCGCCCATACCCATGCCCTGCTCGGCCTGGCGCCGCTGGGTGACGCCGCGCAGGACATCGGCCTTCTACAGACCCTCTATGGCTGGATGACGGACAGTGGGGCGAGTTGGCCGCAAACCTTCTTTGACTGGTTCTGCGCGGATGAAGCGCGCGCCGCCGCCTCGCCTCAGGCCGCGCTTTATGCGCACCCGTCCTTTGCGCCAGTCCGCGCCGCGCTGATGGCGCGCCCGCCGGTGCGGCCCGAACGGCTTGCCCTGCCCTATTTCCAGAAGCCATCGCCGGTCAGCCTGGTGATCGAGGAAGTCGAAGCGCTCTGGGCGCCGATCGCCGAGGCGGACGACTGGTCTGCCTTCAAGGCGAAGACGGACCATATCGAGGAGGCCCGCCTCGCGCTGGGCCTCTGACCTTGAGGAAACGCTTGATCTACCCGGTGCCGGCGGGGCACTTACCCGCCATCGCCTGAGGAGACCTGCCCATGACCGACGCGCCCCGCACCGGCCCGACTCCAGGTCCTCTGGCGGGTGTCCGCATCATCGACATGAGCACGGTCGTGCTGGGCCCCTTCGCGACGATGATCCTGGCTGATCTCGGCGCCGAAGTGATCAAGATCGAACCGCCCGGCAAGGGCGACACGATGCGGTATGCCGGCAGCTCCCCGACCGGTGATCTTGGCCCGATCTACATGGCGCTGAACCGCAACAAGCGCTCGATGACGCTCGACGCCAAGACGCCCGAAGGGAAGACGGCGCTGACGGAACTGCTGAAAACCGCCGACGTCTTCTTCCACAATGTCCGCCTCGCCGGCATGGAGCGGCTCGGCTTCGGCTACGAGCAAGTGAAGGCGCTACGCCCCGGCATCGTCTATGTCCACTGCGCCGGCTTCGGCAAAGGCGGGCCGTACGAGTCCCGGCAGGCCTATGACGACTTGATCCAGGGCGCCTCCGGCTTTGCCGACCTCAACGCCATCCGCTCCGGCGGGCGGCCCGAATACGCGCCCTCCCTCGTTGCCGACAAGACGGCGGGCCTGTTTGCAACCTATGCGACGCTCGCCGCCCTGTTCCACAAGGCGAAGACCGGCGAGGGCCAGTTCGTGCAGGTGCCGATGCTCGAATGCTTCACCTTCTTCAACATGGTGGAGAACCTCTATGGCGAGACCTTCATTCCGCCCCGGGGCAAGCTTGCCTATACGCGCTCCGTCAACCCGAACCGGCGGCCCTACCCCACGCTGGACGGCTATATCGGTCTTGTTCCGTACTCGGATCCGCAATGGGAAAAGTTCTTCGAGATCGGCGGCATGCCGCACATATTCCAGGACCCCCGTTTCAACACCTATCAGGCCCGCACCGAAAACACCGGCGCGCTCTATGCCCTGATCGAGGACGTGACCGCCACGCGGACCACGGACGACTGGCTCGAACTGCTCGACAAGGCCAACATCCCGGCGATGCGCTACAACACCCTTCCGGAGGTGCTCACCGACGCGCATCTCGTGGCCACGGATTTTTTCGAGAAAGTCTCCAGCCCCGAAACCGGAGACTACCGCGCGATGCGCCACCCCGTCGTCTTCTCCGAAACCCCCGCCAGCAGCCAGCGCCTGCCCCCACCGAGGCTGGGCGCCGATACAGAGACGATTCTGGAGAGTTTGGGGTTGGGCGTCTGACGCGGCGCGCTTTCAGATCTCGCGCTCCAGGCAATAGTATTCACTGTCGACCCATTCGCCGCCGACGCAAAGCGTTGCGCGCGCGTGGCCGGTTTTCAGGAAGCCGAGCTTCATCAACAAGGCGATGGAGCTCGCGTTTCGGGGATCGACATCCGCGACCAGCGAATCCAGCGTCCGGGTGGCGAACAGGTGGTCAATGACGGCGTGGCCCGCTTCAAAGCCGATACCGCGCTTCCAATAGTCCGGGTGCAGAATAAACCCGAACTGCGGAATGGGATATGAGCCCACTTCGCCGACGACCCGCCCTTCGAACTCGATCAGAAAATTGACGCCGCCTGCCGGGTCCGCATCGATGCTGGCCTGAAGCCATCTGCGGGTCTGTTCCATGTCGCCATGCGGCGGTGTGGACCAGTATTGCATGGCGCCGGGATGACCCATGAAGGCATTGACCTCGGCGACGTCGTCCATGCGCGCCTTGCGCAGGATGAGCCGGTCCGTCCTGAGTTCCACACGCATTTCCCCCGGTTTGCATTCTCATCGCACCTGCGCCGCCCCAGGACAATCGCTCTGGCATCAGACGGAGTCGCTTCGTAACTCGATACTCAGGTTGGCTTCGCCACCATCAGCCATGTCACGATCACGAGCGGAACCGTGCTCACCACGCCCCATGCCAGCCAGCGCCGTGAAAGCGCATGGTACGCTTTGCCGACATCGCCGCCGGCGAAGGCCTTTGCCAGACGCGCCTGCTTAATCTGGATCGGGACGAGCACGAGCAACCAGATCATTCCGGACAGGGCGAACAGGACCTGGCTCCACAGCAGCCAACCCCGGTCCAGTGGATATCCTGCCGAGATCGCCATGACGTATCCGCCCCCGATGATGAAGATCACGCCCCACACGGTCATTGCCCAGTCGGTATAGGTCACCAGTTTCTGCGCAAAACCGAGTATTTCCGGCCGTCCGTCGCGGTCGGCGAAGAATTTCCAGATCGCGGTGACCGTGATGTTTCCCATCAGCATCACGACGCCGGTAACATGCAGGAACTTGGCCACGTCATAGATCATCAAACCTGCCCTGCACAACCGGTCTGTCCAGCGAGATATACGCAAGCTCCCGGACCCGGAACAAAGACCGTGGCCGCAAGCCTCCAGCGGCCACCCGGCGCGAACGTTGGGCCTACCCGGCCAGCCGCGCCATCTCTTCCTCAGACAGTTCCGAATTGTCATAGACGTTCTGCACGTCGTCGAGTTCGTCGAGGACATCGAGCAGCTTCATCAGCGCGTCGGCATTGTCGCCGGAGACGGCGACGTTGACCTTCGGCTTCCACATGATCTTGGCGGAGGTGGGCTCAACCTTGCTTCCGAAGGCTTCGGCAAGCGCGGTGGTCACGGCCGCGAAATCTTCCCGCGCGGTGTAGATCCAGTGGCCCTCTTCATCGGAGACCACATCCTGCGCGCCGGCCATGATGGCGGCTTCCATGACCTCGTCCGCCGAGCCGACGGCGGCGGGGTATTCGATCTCGCCCAGCTGGTCGAAGTTGAACGAGACGGAGCCGGTGGTTCCGAGTGCGCCGCCGCTTTTGGTGAAGGCGGAGCGCACATCGGTGGCGGTGCGGTTCTTGTTATCGGTGGAGGCCTCGATGATCAGGCCGACGCCGCCCGGGCCGACGCCCTCATAGCGGATGTCGGCATAGTCCGCCCCGCCGGCGCTCTGGCCCTTGTCGATGGCGCGCTGGATATTCTCCTTCGGCACCGAGACGCCCTTGGCGTTGGTGATGGCGAGGCGCAGGCGCGGGTTCATGCCCGGGTCCGGCCCGCCCATCTTGGAGGCGACCGTGATTTCCTTGGCGAGGCGCGCAAAGAGCACGGCGCGCTTCTTGTCCTGCTTGCCCTTGCGGTGCTGAATGTTTGCCCATTTGCTATGGCCGGCCATGGGGGACCCTCTTGGTTTTGTTCGGTTTCCGGTGTGGGGGGCTCTCTAACGCAGGGCTCCGCCAATGGAAAGCGCCACGCCTCACGCACCGCCCTGCCCCCGGCGCGAGCCTTGACAAGATCGCCCCCTCTGAGACGATCCGGCCCAACAAGAAGATGACCGGAGGAACAGACATGGCTGACACACAGACCGGGCAGGACGAAGCGCGCCTGCGCGCCGCGCTGGAACATGCCCACCACCCGACGCTGGCGCTGGTGCTGGTGCACCTGACGGGCGACACGTCTTTCCTGTCGGCGCGCTACCAGCCGGCCTATCAGGCGATCGGCGGCGACCCGGATGGCGGGCTTTCGGAAGAGGCGAAGGCCGAGCTGCGCGACGCTGTGTTCAAGGCGATGCTCGGCTATTGGGAGACCGGCAAGATCGTTCCGAAGCCCGACCGCGCGACGCTGAAGCGGATGATGGACTATTGCGCGACGCAGCCGATCCCCGACGAATACGTGGACTTCGCCACACATGAGCTGGCCCTGGAGGGCCGCGAGAACCTGCGGCCCGGCAAGGGCATCGCCGTGGACCGCAAGCAGGCGGCGGCGTTCAAGGTGCTGATCATCGGGGCGGGCATGTCGGGCCTCGCCTCGGCGATTGCGCTGAAGGAGGCTGGTATCGGCTTCGAGATCCTCGAGAAGAATCCCGAGGTCGGCGGCACCTGGCATGACAATACCTATCCAGGCTGCCGGGTGGACAATCCGAACCACCTCTATTCCTATTCCTTCGAGGCCGACCATGCCTGGCCGCAGCATTTCTCGACGCAGGACCAGCTGCTGGCCTATTTCCAGGGCGTGGCGAAGAAGCATGATCTCTACAAGTCGATCCGGTTCAATACCGAAGTGCTCGGCGCGGCCTGGGACGAGGCGGCGAGTAACTGGACCGTCCGTATACGCACCAAGGTCGGACAGGAGGAGACGCTCGTTTCCAACGCCGTGGTCAGCGCCGTGGGCCAGCTGAACCAGCCGAAGCTGCCGGATATCGAAGGCATTGGCTCATTCAAGGGCCCGGCTTTCCATTCGGCGCGGTGGGACCACTCGGCGGACCTGGCCGGCAAGAAGGTTGGCGTGATCGGCACCGGCTGCTCGGCCGTGCAGTTCGTGCCGGAGATTGCGCCGAAGGTGGCGCACCTCACTGTGTTCCAGCGCACGGCCGGGTGGCTGGCCCCGACGCCGGATTATCACGACGCGATCACGGACGGCAAACACGTGCTGCTGGCGGACGTTCCTTTCTATCAGGTCTGGTACCGGTTCTTCCTGTTCATCGCGATGGCGGACGGCCCGCTCGCCTATCTGATCAAGGACCCCTCCTATAACCGCCTCGACTATGCGCCGAACGCCGACGCGGCGGCGCTGCGCGAAGGCGTGGAGCAATATATCCGTGAACAGACGGAAGGACGGCCGGACCTGACGGCGGCGCTGACGCCGAACTTCCATATCTCCGGCAAACGCTCGATCCGCGACAATGGCGTGTGGGCCGGCGCGCTGAAGCGCGGCAATGTGGCGATGGAGACAAGCCCCATCGGCGCCATCACGGAGACCGGCATCCGGATGAAGGATGGCCGCGACCTGCCTTTTGACGCGCTGATCTATGGCACCGGCTTCAAGGCGAGCGATTTCCTCGTGCCGATGGACATCAAGGGGATCGGCGGCAAGTCCCTCCACGACATCTGGGGCGGTGACGCGCGCGCCTATCTCGGCCTGACACTGCCGGACTTTCCGAACTTCTTCATCATGTATGGTCCGAACACGAACATCGTGGTCAATGGCTCGATCATCTTCTTCTCCGAGTGCGAGGCGCACTATATCGTCGGCTGCGTGAAGATGCTGCAGGACCAGAAGGTCGCGGCGCTGGAAGTGAAGCGCGATGTGTTCGACACGTTCAATGCCGAGGTCGACGCCGCGAATGCGGAGATGCCCTGGGGCTATGCGGAGGCCAATACCTGGTACCGCAACAGCCATGGCCGCGTCGCCCAGAACTGGCCGTTCCGCCTGATCGACTACTGGAACCGCACCCGCACGCCGGAGGCGGGGGATTATACGTTCCGGTAGACGCGCCACACTTTGGCCGGACACAGCGGGGGGCCGGCCGGTGGTGTTTGCATTGCCTGGTCAAGACCCTCACCTCCCACCGCCTCCGGCGGCGGGCCCCTCCTCTCCCGCTTTGCGAGAGAGGGGTTAGCTGGCGCACCGCGTTACCCCTCTCGCATGAAATGGGAGAGACGGGACCTATGGCAGGGCCATGGGAGTTGAGGGTCTTGAGACGAAAAGCGATGAGCCACTCCATGTGCGCAGTATAACTCCGTGGGCGGAGGTGTGGCGCAAGGCTCGGGGAAGTATTTTACAAGCGCCTGACGGGAATGGATTTTATTTTCCGGGCGGGGTGGTTTTTGTAGGCGCAAGTGCGGGCTCCTGGTCTTGCAAGACCCCGAAAACCTGCTTCATCCGCATGCAATCAATGCACACGGGATAACGATTCTTTCTCATTGATTCTCATTTTTTATCGCTTCGCCGCGATTGTCTATCATCCGCTATCGCTTCCGGCGAAACCGGGATGACGGCACACCTGGGTTGAGGTTGGGGAGAGCGCAAGTCAGGCGGCGGTCAGCCTGCCGGAACCTGCGAACTCAGTCTGCCGCCCATGCGGATGGGTTCGATCCGAGTGGCGAGGCCTGTCTTGTCGTCGGTTTCGATATAGGTGCCACAGAGCGTGCCTTCGCCCAGCGCCGGCTGGTAGCGCTCTCCGGGGAGCTGCGACTGGAAGCGGTAGAGCGAGCCTTCCTTCTGCATGCCGATGACGGAGTCGTAATCGCCGCACATACCGGCATCGGTCTGGTAGGCGGTGCCGCCGGTGAGGATCATCGTGTCGGCGGTGGGCACGTGGGTATGGCTGCCGACGACGAGGCTGGCGCGGCCATCGCAGTGATGGCCCATCGCCATTTTCTCGGACGTCGCCTCGCAGTGCATGTCGACGATGATGGCGTCCGCCACCGCGCCGAGGGGCATCTGGTCGAGGGCGATGTCGGCGGCCGCAAACGGGCACGCGAGCGACTGGCGCATGAAGACATTGCCCTGCAGCTGGACGACGCCGACGCGGCGCCCGTCCGGCAGGGTGTAGAGCTGCGCGCCCTTCCCCGGCGCGCGGGCGGCGGGGGGATAGTTCAGCGGGCGCAGGAGGCGCGGCTCGCGTTCGATATAGGTCAGCGCCTCGCGCTGGTCCCAGGCATGGTCGCCGAGGGTCAGGCAATCGGCGCCGGCGGCGAAGAATTCCTCGGCGATCTGGCTGGTGAGGCCAAAGCCGCCGGCGGCGTTCTCGCCGTTGACCACGACGAAATCCAGCCGCAGGCGCGCCTTCAGGCCCGGCAGGTGCGACTGCACCGCGCTGCGGCCGGGCTTTCCGACGACATCTCCGAAAAAGGCAAGTTTCATGGGCAAAAGCCTATGCGCCGGGACGGCGGCAAAGAAAAGGGCGCGGAAGCCGAAGCCGCCGCGCCCTTTGGTCTCTGGCAGAAATCTGCCTTACTTGTTGCCGGCCGAGAAGCCGAGCGTTTCCTTGGTCAGCACCTTGGCCGGATCCGAGGCGGCATCGACGAAGGCTTGGGCCTTGATCGGGGCTTTCGGGGCCAGCGAGATGGTCAGCACCTTGGGCTCGGTCACGAAGCTGGACAGCGCGGTCGCAAGTTCGGTGACGACGGCCGGGTCGATGCCGGTGCCGGCGGCGAACATCGGGGCCATGGCGAACATGCCGGAGAGCTGGCTGCGCAGGGCGGCCGGATCTTCGCCCGACTGGGCGGCATAGGCGTTGATCGCGCGGTCGAGGATGCCGTCATCGTCGAGCGACAGCTCGATGCCGTGGACGACAACGTTCTCCATCACGGCGTTCAGCATGGCTTCCGGATCGGCGGTCTCGTCGAGCGAGGCCACCTGCGCCGCGGCGATCGCCTTGGTGCCGGCATACTTGGCCGAGAAGTCGAGCTTGAAGCCGTCATTGAGCTTCCAGTAGTTCTTGCCTTTGACGAGCGTCACAAGATCCGCATCCGGATCATACAGGGACTCGCCTTCGCCCGAGAAGGTCAGCGTTTCGTAGCCCATTGTGGCCAGCGCGGCGGCGAACTGTTCGCCGTCCGGATTGTCACGGGCGCTGACGGTCAGCGTGAAGGGGTTGGTGACGACTTTCGTCGCCCGGCCCTGCGCATCGCGTGATACAGAGGACTCAAGACCCGGCATGTCGACGCTGGCGCCGACGATGTCGGCTTTCAGCGCTTTCACCACCATGGCGTCATAGCCGGGGTTGGCGGGGTCGGCCTGGATGGCCGAGGCGAGCGTGGACGGGTCGCCGGCTGCGCCGGCAGCGCCCGCGCTGATCGCTTCGCTGAGCAGGCCGTAATTGATGCCTTTGACGCCGAAGCCGTCGAGCGAGATCTTGACGTCGGTGCCGGCCGCTTCGGTGAAGTCGAACTTCAGGTTCGACAGGCCCATCAGGCCGGCTTTCTCTTCCTTGAGGTCGGAGACGTGCATCGAGTCAATGGTGAAGAGGCCTTTGCCGCTGGCGTCAGAGACGTTGAAATTGACGCCGTTGACCGTCCAGCGGTCGAACGAGAGGGCGGTGCCTTCCGGGAACGGGGCCGGCTCGCCCTTGCCGAGGAGGCTGGCGACCCAGGCGGCGGTTTCCGGCGAAGGGTTCACGAGTTCGATCGAGTTGATCTTGCCGGTGCTCTGGTCTTCCGAGCCTTCAGCAGGCGTGATCGTCACGTCCGTCAGTTTCATCAGGGCGAAGTTTGCCTGGCCTTCGAACATGCCGAGGCCGTCAAACTCAAGCTTGGCGGCTTTCACGACCGGCGGGGCGGACGCGGCCGAGGCCGGCGTCTGCATTTCGGCGCGCAGGGACTCCATCGTGGTGCCCGAGCCATCATCCGCCGTGCCATCGCCATCGGCGTCCATGAAGCCGAAGATCTGGGCCAGTTCTTCATCCGACGGGCTGGCCGGGGTGCCTTCGCTCGCCAGTTCCGGGGCCGACAGGGTGATGTCGTTGAAGGTGGCCTTGTCGCCGTTTACATCGCTGCCGGCGAAGCTGAGTCTGCCGGCGCCCGACTCTCCCAGGTACAGCGCCGACAGGGCAGCGCCGGCCGTAGCTGGGTCTCCCTTGCGGAGCGAGACCTCTGGCAGGTCCGCCGCACTAAATACAACTGCCGCGGGAGTACCGCCGCCAGCCGCCTTGTCTTTCTGCCCACAGCCCGTAAGCATTGTAAGCGCGATCATGCCCGTGAGCAGATACTTCATATTTGGTCCCTCAAATGGTGTGGGTCGCAGACGACCTGACAGGTGTTGTACACATGCGTTTCAATGATGGCCAGACCATGACCTTGCGCGCCCCCGGCGGACACCGGGTCAAGGTGCGGCTTGAGGTTAACGCAAA
>JBBSAZ010000076.1:0-9193 GCA_038251755.1 Caulobacterales bacterium
AGATCGCCTTCAGCCGGGCCACCAAGGGCCGCTGACGCGAAGAGCCGCAAGCGCGGCAGTTCTTCGTTGATGATATGTATCCAGTTCATGTGGCGCGGGGTAACCGCTGCGCGGAAATCCCTTGCCACGGGAATCCATGACACCGGTTACATTTGCCTGCGGCATCCTGTCCGTCAGGCGACCAGGCCGAGGGCCAGGCCCCGCAGGCCGGCGGTCACCCGGTCACGCACGTCCAGCTTGTCGAAACAGCGCCGGACATACGTGTCCACGGTATTGGCGGAAATGTTGAGCTTGGCCGCGATCATCAGGTTGGAATGGCCGCGAACAATATAGCCGAGGATCTGACGTTCGCGTTCGGACAGGCTCACCTGTTCGGTCTGCGCCGCGAGGATCAGGTCACAGCAACGAAGATGCGCCAACTGGCAGGCGGCGTGAAGTTCGGCGATCTCCCGCTCGTCCAGCAGGGGCGCATCGTTGCCGATGCCGGCGGCATAATCGCCGTTGCGCCCGTTGGGGCCGAACACCGGGATGGCCAGTCCCGGCCCGAAACGCTGGGCCCGGATGTTTTCGATATAGGCGCGTTCCTCGGCATCGAGCGTCGCCATTTTCTCGACCTCTGACCACCAGAAGGGCAGCGTGCGGCGTGCGGCGATGCGGGGCACAGGGTCGATATGGATGTAGTCCGACTTCCAGTAGGTCTCGACCCAGCTGGCGGGCCAGCCGAAATTGTAGACCCGGATGTCCGGACCAAAATCGACGGCGCCGACCGGGGGATAATGATTGTAGCTCAGCATCTTGATGCGGACGCTGGGTGCGTAGGATTCCATGCAAAACTGGATTTGCGGCAAGTCAGTCGCCACGCTCACGGCGCGGCGGAGGCGGTCCAGCGGAGAGATTTCGTGTTCCGGTGACTTGGCCATAGTCCTTTCCGGGCATCAGAAGTTGCTCCGGCAGGATGCCTTTATTTTCTCTGGAGTGGAAGAAGAAACTATTCGGCCGCGACGCGGCGCTGGCCTTCTTCGTCTTGGGTGTCGAACACGAGGATGTCGCCGGGCTGGCATTTCAGTTCGCGGCAAAGGGCTTCGAGCGTGGAGAAGCGGATCGCCTTGGCCTTGCCGGTTTTCAGGATGGAGAGATTGGCGAGGGTTACGCCGACACGTTCTGACAATTCGGTCAGGGACATGCGCCGCTCCAGCAGCACGCGGTCGAGGGTCACGCGGATGGTCATGGGTTGATGGCGCTCCTCAGATCGTCATTTTTTCTTCATCGCGCAGGCGGGTGCCTTCACGGAAAACTTGGGAAAGCACGAACAGCGCGGCAACCGAAATCCACAGTATGAACTGAGTCGACAGGCGTGGCGGCTCATCACCGACAAGGGTGGGCATGGTCGACACCACCATAACCGTCGCGATACGAATGAGTTCCATCGCCGCAATCGCTATGCCGACGCGCGACAGGCGTCTGGCATTTTCCGGAACGAAGGGATCGCCGTCCGCGAGCGTCAGCAGGATGCGGCGTAGCTGGAGGCAGATGAAGATCACGCCGGGCACGATCACGGCCAGTCCGACCAGCCCGATCACGAGTTGGCCTGGCATGACGCCGTCTGCCAACGCCTTGATGCCGGAAACTTCGGTGCTGCCGCCGGACAGGCTGGCCATCAGGCCGATGGCCAGGACAGGGATGCCGATGACGCCCATGGCGCCCACGATCCACATGGCAACCGTGACCAGCACAGTCATGATTTCTGCCATGGAGTTTCGTCCGGTGCTCGCCATGCCTAGTCTTTTCACCCTCTATCCTTGATGGTTGATGAAGCGGGACTCAGCGCGGGCATTGTCCCAGTTTTACCGAATAACGATATATGAGTTCGCGCACAACGCAAGAATGGAGCCAATATGGCCGCCCGATCCGCCGAATCGCCCCCACGACTCGCCCCCGGACCGCTTCTGGCGGCCACTCACAACGCAGGCAAGGTCGAAGAACTGAAGGCTCTGTTCGAGCCGCACGGCTTCAAGGTGGTCTCCGCGATCGATCTGGCGCTGGACGAGCCGGAGGAGACGGAGACAACTTTTGCGGGAAATGCGCTGCTCAAGGCCCGTGCGGCGATGAAGGCGTCGGGTCTGCCGGCCCTGTCGGACGATTCCGGACTCGCCGTGACAGCCCTGGGCGGCGAGCCGGGTATCTATTCGGCACGCTGGGCAGGCGAGCCGCGTGACTTTTACCGTGCCATGCAGCGGGTCGAAGACGCTTTGCAGGGCAGCGGGTCATCCGACCGGTCTGCCAAATTCGTCTGCGCGCTGGCGGTCGCCTGGCCGGATGGGCAGGAAGCGGTGTTCGAGGGCGAAGTGCACGGACAGCTCGTCTGGCCGCCGCGCGGGACGCAGGGCTTCGGCTATGATCCGGTTTTCGTGGCGACGGGCGAGACGCTGACCTTTGGCGAAATGGACCCTGACCGCAAACACGCGATGAGCCATCGGGCCGACGCCGTTCGCAAACTCCGCGCGTCTCTGCTGGCATGACCGCTGCCCCCGCACCTTTCGGACCGCATTTCGGCTTTGGCCTGTACGTGCACTGGCCGTACTGCGCGCGCATCTGCCCGTATTGCGACTTCAACGTCTATGCTGCCAAGGACCGCGCCAGCGGACCGCTGGTCGATGCCATCGCGGCGGATATCCATGCCCACCGCCCGCGCTTGCCGCAGCATGGCGGGCTCGACTCGGTCTACTTCGGCGGCGGCACCCCGGCGCTGCTGCGCCCGGACGAGCTGGGCACGATCCTGTTGGCTGCGTCCGACGCGTTCGGCATCAAGCGCGGCGCCGAGATCACGCTGGAGGCCAATCCGAATGATGTTCTGCGGGCGGATCTTCTCGGACTGCAGCGCGCAGGGGTAACGCGCCTGTCGATTGGCGTGCAGTCCCTGCGCGATGCCTCGCTTGCCTTTCTCGGGCGCGATCATGATGCCGTCTCGGCGGTGGAAGCGGTGAACCGGGCGCTGAAAGTGTTTCCTTCGGTTTCCATTGATCTGATTTACGCGCGCCCGGGCCAGAGCCCGGCGAGCTGGGAAGCCGAACTGAAAGATGCGCTTGCCCTCGGCGCGCCGCATCTGTCTCTGTACGAGTTGACCTTCGAGGCGAAGACGCCGTTTGGTCTGGCAGCAGCGCGCGGCGATATCTCGCCGATGGGTGATGATGCGCAGGCGGATCTGTATGAACTCACACAGAGCGTGACGGCAGCGGCGGGTCTGCCCGCCTATGAAGTGTCGAACCATGCCGCTTCGCCGGCGCACCAGTCCCGGCACAACCTGACCTTTTGGCGGGGGGGGGACTGTATGGGTGTCGGCCCCGGCGCGCATGGCCGCATCTCGGTCGGCGGCGGACGGTATGCCAGCGAAGCGGAACGGCGGCCGGAAGCTTACATCGCGAACGTGCAGGCGCTGCAGAGCGGCTGGGGCGATGCGGCGCGGCTGGAGCCGCTGGAGGTCGCGCGCGAACTTCTCGCGATGGGCCTGCGCGCAGGCGAAGGCGTGGACCTCCGGCGCGTCGAAGTGGTATCGGGAACGCCCGTGCCGCGCGACAAGATTGCGGTGTTTGCCGACAAGGGCTGGGCTGTACTGGAAGGCGCGGAACTTCGCCTGACACCGGGCGGCCGCCTGCTGGCGGATGCCATCACGGCCGCGATCAGCCCCTGAGTTCAGGCGCGCGGATGGGCGGCGGCGTGCACGGCACGCAAGCGGCTGGAATCTACGCCCGTATACACCTGCGTCGTCGAGAGCGAAGCGTGGCCCAGCAGGGTCTGGATCGCGCGCAGGTCTGCGCCATTGGCAAGAAGATGCGTCGCGAAGGCGTGGCGCAAGGCATGCGGCGTGGCAGTTTCGGGCAGGCCGAGCAGGCCGCGCAGCATCTGCATTCTCCCCTGGATGATCCGTGGACTGAGGGGGCCGCCTTTGGCCCCGCGGAACAGCGCGCCGCTCTTTGTCAGGGCGTAGGGGCAGAGCTTGCCATAGTCATTGATGGCGTCGCGGACTGGCGCGATCAGCGGAACGAGACGCACCTTGCCGCCCTTGCCGGAGACGCGCAGGCGTTCGGGGGCGGGCAGATCAGCGCCGGACAGGCTGAGCGCTTCGGAGATACGCAGGCCCCCGCCATAGAGCAGGGAGAGCACGGCGAGGTCGCGCGCGGCGATCCAGGGCTCGGCGTCAGGCTCGGTCTCGGCCTCGTGCAGAATGTCCTTCGCAGCCTCCACCGAAACCGGGCGGGGCAGGCGCGGCGCTCGGCGGGGGCCCTGCAGGTAACCGATCTCTGCATTCTCGATCCCGTGCGCGCGGCTCATCCATCGGTAGAGCGCCTTGATCGAAGAGAGCAGCCGGGCAATCGAGGCATCCGAGAGGCCGTCCCGGCGGCGCGCGGCGAGATAGGCGCGGATGTCGCGCGCCTTGAGGCCGGCGAGCGCCTTGAGGCTGGGCTCGGTGCCCAGGTGCAGGCGCAGGAACCCGAAGAACATTGCGAGGTCCGAGCCATAGGCCTCGACCGTCTTGGCCGCCATGCGGCGCTCGTTGCCGAGATGCGAGAGAAAGGCGGGCAGGACGTCCATGTCCCGAGCATGGACCGTTAACCTTAAGCGCGGGTTGAAGCGCTGCAGACTCGGGCCTTTTGCGGGTTGGTGCGTTAATTGCTTGGCGTCTGGCGTAGAAGCGTAGGGTGAGAGACGCGTGCGTTATCTGGACATAGACCTCGCCCGATCGATCGCGATCATTTTCGTGATCCTCGGGCATGCGCTGATGGGCGCCACCGTGCAGGATGGCGCTGCGGTTGCAACGCTTCGCTTTTTTCTGGCGATCTCGCCGCCGGTGTTCTTCTGCCTGTTCGGTTGCATGCTGCAGCTGGTCTATGCCCGCCAGTTTGCCAGCGGGCGCCAGAGAGAAATCGTGCAGCGGCTGCTGACCCGCGCGGTCCAATGCTGGGCGCTCTATACGCTGACTTGCGCCGCGATGTGCCTGGCAGCCGGTCTGCCGTTCACGTACTTCATCCGATGCGCCCTGTTCCTGGGCGACACGCCGTTCACGGACATCCTGAAATTCTACGCCGCACTGTTGCTGGCGGCGCCTGTGCTTGTGGCCGTCAGCGTGCGCCACGGAATTTGGCCGCTGGTTGCGGTCTGTCTCGCCATTCAGGCGGCGTTCCCGCTGGTCTCGCAGCTTCCGCCTATACAAGGCTTCGCCGGATCCGAAACGCTGTCTGCCTTTCTGTATGGCGGGAAGTATATGGGGCATACCGGGCCTTCGGTCATGCATGGCCTCGGCTTCGTGGTCTTCGGCATGGTGCTGGGCCGCATCTGGCAGAGCCGTCCGGGACAGGAGTTTCTGCTGTCAGGGCCGGGCTGGATGCTGCGCGCTGGATTCCTTGCGATGCTTGCGGCCACCGCGATCTGGATCATAGCCGGCGGCCATAACCTGCTTGAGCCGATCGAACGGATAACGCTGCGCAACTCTAATCACCCGCTTTACCTCCTGTTCGGATGCACGGCGGCCATCGTCTACATCGAAGTGTTCAGCGCGCTCCGCCGAATGGCCGGCCTCGGTGCGAAGTCCTTCTGGATGATCTTTGGGCAGACGAGCCTGTTCACGTTCTGCTTCGGCAATATCCTGCTCTACGCTGTCCAACTTCAGGATCCCGCAATGCTGCCTGATCCGCCGCGTGTGGTGTGGTCTACGCTGGCTGCGCTCAGCCTGAGTATTCTCTACTACTCTTTCCGGGAAGGTAGCTGGGTGAAGTCAGACAATCTCGCCGCGCGGGCCTATCGCTGGGTCGCCGACGACAGCGCCGCGCAGCTGGTGCGCTGGTCAACGGATCCCTTCCTGGCTCATGGACCTACTGCGCCAAAGCCACTGAAACCGGTCGATACGCCGCTTTAGGGTTCGTTGCCTTCCCAATCGACGATCCAGTCTTCCTGGTCTTCGTCGAACACGGTTTCCTCCGAAACAGTCCTGCCACGGACGGAGTGGCCCTCGGTATGGACCCGCTCGCGGTCGCCGCAGCGCAGGTGATGCCATTCGGGCAAGTCCTTGCCCTCGTTGACGAGACGGTAGGCGCAGGTCGAGGGCATCCAGCGGATTTCCTCAATGCCGGCCGGCGTCAGCTTCACGCAGTCGGGCACATGCAGCTTGCGGTTGGCATAGTCCGAACACTGGCAGGTGCCGGCGTCCAGCAACCGGCAGTGCAGCTTGGTATAGGCGATATCGCCGGTGTCCTCGTCTTCAAGCTTGAGGAGGCAGCACTTCGCGCAGCCATCGCACAGCGATTCCCATTCGGCCTCGTCCATCTGGTCGAGCCGTTTGGTCTTCCAGAAGGGAAGGGCCGTCATGTGCTGAGTCCGGCCCATTCCGGGGTCTTGTCGATCAGTCCGCTTGCAAACCAGCAGGAGGAGGAGACCGTCTCCTTCTCCACCATGATATCGGTCATGATGCGCATCACGAGCTGCTTGCCAAGGCCGCGCCCAGCGAGCGCGTCCGGTACGATTGTGTGCATGATATGCCGGTGGCCGGGCTTCGGGCGCTCATAGGTGAGGTAGGCCTCGACGCCGTCGATAAGGATGAAGTACCGCTGATGGGTGGCATCATGCTGAATGCCGGGGGTCATGCAAGAACGTCCTGCCATTCAGGGTGTTTCTCGATCTGCGCCTTGGCGAAGGGGCAGAGGGGGATGATCTTGATCCCGCCTGCGCGGGCGTCCTCCACCGCGCGTTTGACCAAGGCCTGGCCCGCGCCTTTGCCACGCAGCGCATCCGGCACACCAGTGTGATCGATGATAATGCGCGTGGCGCCCGCCTTCGAATAGGTCATTTCGGCGGTGTGGCCTTCAATGGTGGTAAGGTAGCGGCCGCCCGAGGGACCTTCTTCGCGGGTGACAACAATTTCGCTCATGCCAGACTCCACTTTCGGGCTCAATGCCACGAAAGTGGAGCGGGCGGCAACAAAGTGCAATGGCCACGCGGCGATAGCACTTATGCAGGCAAGGGCCCCAGCCCCGGTCGCCCGCAGTCTGTTACTTCCGGTCGTCGTCGGCCTTGCGGACACCGTCCTTCACGTCGCCAACTTTCTTCCGGATTTCGCCTTCGGCCTGATTCATCTTGCCTTCGGCTTCCAGTTTCTTGTTGCCGGTCAGTTTGCCGGCGCCTTCTTTGATGTGGCCTTCAGCCTTTTTGGCTTCGCCCTTCAGATGTTCCTTGTCCATGAGGAATTTCCTTTCTGTTGCGCCGCATGATTTGCGGACACTACAACAACGCAGATGCGCCGGAGGGGTTCCGCGCTTACCCCCTACTCAAGACACCGCGAGCGGGTTACTTCGGCGCAATGTCCCGACTGCTTCTGCACCCCGAACTCGACTGGACGGAAGACGGCGCGCCGCATGCGCGCCGGCACGGCGATGTCTATTTCTCGGCTCAGGACGGGCTCGCCGAAACGCGGGCGGTTTTCCTGAAAGGCTGCGGTTTGCCGGAAGCCTGGGGCGGACGAAGCCAATTCACCGTAGCGGAGACGGGTTTCGGCACCGCCCTCAATTTCCTCGCGCTCTGGCAGCTCTGGCGCGCCCACCGGCCGATACCGGACGCGCAGCTCACCTTCGTCAGTTTTGAAGCCTATCCGCTGCACTGCGAAGATGCGCGCCGCGCGCTGTCTGCCTGGCCGGAGCTCGCCGATCTCGCGGACGCGCTGACGGCGCGCTGGCCGGGGCCGGTACGCGGTGTACGGAGTATCGTGTTTTCGGAAGACGGCGTGCACCTGGTCCTGCACCTCGGCGATATCAAGGAAACACTGGCGCAGAGCGCCTTCAAGGCAGACGCCTGGTTCCTCGATGGGTTCAGCCCGGCGAAAAATGAAGATATGTGGCAGACAAGCCTCTATCCCGGTCTCGCCGCGCGGTCGGCGCCGGGCGCCCGGTTGGGAACATTTACAGTGGCAGGCGCCGTGCGGCGGGGGCTTTCAGATGCGGGCTTCGACGTGTCGAAGGCGGAAGGCCACGGCCGCAAGCGCGAACGGTTGGAGGCGCGGCTGGCGCAAGCGCCGTTTGCGGCGTCGGATACGTTCGGACTCCGCGCACCCGCCGGTCTTCCCGCCCGTGTGGCCATCCTCGGTGCCGGCATCGCAGGCGCAGCCTTGGCACACGCGCTGAAGCGCCGGGGCATCGCTGCGGAAGTATTCGACCCGGCGCCCGGGCCCGCGGCCGGCGCCAGCGGCAACCCGCTCGCGTTGTTGATGCCGCGCCTTGATGCGGGCGACACGGTCGAAGCGGGCCTGCTGATCGATGCCTACCTTGCCGCACGTGATGTCTACCGCGATCTGCCGGAGGCTGAGGAAACAGATGTGCGCCAGTCTCCGCGCAACGAGACGGAGCGCGTCCGTTTCGAAAAATTGCTCGCCGATCCGCCGCTTCCGCTGGAAGATCTGGAAGCGTTGCGCGCCGGCGGGCTGCTGCACAAGCGTGCTTTGATCCTGCGCCCGGCGCCCCTGGTGGCCAGGCTGCTTGACGGTGCAATCGGACATTTTGGCGCCGAGCCTGTCGTTGATCTGCACGAACGATCCGTCAACGGACGGAAGTTTGACGCGATCATTCTCGCGAATGGTATGGCCGCGGCAGCCTTGGCGCCGTTCCTTCCGCTGGAGGCACGGCTGGGGCAGGTTGATTTTATCGAGACGCCCGTCATGGCGCCGCCGTCAGCGGCGGCCTCAGGCAGCTACGCGCTGGCGCTTGGGCGGCAGAGGCTCTGGGGCGCAACTTTCGCGCCGTCCGGGCCGGCTTATGCGGACGGCGGCACAGATGTCGCGCGCGCCGAAAACCTCGCTGGTCTTGAGGTCTTGTCTCCCTACTGGATGGGAGACGCCCGGTCGGCGTCCGTGCACTCGCGCGCCAGCTTGCGGGCGACGACGCCGGACCGGTTGCCGCTGATAGGCGCCGTGCCGGATCATGCTGCCGCGCTCGAGATGTTTGCGCCTTTGAAAAAGGGGCGGACCGTGGAAGCGGACGCCCCTCTCATGCCGGGTGTGTATGTCGCAAGCGGCTACGGGGCACGGGGTTTTACCTGGGCGCCTTGGGCCGCCGCTATTCTGGCGGCGCAGCTGGCCGGTTCGCCGATGTCTGCATCCCTTCCTGCGCTCCGGGCTATTAGTCCGATGCGTTTCGTTTTCCGCGCCCTGAAACGC